>NZ_JBEYXN010000005.1:0-85633 GCF_040704625.1 Streptomyces sp. NPDC046866
CTTCGTTTTTCCGTGGCGGGACGGTCTGTCAAGGGTCGCCGGAGGCGATCGCGTAGCGACGCGACCGCAGGGAGCGCCCTTGACAGGCCGGCCCGCCACGGAAGGACGATGAGACTGACGGGAAAGCCCCATACCCTCCCTGATCCTGGGCACTTGGAACACCGCCTCGTGGGTCCTGGTCCGCTGTCCGCCTCCGTGCCGCCGGGTCCCGCCGCGCGCCGCCCCCGCCGGAGCCGACCGCTGGCCGCCAGCCGCCAGGCCCGCCCCACCGCCGGAACCCCCGCGGCTACCGTCCCTGGAGTTTGGCCGAGGTGGTGCGGGTCGGGGGGAGTTGGTTGTAGAGGAGTTTGCCCGGGCATTCGGTGGCGAAGCCGTCGCGGTGGCCGGAGATCACGTTCATCTTGACCGCCTTGCCCTTGGCGTACAGGTTGCCGCCGCCCGAGGTGAGGGTCGTCGTCGCCCGGGGGTCGCGGTTGAACAGGCCCAGCTTCCACGCCGTCAGTGCCGCCACCGACTTCACCGCGGCCGCCGGCGGCCCGGTGGTGGTGAAGGTGCCGATCACGGCGATGCCCATGCTGTCCGTGTTGAACCCCATGGTGTGCGCGCCCAGCACCGGCTTGGCGACCCCGCCCGCGCGGCCCTCGTAGACGGTGCCGCACTTGTCGATGGCGAAGTTGTAGCCGATGTCGCGCCAGCCCTCGCTGATCACGTGGTACCGGTACAGGCTGCGCAGCACCGCCGGGGCGTCCGCGCACGCGTAGTTGTTGCCGGAGGCGGTGTGGTGGACGAAGGCCGCCTTGACCGTGTTCGTGTAGACGAACGCCTTCTCGCGCAGGCTTTCGTCCGCGCCCCACCCCAGCCGCGTCACGATCTTCGGCCGCGGGCCGATGTACGGGGTCGCGGCGACGGAGCCCTCGCCCGCGAGGACGGCGTCGGCGGTGGCGTCGGCCTTGTTCAGCGCGGTGATCTCCTTCGAGCCGAGCGGGGCCAGCGGCACGTTGGCCATGGAGGCCTCGGTCATGCCCATGGTCATGCCGGGTGCCGGGGCGGAGGTGTTGCCCTTGTCGTCCCCTGCCGGAGTGCCGGACCCGGCCGCCGCCCCGGTGTTCTTGCCGTCCGGCGCCGCGGGCGGCCCCGCCGCGCCCGGGTCGACGAGTTCGATCCGCAGGCCGGTGGGCAGCCGGGTGGGCACGTGGGTCCCCCGGCTGGCGGTGGGGGCCGTGCCGGGTTCCGCCTGGACGCGGACCTCGACGGCGTCGGACTCTCCGACCCACAGCGGTGCGGTGCTGCCCCGCAGCCGGCCGGAGCCCCGCTCGGGGGTGCCGGGGTCGGGGGCGTGCTCGCTGTTGTGGGTCTCCACGTCCTGCCAGTCGGACCAGGTCGCCGTCCGCGCGGAGCGGGTACGGACCTGGACGTGGCCGTGGAGCGGGGTGGCCGCGTCGTCCCAGACGACGCCGACCAGCGAGAACTTCTCGACCTCCCGCGCGGCCAGTCCCCGGGTCTCCGGCAGCCGCGGCGCGGTGCTCATGCCGGGGATGCCGGCCGACGGCGACCGCTCTGCGGCCGGCCCGAGCGGGACGAGCGGCAGGGACTGGGTGGAGCCCGCGGGGGACACCGGGGACACCGGGGACGCAGGGGACGCGGGGGCCTCCGGGACCGCGGGGGCCGCCGGGGCGGCCCCGGCCAGCGCCGGGGTGGACAGGGCGAGCGGCAGGGACAGTGCGGCTGCGGTCGCGACGCCGACCGCTGAAGACAGGAATCCACGCATGCAAGCGATGCTGGGCACAGCCACCGCGAACCGCCATCGCAGAACTGACGGACCGTCTGGTCGCGGGGCTGCGCGGCTCCCCTGGACGGAGGAGTCGGCGGCGCCCGTACGGGGGAGCGCCCCGCGTACGCTGGGGCGGGTGAACGCCACTGACCGCACCCCTGCCGACCTGCTGCGATCCGCGCTCGCCGCCGATCCGGGCCGCCCGCTCGTGACCTTCTACGACGACGCCACGGGCGAGCGCGTCGAATTGTCCGTCGCCACCTTCGCCAATTGGGTGGCCAAGACCGCCAATCTGCTCCAGGGTGACCTGGCCGCCGGCCCCGGCGACCGGCTCGCGCTGCTGCTCCCCGCGCACTGGCAGAGCGCCGTGTGGCTGCTGGCCTGCGCCTCGGTCGGCGTCGTCGCCGAGGTGGGCGGGGACCCGGCCGACGCCGATGTGGTGGTGAGCGGCCCCGACACGCTGGAGGAGGCCGCGGCCTGCTCCGGCGAGCGGGTGGCGCTCGCGCTGCGCCCGCTGGGCGGCCGGTTCCCGCAGCCGCCCGCCGGGTTCGCGGACTACGCGGTGGAGGTGCCCTCGCAGGGCGACCGCTTCGCCCCGTTCGCCCCCGTGGACGCCGACGCCCCGGGCCTCGTGGTGGGCGGCGAGGAGCTCTCGTACGCCGGGATCGTGGAGCGGGCCCGGGCGGACGCGGCGGAGCTCGGCCTCGGGCCGGGCGGGCGGCTGCTGTCGGGGTTGGGCTACGACACCTGGGAGGGGCTGTCGGCGGGGCTGTTCGCGGCCCTGGCGGCGGGCGGCTCCGTGGTGCTGTGCCGCCACCTCGACCGGCTCCCCGCCGAGGCCCTGGCGCAGCGGATCGAGGCCGAGCGCGTCACCCTCACCGCGCGGTAGCCCACCCGTACCGGCGAACGGCACTGGAGCCCGATCTGTCACCCGCTCGGCCCTAGACACGGCCCCGCCCCCGGGCCGTGTCCGCGCACCGGAGGCACGATCGGGGCAGGCCGTACCCCCACCCGTACGGCTGACGCCCACCCGGTGAGGGGACGGTACGCGAGTGAGGGACAGCGCAGGCATATCCGGCGGCAGCGGCGCGGCCGGGGGCTTTCCGAAGCCCCCGCGGCGCCGGCGCCGCCTGCTGCGCTGGATCGCCCTCGGGATGGCCCTGCTGGTGCTGGCCGGCGCGGCGGTGGGCTGGTGGCTGTTCCGCAAGCTCGACGCGAACATCACCGAGGACACCTCGGCGGAGGCCGAGCTGGAGCGCTACGAGCACGAGCGCCCGGTGCACTTCATCGACGGCTCCCAGAACATCCTGCTGATCGGCTCGGATTCGCGCTCGGGCGCGGAGAACGCCCGCTACGGCAAGGACGGCGGGACCCAGCGCTCGGACAGCGTGATCCTGCTGCACCTGCCGGCGGACCGCAGGAGCGCGACGGCGGTGTCGATCCCGCGGGACCTGATCGTGCAGATCCCGGGCTGCCTGGGGGCGGACGGCAGCCGCACCTCCGCGCGCGCGGCGCAGTTCAACTGGGCGTTCCAGTGGGGCGGGGCCGCCTGCACGATCCGTACGGTGGAGAAGATGACCGGGATCCGGATCGACCACCACATGGTGGTGGACTTCGGCGGCTTCAAGAAGATGGTGAACGCGGTCGGCGGCGTGGAGGTCTGCCTGAAGCAGCCGGTGAACGACGCCGAGGCGCACCTGAAGCTGCCGGCCGGGCGGCAGACGCTGCGCGGCGAGCAGGCGCTGGGCTTCGTACGGGCCCGCTACAGCCTGGGCGGCGGCAGCGACACCGAACGCATGGAGCGCCAGCAGCAGTTCCTCGGCGCGCTGGTGAAGAAGGTGCAGAGCAACGGGGTGCTGCTGAACCCGGGCCGGCTGTACCCGCTGCTGGACGCGGCGACCTCGTCGGTGACCACCGACGCGGGTCTGGCCTCGCTGCGCGGGCTGTACGAACTGGTCCGGGGCATGCGGGACATACCGGCCGATCAGGTCAAGTTCCTGACGGTGCCGCGCCGCCCGTACGCCGCCGACCCGAACCGGGACGAGCTGGTGCAGCCGGCCGCGGCCGAGCTGTTCCGGCGGCTGCGCGCGGACGAGCCGCTGACGGTGGCCCCGGCGAGCCCGCAGGGCGCCGCCGCAACGTCCGCCACCCCCGCCCCGCACGCCGCCCGGGCCTCCCGGACCCCCGACACGCCCGCCGCGCCCGCGGCGTCGGCCGCTTCGAGCCCGGCTCCCGTGCCGACCTTCACGGGCACCACCGCGGGCATGCCCGACTGCCGGTAAAGCAATCCCAAAAGCCGGTGTCCGAACTGAAGCGGTTGGGCGTTTTGCGGTGTTATGGGGGCAGTGGAATTTGTCACCACCATGGTTTGGAGCCGACCGGGGCGGATAAGGTGAGCGATCCGGTGCCCTGGCCAGCAAAGAGGCCGTGCACCAGCAGCCGGATCGTTGACCGGGCGTCTTGGGGGAGGCGCGTCGCGAGGCACCGACGGAGGATTCGAGCAACCGTGGATGCGCAGAGCCGTGGGCGGGCGGACGAGATCGACCCCGCCGACCAGTGGGTGCTCAACCCCCGCACCGGTAATTACGAATTGCGACTGGACCGTTCCGGTGCGCAAGGGCAGCCCCCCGCCGGCACCCCCCGCCGCCGGCCGGCCCCCCGCGGCGCGGCGCCGTCGTCCCGCGGCGCGGCCCCCTCGGCCCGCGGCGCGGTGCCTTCCTCCCGCGGCGCGGCCGCAGCATCCCCCAAGGCCCCGTCCACGGCGCCGTCCCCGGCGGTCCCCGGGCCGCGCCGCGGCGACGGCCCGCCCGGGCGCCGTACGGGCCGTCCCCGCAAGGGCGGTGGCGGCGGCTCCCGGCGCCGCCGGGTCCTGGTCATCGGCGGCGGCACCCTCGCCTTCCTGCTGGTCGGCGGCTCGCTGGCCGGGTACCTGTACTACGACCACCTGAACGGCAACCTCCGCGTCACCGACGTCGGCGACGCGGGCACGGGCGGCTTCAAGAAGGACCAGCCCATCAACATCCTCGTCATCGGCACCGACAAGCGCTCCGGTGCGGGCAACGAGGGCTACGGGGACTCGGGCAGCGTCGGACACGCCGACACCACGATCCTGTTCCACGTCTCCAAGGACCGCTCCAACGCCACGGCGCTGTCCATCCCGCGCGACCTGATCACGAACATCCCGGCCTGCCCGACGAAGCAGCCGGACGGCTCGATGAAGACCATCCCCGGCCAGAAGGGGACCCGCTTCAACACCAGCCTCGGCCAGGAGGGCCGCGACCCGGGCTGCACCATGCGCACGGTCAAGGAGCTCACCGGGATCACCGTCGACCACTTCATGATGGTCGACTTCAACGCGGTGAAGGTGCTCAGCACGGCCGTCGGCGGCGTCCCCGTCTGCGTGGAGAAGCCCGTCGACGACAAGGACTCCAAGCTGAAGCTGGACGCCGGGGAGCACCGGCTGCAGGGCGAGGACGCCCTGGCCTTCGTCCGTACCCGCCACGCCTTCGGCAACGAGAGCGACCTCGACCGGATCAAGACCCAGCAGCAGTTCCTGGGTTCGATGATGCGCGAGATGAAGTCGAAGGAGACGCTGACCAGCCCGAAGAAGTTCTTCTCGCTGGCGGAGGCGGCCACCAAGTCGCTGGCGGTCGACTCGGGGATCGGGTCCATCGACAAACTCACCAAGCTGGCGGGCGAGTTGAAGGACATGAACCTCAAGAACGTCACCTTCACCACGCTGCCGGTGCTCGACAACCCGAACGAGCCCGCGGGCAAGAAGGCGACCGTCGTCCTCAACCCCGCCCAGGCCGACCCCCTGCTCCAGATGATCCGCGGCGACGTCTCGCTCACCGAGGTCGAGAAGAAGGAGCAGGCCGCCAAGGACGCGGCCGACGCCGACGCCAAGGCCAAGCAGGATGCGCTCCTGCAGGGCCCGCGCGCGGCCGCGCGGGACGTGCGCGTGGACATCTACAACGGCGGCGGACCCTCGGGCTCCGCCTCCACCACCCTGACCTGGCTGCAGAACACCAAGGGCGTGGCCAAGGCGGGCAACCAGGGCAACGCCCCGGCCAAGCTGGAGGCCACCCAGCTGGAGTACGCCCCGAACCAGGCCGACCAGGCCCGGGCGCTGGCGGAGATGATGGGCCTGCCGGGCTCCGCGCTGAAGATGGGCTCGGCGGACGCCGCGCCCCGCACGCCGATGAAGCTGACGCTCGGCGCGGACTTCAAGGGGCCGGGCATCTCGATGACGGCGCCGCAGAAGGCGCCCGAGGACATCCAGCGCGTCGAGGCGGACAAGGCGATCTGCGCCAAGTAGCGCGCACCGCGAACGACCTGCGCCGGCGCGGCCGGTGCAGCACACAGACATGACGTGATCTTTTAGGGGGGACCTGTGGGGAACAGCAGCGTGCGGGGGGAGGGGGCACCCGCCCGGGCGGCGGACGGCGTGGCCGGCGGCGGACCAGCCGCCCCGGCGTCCGCGTCCGCAGCGGCGGCCGACGGCCCCGGGCCCCGCCGCGGCAAGCGGCGCATACTGCGCTGGGTCGCCTCCACCCTGGCGTTCCTCATACTCGCGACGGGGGCGGCCGGGTACCTGTACTACCGCCACCTCAACGGCAGCATCCAGACGGACCTGCTCAACCTCGGCGACAACAAGCTGGGCGGCTCCAAGCCCAACGCCTTCGGCCAGACCCCGCTGAACATCCTGATCCTCGGCTCCGACGCCCGCAACGACGCGGAGAACCAGGCCCTCGGCGGCGCCAGGGACACCTTCGACGGTCCCCCGCTGGCGGACGTGCAGATGCTGCTGCACCTGTCCGCGGACCGCAGCAACATCTCGGTGGTGTCGATGCCCCGCGACACCATGATCATGATGCCGAAGTGCACCGAGCCGAACGGCAAGGTCCACCCGGCCAGCAAGGGCCTCGTCCAGACCAACGAGTCCCTCAGCCGCGGCGGCCCGGGCTGCACGGTCGCCGCCTGGCAGGAGCTGACGAAGATCCCGATCGACCACTTCATGATGATCGACTTCAAGGGCGTGGTGACGATGGCGGACGCCATCGGCGGCGTCCCGGTGTGCGTGCAGCAGAACGTGCACTCCCGCACCAAGGACGGCAAGGGCTCCGGTCTGAAGCTGCCCGCGGGCACCAGCACCATCCAGGGCGAGCAGGCGCTGCAGTGGCTGCGCACCCGCTACGGCTTCGAGGACGGCACCGACCTCGGCCGCACCCACGCGCAGCACATGTACATGAACTCGATGGCCCGCGAGTTCCGCAAGAACGCCAAGCTCAGCAACCCGGTCAAGCTCAACAGCCTGGCCCAGGCGGCGATCAAGGCCATGGTCGTGGACCCCGGCCTGAACAAGATCGACAAGCTGTACGACCTCAGCGTGGAGCTCAAGAAGGTCCCCACCGGGCGGATCACCATGACGACCATGCCCTGGGTGTACAGCACGCGCGAGGAGGGCCGCGTCGAGCCCAAGCCGGGCGAGGCCGAGGACGTGTTCCGCATGATCCGCGAGGACATCCCGCTCGACGGCAAGGGCCCCGAGCACCCGGCGCCCGCCGCCTCCGGCTCCCCCGCCACGCCGGGCGGTCCGGCCGCTGCGGGCTCCGCGGCCCCGTCCCAGCCGGCCGCCCCGCAGGCCGCGGCCCCGTCGAGGATCGCGGTGGCCGTGCGCAATGCCACCGGCGGCAAGGACGGCGCCCAGCCGCGGGTGAAGAACCGGTCCAACGAGGTGGTCCAGCTGCTGGTGGCCAAGGGCTTCACCAAGGCCGCCGCCGACACCCAGGCGGGGGCGGAGGACACCACGGTGGTCCGCTTCTCCAGTTCCGACCAGGCCGCCAATGCCGCGGCGCTGGCCAGTGCGCTCGGTCTGCCGTCCAGTGCAGTGGAGAAGACCGACGGGATCTCCGGGATCGTGCTGTTCGTCGGCAGGGACTGGCGCACGGGCGACGCCCCGACCCCGCCGCCGCCGGCCCCGACCAAGGCCCCGGACTCGGCCCGGCCGCTCAACGGCGACAACGACAAGGAGTGCATGGCGGTCCAGCCGGGCTTCACCTGGTAGCCGGCCGCGGGCACGCGCGAAGGGGCCCGGTGGCGGCGGTCGGTCGACCGCGGCCACCGGGCCCCTTCACGTCGCGCTCAGGCCGCCGTGGGGTCCGGGTGCGCCGACGGGCGGCGGCTCGCGATGACCTTCTGCGCCAGCGAGCGCGGGCTGGTCAGGAAGCCGAAGCCCCAGGACATGTGCATGGTGGTGATGGCCACCGGGATCTGCGCCCGCGCCTTGAGCGACAGGCCCCTGCCCGCCGGGATCGAGCCGAGGGTGATCCCGGCCAGGTAGCCCGCCGGGACCGCGAAGGCCCACGGGGTCACGGTGGCACCGGCCACCACGGCCGCCGCCATCGCGCAGACGGCCGCCGGCGGGGCGAGGTAGCGCAGGTTGATGGAGCCCGCGTGGTAGCGGGCCACCACGTGCCGCCACCGGCCGTAGTCCTTGTACTGCTTGGCCAGGGCCCGCACCGAGGGCCGCGGGCGGTACTGGACCTTCAGGTCGGGCGAGAACCAGATCAGCCCGCCGGCCTCGCGGATGCGGAAGTTCAGCTCCCAGTCCTGGGCGCGGATGAACTCCTCGTTGTAACCGCCCGCCCGCTCCAGCGCCTCGCGGCGGAACACGCCCAGGTAGACGGTGTCCGCCGGGCCGGCCTCGCCGCCGGTGTGGAAGGCCGCGTTGCCGACGCCGAGCTTCGAGGTCATCGCGGCGGCGACGGCCTCCTCCCAGGCGTTCTCGCCCTCGGCGTGCATGATGCCGCCGACGTTCTGCGCGCCCGTCTCCTCCAGGAGGCGGACCGCGGTGGCGATGTAGTTCGGGGAGAGCATGCCATGGCCGTCCACGCGTACCACGATCGGGTGACGCGAGGCCTTGATGGCGGCGTTGAGGGCGGCCGGGGTGCGGCCGGAGGGGTTCGGAACGGTGACGACGCGCGGGTCCTCGCGTACGAGCTCGGCGGCGATCTCGTCGGTGCGGTCCGTGGACGGCCCCAGCGCGATCACCACCTCCATCTCGCCTGCGTACTCCTGGCCGAGGATGTGGCGGACGGAGTTGCGCAGGTGGCGCTCCTCGTTGAGCACCGGCATGATCACCGAGACTGCGGGCTGGGCGGGCATGTGGTCCTTCACGGTCGGGTATCGGTGTCACGTTACCGCGTACGGGGGAAACGGGTGCGCGCCACCTGATCGCTGAGGTCGAAGGCTGATCGTATGGGCCTACTGTTCTTACGATCTGACCGATATGACCGGTTTACCCCTGCCGGCCCTGCTGCCCCTCGCGGAGGTGTCCCCCGTGCCCCAGCCACACCGTCCTCCCCGACCAGCCCGGCCCCCCCAGCCGCAGCCGCAGCCCCGGCGCAGCCGGCGCGCCGGCGGGGGCCCGGTCCGGGGCCGGGGCGGAGGCGGCGGGCCCCGCTGGGGGGTGCGGCTGGCGACCGGGCTGTCGCTGGTGGTCCTCGGCTCGGGGGCCGTCGGGCACGCGGTCATGACCGGCGTCGACACCGGCATCGAGCGCGTGGACCCGTTCAAGGACATGAAGAACCGGCCCCAGGCCGGGCACGGCCTGAACCTCCTCCTCGTCGGCACCGACGGCCGCGACCGCATCAGCAAGGAGGAGAAGCGCGAGTACCGCCTCGGCGGCGCCCCCTGCCACTGCACCGACACCGTCATGCTGGTGCACCTGTCCGCCGACCGGGAGCGCGCCAGCGTCGTCAGCCTCCCCCGCGACAGCTACGCCGAGCTCCCCGCCCACCGCGACCAGTCCACCGGGAAGGAGCACGGCCCGCACCCGGTGAAGCTGAACGCCGCGTACGCCGAGGGCGGACCGCAGCTGACCGTCCGGACCGTCGAGAACATGACCCGCGTCAAGATCGACCACTACCTGGAGGTCGACTTCACCGGCTTCATGAAGACCGTCGACGCGATGGGCGGCGTGCAGATCTGCACCGCCAAGCCCCTCCACGACCGCAGCACCGGCCTCGACCTGCTGCCCGGCACCCACCGGCTCACCGGCGGCCAGGCCCTGCAGTACGTGCGCTCGCGCCACGTCGACGGCGCCGCCGACCTCGGACGCATGCAGCGCCAGCAGCGGTTCGTGGCCGCCCTGCTCCAGCAGGCCGCCGGCAGCGGGGTCCTGCTCAACCCGGTGAAGTTCAAGCAGGTCAGCTCCACCCTGCTGGGCTCCGTGCGCGCCGATCCCGGCTTCGGCTCCGAGCAGATGCTCGCACTCGGCCAGGCCATGCGCGGCTTCGCCCCGTCCTCCTCCGAGTTCGCCTCCGTGCCGATCGGAAACCCCTCCTACCCGGTCAAGGGCATCGGCTCCACGGTCAAATGGGACGAGCCCAAGGCCGCCAAGCTCTTCGAGGCCCTGCGCGAGGACCGGCCGCTGGCCACCGCCGCGGATCCCGCAGGCCCGGCCGGCCCGGCAGGTTCCGCCGGTGCCGCGGGCGCTGCGAACGGCCGGTCCGGGCAGCCCGCGGTCCCCGTGGACGTGCCTCCGCAGCAGATCCGGATCCAGGTGGAGAACGGCACCCGCATCGACGGCCTCGGCGGGCGGGTCGACGCGGCCCTGCGCGCCACCGGCTTCGACACCACCGGAACCCCCCAGAGCGGAACCGGTCGGGCCGTCCGGCGCACGGTGATCGCGTACGACCCCCGCTGGGACCGCTCGGCCCGCACGGTCTCGACCGCGCTGCCCGGCAGCGAGCTGCGGGCGGTGCCCGGGCAGGGCCGGACCGTGCGGGTCATCGCCGGCACGGACTACCGCACGGTGGTCCCGGTCCGGGCGGAGGACCCGTACACGGGCCGCTTCGGCGTGGTCACGGGCGACCAGGTCGTCTGCGGCGGGGGCTCGGCTCAGTCGTCGTAGCCCTGGGCCGCGCGCTCCTCGCGCAGGGCCATGATCGCCCGGCGGCGGGCGAGCCGGTGTGTGCGGCGGATCTGCGCCTCCTGGTAGCGGCGCTTGTCCTGGTCGGTCTCGGGGAGGACCGGCGGGACCGTGCGCGGCTTGCCCTCGGCGTCCACGGCGGTGAAGACGAGGTAGGCGCTGCCGACCTGGGTGGCGGGGGTGGACTCGTTCCACCGCTCGGCCAGGACCCGTACGCCGATCTCCATGGAGGAGCGGCCCGTCCAGTTGCACTGAGCCTTGACGTGGACCAGGTCCCCCACGCGGACCGGGGCGAGGAACGCCATCTCGTCCATGGAGGCGGTGACGGCGGGGCCGCCGGAGTGGCGCCCGGCGACGGCACCGGCGGCGTCGTCCACCAGTTTCATGATCACGCCACCGTGCACGGTGCCGAGGAGGTTGGTGTCGTTGGCCGTCATGATGTGGCTGAGCGTGGTCCGCGAGGCCGACGTGGGCTTGCCTTGGAGTTCGCCCGCCGTCACACCCGGTATCTGTGTCATACCGCCACCTTAAAGCCGTCGCGGATGCATCAGGTGTGCAACAGCACCGGTACGAAGCCCTGCCCGGACTGTCGTGCACCTGCGCCGACCGGGCATCCTAGGCGGCATGAGTGAGTGGCCAGAAGGGCGCGGCGACGCCCGCGAGGACGGGTACGGGCGCGGCAGCGCACAGGCGCAGCCGGAGGGCCCGCGCCGGATGCCGCACGTCCAGCGGCGCCAGCCGGGGCAGCCGGGTGTGCCGCCGCAGCCTCAGCAGCGGCCGCAGCGCCCCCAGCAGCCCCCGCAGTCGCGGCGCCCGCAGCAGTCCCCCGGCGACCGGCCGGGCCGGCCGCCGGCGTCCGCGCCCGCGTACGGGGTGCCACCGCAGGGGCAGGGCCACGAGGCGTACGAGGGCGGCTACGACAGCGGCTACAACACCGGCCAGGTCTACGGCACCCCGCAGCGCAGCCCGCAGCGGCCGGGCGGTCCGGGCGGCCCCGGCCTGCCGCCGACGGGGCGGCCGGGCCGCGGGCCCGGCTCCGCGCCCGACTGGCGCAAGCGGATCAAGATCGGCTCGATCGTGCTGGCCACGGCGCTGCTCGCCACGACCATCGGCACGTACTTCTGGGCGGACTCCAAGGTGCGCCGCGAGGTCGACCTCGCCAAGGTGATCGAGCGCCCGAAGGAGGGCGACTGCACGACGTACCTGATCGTCGGCTCCGACAGCCGCGAGGGCATGTCCGACGAGGAGAAGAAGAAGCTCCACACCGGCTCCGCCGAGGGCAAGCGCACCGACTCGATGATGATCCTGGCGGCCTGCTCCGGCGGGAACAGCATGATCTCGCTGCCGCGTGACTCGGACGTGGAGATCCCCTCCTTCGTCGGCTCGCAGTCCGGCAAGAAGTACGCCGGCACCGGCAAGCACACCAAGCTCAACGCGGCGTACGCGGAGGACGGCCCGGAGCTGCTCGTGCGCACCGTGGAGTACAACACCGGCCTGCGCATCGACCACTACGCCGAGATCGGCTTCGCGGGCTTCGCGAACATCGTGGACGCGCTCGGCGGCGTGGACATGAACATCGAGAAGGCCTTCAAGGACGAGAAGTCGGGCGCCGACTTCAAGGCCGGCGAGCAGACGCTCAACGGCGAGCAGGCCCTCGCCTTCGTCCGGACCCGGTACGCCTTCGCCGAGTCGGACCTGGCCCGTACGAAGAACCAGCAGAAGTTCCTCGCCACGCTCGCCAACCAGGCGGCGACGCCGGGCACGATCCTCAACCCCTTCAAGCTCTACCCGGTGCTGGGCGCCGGCCTGGACACGCTGATCGTGGACAAGGACATGTCCCTGTGGGACATGGGCGAGATGTTCTTCGCGATGAAGGGCATCAGCGGCGGCGACGGCGTCTCGATGAACATGCCGATCGCGGGCGAGCGCGGGGGCAACCTGCTCTGGGACAAGCCGAAGGTCCAGCAGATCGTCAAGCAGATCCAGAACGACGAGAAGGTCACCGTCACCGGCAACTGACGCCGAACGGCGGCAGCCGGCGGCTGCGGTCGCGGTGGCGCGGGACGAGGCGCGGGCCGCGGGGCTCCCTCCCTGGAGGGGCCCCGCGGCCCGCGGTCTTCCTCAGCTGTCGGGCGAGAACCTCAACGCGCCGGCGGGCAGTTCCGCCTCGCACCACACGCGGGCGCCGCCGCGCAGCTCGTTGTCCGCGCCGACCACCGAGCCGTCGCCCAGCACGGCGGCGTCGAGCACCGTGCGCGGGCCGACGCTGGCGCCGGCGCCGACCAGGCTGGCGCGGACCCGGCTGTCCGGGCCGATGACGGCGCCGTCCAGCACGATGGAGCCGTCGACGACGGCCCCCGCTCCGACGCTCGCACCGGCGCCGACGACGGTGCCGCCGCAGAGCACGGCGCCCTCGGCGACCGCGGCGCCGGGCAGCACCAGGGCCTCGCCGCGCGGCCCGGGCACGGCCGGGGAGGCGACGACCCCGCGCACGAGGTCGGCGGAGGCCTGGACGAACGACTCGGGCTTGCCGAGGTCCAGCCAGTACGTGTTCTCGGTGACCCCGTGCAGGCTCGCGCCGGCCTCCAGCAGCCCCGGGAAGGTCTCGCGCTCCACGGACACGGGCCGGTCGGCCGGGATCGAGTCGATGACGCTGCGCCGGAAGACGTAGCACCCGGCGTTGACCTGGTCGGTGATGATCTCCTCGGGCGTCTGCGGCTTCTCGGTGAACGCCAGCACCCGGCCGGTGGGGTCGGTGGGCACCAGCCCGAACGCCCGCGGGTCGTCGACCTGGACGAGGTGCAGCGTGACATCGGCGGCAGCGGCCCTGTGGGCGTCGACCAGCCCCGCGATGTCCAGCCCGGTCAGGATGTCGCCGTTGAACACCAGCACGGACGAGTCCGGCCCGCCGGTCAGCCGCCGGGCGGCGTTGCGGATCGCCCCGCCGGTCCCGAGCGGCTCGTCCTCCACCACGTACTCCAGCCGGACGCCGAAGTCGGAGCCGTCGCCGAAGTAGGGCTCGAAGACCTCCGCGAGGTAGCAGGTGGCCATCACGATGTGGGTGACGCCTGCGGCGGCGGCCCTGGCTATCTGGTGGGCGAGGAACGGCACCCCCGCGGCACGCACCATGGGCTTCGGGGTGTTCACCGTGACGGGGCGCAGCCGCGTCCCCTGCCCCCCGACCAGCAGGATCGCTTCCAAAATTCCTTCTCCCCACCCGGTCGGGCCTACGAGCCCCCCAAGTTAGCCCATCGAGCTGCCGGAACGCCCCTGCCGTGGCGGCAGGGGCGTTCCGGGAGACGTGCGGAGCCCCTTACGGCAGGTTGCGGGCCATGACGATCCGCTGGACCTGGTTCGTGCCCTCGTAGATCTGCGTGATCTTGGCATCGCGCATCATGCGCTCGACCGGGTAGTCGCGGGTGTAGCCGTAGCCGCCGAGGAGCTGGACCGCGTCCGTGGTGACCTCCATGGCCACGTCGGAGGCGAAGCACTTGGCGGCGGCGCCGAAGAACGTGAGGTCGGAGTCGACGCGCTCGGACTTGGCGGCGGCGGCGTAGGTCAGCTGGCGGGCGGCCTCGATCTTCATGGCCATGTCCGCGAGCATGAACTGGACGCCCTGGAAGTCGGCGATCGGCTTGCCGAACTGCTTGCGCTCCTGGACGTAGCCCTTGGCGTAGTCCAGGGCGCCCTGGGCGATGCCGAGGGCCTGGGCGGCGATGGTGATGCGGGTGTGGTCGAGGGTCTTCATCGCGGTGGCGAAGCCGGTGCCCTCGGCGCCGATCATGCGGTCGGCCGGGATGCGGACGTTGTCGAGGTAGACCTCGCGCGTCGGGGAGCCCTTGATGCCGAGCTTCTTCTCCGGGGCGCCGAAGGAGACGCCCTCGTCGGACTTCTCGACGACGAAGGCGCTGATGCCCTTCGAGCGCTTCTCCGGGTCCGTGACCGCCATGACGGTGTAGTAGTCCGAGACGCCCGCGTTGGTGATCCAGCGCTTGACGCCGTTGAGGACCCAGAAGTCGCCGTCGCGGACGGCACGGGTCTTCATGCCCGCGGCGTCGGAGCCGGCGTCCGGCTCGGAGAGGCAGTACGAGAACATCGCGTCGCCCTTGGCGAGCGGCCCCAGGTACTTGGCCTTGAGCTCCTCGGAGCCGGAGAGGATCACCGGGAGCGAGCCGAGCTTGTTCACGGCCGGGATCAGGGAGGAGGAGGCGCACACGCGGGCCACCTCCTCGATCACGATGACGGTGGCGAGGGCGTCGGCACCGGCGCCGCCGAAGGCCTCGGGGACGTGGACGGCGTGCAGGTCGTTCGCGACGAGGGCGTCCAGGGCCTCCTGCGGGAAGCGGGCTTCCTCGTCGACCGCAGCCGCGAACGGGAGGATCTTGGCCTCGCAGAGCGAGCGGACGGACTCGCGGAGCATGTCGTGCTCCTCGGCCGGGCGGTACAGGTCGAAGTCGGCAGAACCCGCCAAGATCTCTCACTCCCCAAGGTGAACCATGTGCTAACTACCGTTAAGTAACCCAAATCTTAGTGTCCGGCGTCCCGCCAGCGGTATGTACGCGGCACGTGAGCTGCGTGACAGCCTCCGTGCGCTCCGTGCCGTTCCGTGCCGGTGCGCGGTGCGCCCGTGGTGTGCCGTGGTGCTCCTGGGGAGCGTCCCCGGTGACGGGCGCGACTATGCTCGGTGGCCGCAACAGGCACAGGCCCGCACCTCTGGAGCACGCATGGCCCCCCTCAAGATCACTGTGATCGGCACCGGCTACCTCGGCGCCACGCACGCCGCGGCGATGGCCGAGCTGGGCTTCGAGGTGCTCGGGCTGGACGTGGTGCCGGAGAAGATCGAGCTGCTGGCGGCCGGCCGGGTACCGATGTACGAGCCGGGGCTGGAGGAGCTCCTCGCCGCGCACGTCGCCGGGCTGCCGGGCTCGACCGGGCGGCTGCGGTTCACGCAGTCGTGGGAGGAGGTCGGCGCCTTCGGCGACGTCCACTTCGTGTGCGTGAACACCCCCCAGAAGCACGGCGAGTACGCCTGCGACATGAGCTACGTGGACTCCGCCGTCGAGTCGCTCGCCCCGCACCTGACCCGCCCGGCCCTCGTGGTCGGCAAGTCCACCGTCCCGGTCGGCTCCGCCGAGCGGCTCGCGGCGAAGCTGGCCTCGCTCGCCCCGGCCGGCGCCGACGTGGAACTGGCGTGGAACCCGGAGTTCCTGCGCGAGGGCTACGCCGTCCAGGACACCCTGCACCCCGACCGGATCGTCATCGGCGTCCACGGCGACCGCGGCGAGAAGCTGCTGCGCGAGGTGTACGAGACGCCGATGGCGGAGGGCACCCCGCTGGTGGTGACCGACTTCCCGACGGCCGAGCTCGTCAAGACGGCCGCGAACTCCTTCCTCGCCACGAAGATCTCCTTCATCAACGCGATGGCGGAGGTGTGCGAGGCGGCCGGCGGCGACGTGGTCAAGCTGGCCGAGGCCATCGGCCACGACGAGCGGATCGGCGCGAAGTTCCTGCGCGCCGGCATCGGCTTCGGCGGCGGCTGCCTGCCCAAGGACATCCGGGCGTTCATGGCGCGCGCCGGCGAACTGGGCGCCGACCAGGCGCTGACGTTCCTGCGCGAGGTCGACTCCATCAACATGCGGCGCCGCGGCCACATGGTGGAGCTGGCGCGCGAGGCCGTCGGCGGGGCGTTCCTCGGCAAGCGGGTCGCCGTGCTCGGCGCCACCTTCAAGCCGGACTCCGACGACGTCCGCGACTCGCCCGCGCTGAACGTGGCCGGCCAGATCCACCTGCAGGGCGGCCAGGTCACCGTGTACGACCCCAAGGGCATGGACAACGCCCGCCGGGTGTTCCCCACGCTCGGGTACGCGGACTCGGCCCTGGAGGCGGCGCGCGGTGCGGACGTGGTGCTGCACCTCACCGAGTGGCGGGAGTTCCGCGACCTCGACCCGGTCGAGCTGGGTGCGGTGGTCTCCGACCGGCTCGTCCTCGACGGGCGCAACGCGCTCGACGGCGAGCTGTGGCGGGCGGCCGGCTGGACCTACCGGGCCATGGGCCGGCCGCGCGCCTGAGGGAGGGGCTCAGGGTCCTCGCGGGGCGGGCTATGACGCCGGCCTGCGGTACTGGGCGGCGCGGGCGGTGAACTCCGCGTCGCGCAGGACTCGCTGGGCGTTGCCCCAGGTCAGCAGGGACAGGTCGGCTTCCGACCAGCCGCGGTCCAGCAGTTCTGCGATCAGGCGCGGGTAGCCGGAGGGATCGGTCAGCCCGGTCGGGCGGGGCGTGCCGTGCTCGGTGCCGAAGGAGGCGCCGAGTCCGACGCCCTCGGGGCCGGCCACGGCCCGTACGTGGTCGAGGTGATCGGCGACGGCGTGCAGGGAGTCCCCGGTCTGGGCGCTGTCGAAGGTGACCATGGCCAGGCCGTTCGCGGCGCGCAGCGCGAGCAGGACGTCGTCGTTGACGTTGCCCGGGTGCGGGGTGAGGGCGGCCGCGGCGGTGTGCGAGACGATCACCGGCGCCTTGGAGGCGCCCGCGATCTGGCAGGCGACCGCCGGCGCGCACCCGGTCAGGTCGAGCAGGATCGCCAGCCGGTTGGCCTCCTTGACCACCTCGTGGCCGAACGGGGTCAGGCCCTCGTCGGCCCAGGGCGCGCCTGCGGGCGCGAGGATGCGCACTCCCAGGGCGTGGAAGGCGCGCAGGGCGCCCAGCGAGCCGCCGATGAGGGTGCGGCCTGCGACGGGGCCCAGGAACGACGCGATCCGGCCGCGGTTGCGGGCGTCGGCCATGTCGTCCGCGGTCAGGGCGAGGGCCAGGCCGTCGGGGTAGCGGCGCACCAGGGCCAGGGCGGTGTCGATCTGCTCGAGGGTGTCGGACACGACCTGGTCGGCGGATGCGGCCTCACGGGGCGCCAGGAGGGACCAGAACTGCGCGCCGACGCCGCCGGCGCGCAGCCGGGGGATGTCGGTGTCGACGTTGGCGTCCGGGGTGTCGATGTCGTGGTACGGACTCTGGCGCAGGGTCCAGACGAGGGTGTTGTGGCCGTCGGCCACGGGATGGACGGACAGCAGCCCGACGGCCCGGTCCAGGGAGCCGGACGGTACCGCCGCTGCGGGGAGGTCCTCGGCTCCTACGGAGGCGGGGCCGACGGGGGCCGCGGGGGCCGTGTCGGCGGGGAATTCGTCCTGCAGGTCGGCCATGGCGTTCGCTCCGGTCTCGGCGGCGGAGGGAGAGGTCCTGCCACCGTGACACGGGCTGCGCGGGGCCCGCCCGGCGAATGTGGCGTTCGGGTGCCGTTGTCCTCTTCCCCGGCAACGCGGCCGCCCCCGGCCGGGGGCGGCCGGCCGCGGGCGGGCGGCCGGGGCAGGCGGCATCCGGCGCCACCGGCGTCCGGGGCGCGGGTGCGGGGTGCGGGTGGGGGGTGCGGGTGCGGGGCGGCGCTCCGAGAACCCGGCTCCGCCGGGCGTTCGGGCTCCGCCCGGACCGCGCGCCCCACATGCCGGCGGGGCTGGATGGCCGGACGACCTCCGGCGGCGAGCCGGGGGCTCGTCAGGTGGTGTGGGTGAGGGTGGCGTTCGACGGGGGGCGGGTGGTGGTGCGGGCCACCGATTCCGCGTCGCGCAGGGCTCGGACCGCGTTCGACCAGGTCAGCTTCGCCAGGTCGGCGCGGGACCAGCCGCGGGCCAGGAGCTCCGCGATCAGGTTCGGGTAGCCGGCCACGTCGTCCAGCCCGGCCGGGGTGAAGGCCGTGCCGTCGAAGTCGCCGCCGATGCCGATGTGGTCGACGCCGGCCACCTCCCGCATGTGGTCCAGGTGGTCGGCCACCGTGGCGGCGGTGGCCACCGGGCGCGGCCGCTCCGCCTCGAAGGCCCGGTGCAGGGCCATGGCCTCGGGCGTGGTGTCCAGGTGGTGGAAGCCGTGGGCCCGCAGGTTCTCGTCCGCCGCGAGGGTCCATTCGACCGCCGCCGGGAGGATGAACTTCGGGACGAACGTGGCCATGGCCACCCCGCCGTTGCCCGGCAGCTGCGCCAGCACGTCGTCGGGGACGTTGCGCGGATGGTCGCAGACGGCCCGCGCCGAGGAGTGGGAGAAGATCACCGGGGCGGTGGAGACGGCCAGGGCGTCGCGCATCGTGCTCGGTGCCACGTGCGAGAGGTCCACCAGCATGCCCAGGCGGTTCATCTCGCGGACGACCTCGCGCCCGAAGTCCGTCAGGCCCCCGTGCCGGGCCTCGTCGGTCGCGGAGTCCGCCCAGTCGATGGTGTCGTTGTGGGTGAGCGTCATGTACCGCACGCCCAGCCGGTACAGGGCCCGCAGGGTGGCGAGGGAGTTGTTGATGGAGTGGCCGCCCTCGGCGCCCATGAGGGAGGCGATCCGCCCGTCCGCGCGGGCGGCCTCCATGTCGTCGGCCGTCAGGGCCCGCACGAGGTCGGCGGGGTAACGGTCGATCAGCTGGGCGACGGCGTCGATCTGCTCCAGGGTGGCGCTGACCGCCTGGTCGCCCGCGTAGTCGGAGCGGACGTACACCGACCAGAACTGGGCGCCGACACCCCCGGCGCGCAGCCGGGGGATGTCGGTGTGGAGGTGGCGGGACTGGTCGCCGGCCAGGTCGCGCCGGTCCAGGTCGTAGCGGACCTGCTGGCGCAGCGCCCAGGGCAGGTCGTTGTGGCCGTCGACCACCGGGTGCTCGGCGAGCAGGGCGCGGGCCTGGTCGAGCCGGTCCGCGGCGTCCGGTCCCGCGGCGCTCACTTGCCGAATCCGAAGGATTCGGCGCCGGCGACCTTGGCCCGCAGCCGCTTGCCCTTCTCGGTGGCCTGCTCGTTGAGCTCCTGCTGGAAGTCGCGCATGCGGCCCAGCAGCTCGGGGTCGTGGGCGGCCAGCATGCGTACGGCCAGCAGCCCGGCGTTGCGCGCGCCGGCGACCGACACCGTGGCGACGGGAACCCCGGCGGGCATCTGGACGATCGACAGCAGGGAGTCCATGCCGTCGAGGTACTTCAGCGGCACGGGTACGCCGATGACGGGCAGCGGCGTGACGGAGGCGAGCATGCCGGGCAGGTGGGCCGCGCCGCCCGCGCCGGCGATGATCGCCTTCAGGCCGCGGTCGGCGGCCTGCTCTCCGTACGCGACCATCTCGCGCGGCATGCGGTGGGCGGAGACGACGTCGACCTCGTAGGGGATCTCGAACTCGTCGAGGGCCTGGGCGGCGGCCTCCATGACGGGCCAGTCCGAGTCGGAGCCCATGACGATGCCGACGACGGGGTTGCTCGGGGTGCTCATTCCGTGATCGTTCCTCTGAGGTAGCCGGCTGCGTGGCGTGCGCGCTCCAGCACATCGTCCAGGTCGTCGCCGAAGGTGTTGACGTGGCCGACCTTGCGGCCGGGTTTCACGTCCTTGCCGTACATGTGGATCTTGACCTGCGGGTCGTGCGCCATGCAGTGCAGGTACCCCGCGTACATGTCGGGGTAGTCCCCGCCGAGCACGTTCGCCATGACGGTCCAGCGGGCCCGGGGGCGCGGGTCGCCCAGGGGGAGGTCCAGGACCGCGCGGACGTGGTTGGCGAACTGGGAGGTGACGGCGCCGTCCTGGGTCCAGTGGCCGCTGTTGTGCGGGCGCATGGCCAGTTCGTTGACGAGGATGCGCCCGTCGGTGGTCTCGAACAGCTCGACCGCCAGGTGGCCGGTCACGCCGAGCTCCTTGGCGATGCGCAGGGCGAGCGCCTGGGCCTCGCCGGCGAGCTCCTCGGAGAGGTTGGGGGCGGGTGCGATCACCGTGTCGCAGACGCCGTCGACCTGGATGGACTCCACCACCGGGTAGGCGACGGCCTGGCCGTGCGGGGAGCGGACGATGTTCGCCGCGAGCTCGCGGACGTAGTCCACCTTCTCCTCCGCGAGGACCGGGACGCCCGCCCTGAAGGGGGCCTCCGCGTCCTCGGGGGTCCGCACGAACCACACGCCCTTGCCGTCGTAGCCGCCGCGGACGGTCTTGAGGATGACGGGGAAGCCGCCGACCTCGGCGGCGAAGGCCGCCACGTCCGCCGGATCGGCGACGATCCGGTGGCGGGGGCTGGGCGCGCCGATCTCGTCGAGGCGGGCGCGCATCACCCCCTTGTCCTGCGCGTGCACCAAGGCATCGGGCCCCGGCCGGACGGGGATGCCGTCCGATTCCAGGGCCCTGAGGTGTTCGGTGGGTACGTGCTCGTGGTCGAAGGTGATCACGTCGCAGCCGCGCGCGAAGGCGCGCAGCGTCTCCAGGTCGCGGTAGTCGCCGATGACGACGTCGCTCACGACCTGGGCCGCCGAGTCCTGCGGGGTGTCACTGAGGATCTTGAACTTGATGCCGAGGGGGATGCCCGCCTCGTGGGTCATGCGGGCGAGCTGACCGCCGCCGACCATGCCGACTACCGGGAACGTCACCCCTCCAGAGTATCCGGCGGTATTCCGCCATCCGGACGTGGCCCGGGCCGGTCCTCGTCACATCGTCCCTGTGTGCCGTGCGTCGCACGGTGTGTAAACGCACGGACGGTCCGGGGAGCGACATTTAGCATGGGTGGGCCGACTAGAGAACGGACCGCCAGCCCATGACCACGCCGCAGCAGGGTTCCGTCCTCGCCGCACGCGTACGCGGCCTGGTGCACGAGATCGCGAAGTTCGGGGCCGTCGGGGGCCTGGGCGTGCTCGTCAACCTCGGGGTGTTCAACATCGTCCGCCACGTCACGGACCTGCAGGTGGTCCGGGCGAGCGTGATAGCCACCGTCGTGGCCATCGTCACGAACTACATCGGTTTCCGGTACTTCACCTACCGGGACCGGGCCCGCAGCGGCAGCTCACGCGAGCTGCCGCTCTTCGTGGCCTTCAGCCTGATCGGCCTCGTGATCGAGAACGGGGTGCTGTACGCGGCCACGTACGGGCTGGGCTGGGACGGCCGGCTCGCGACCAACGTGTGCAAGTTCATCGGGATCGGCACGGCGACGGTGTTCCGCTTCTGGTCGTACCGGACGTGGGTCTTCAAGGCCCTGCCGGCGGCCGCGCCCGCGCCGGCGCCGGCGGCGGGCGCCGCCCTGGCGCCCGAGCCCGCGGGCAAGTAGCCGCCCTCCCGTCCGGCACGCGGTCGGGGCCCGGGCCTGTGGCCGGGCTCAGCGGACGGTCTGCTCCGGTTCCGGGCGCTCCGGCTCGGTCCGGCTCAGGAACAGCGCGAAGACGGGCGGCTGCGCCTGGAGCAGCTCCAGGCGGCCCCCGTCGGCCTCGGCGAGGTCCCGGGCGACGGCCAGGCCGATCCCGGTGGAGTTGCGGCCGCTGATCGCGCGCTCGAAGATCCGGTTGCCGAGGTCCGGCGGTACGCCGGGTCCCTCGTCGGTGACCTCCAGCACCGCCTGGTTGCCGATCACCCGGGTGCGCAGGGCGACGGTGCCGCCGCCGTGCATGAGGGCGTTCTCCACGAGGGTGGCCAGGACCTGGGAGACCGCACCGGGCGTGCCGAAGGCCCGCATGCCGGTCTTGCCGGAGCGCACGATGGCCCGGCCGGCGCTGCGGTAGGCCGGCCGCCACTCCTCCACCTGCTGCTTGACGACCTCGTCGAGGTCGAAGGGGACGGCGGAGCCGGTCCTCGGGTCCCGCGAGTTCGTCAGGAGCCGCTCCACCACGTCCGTGAGCCGCTCCACCTGGGTCAGGGCGATGCTCGCCTCCTCGCGCACGGTCTCCAGGTCGTCGGTGACGGCGATCTCCTCCAGCCGCATCGACAGCGCCGTCAGAGGGGTGCGCAGCTGGTGCGAGGCGTCGGCGGCGAGGCGCCGCTCGGCGGTGAGCATGCGGGCGATCCGCTCGGCGCTGGAGTCCAGCACGTCCGCGACCCGGTCCAGCTCGGGGACCCCGTAGCGGCGGTGCCGGGGCCGGGGGTCGCCCGAGCCGAGCCGCTCGGCGGTCTCGGCGAGGTCGGTGAGCGGGGAGGCCAGCTTGTTGGCCTGGCGCACGGCGAGCAGGACGGCCGCCACGACGGCGAGCAGCGCCACCGCGCCGACCACGGCCAGGGTCCGCCCGACCTCCCGGGTCACCGTGGAGCGGGACTCCTCGACGACCACGACCTCGCCCTGCTCGCCCTTGGCGGTGCCCCGGATCACGCTGTCGGGGATCTTCTCCCCGACCTCCACGGGCGGCTGCCCGGGGATGGTGATCCGGGCGAACCGGCCGACGTCGAGCTGCTCGGAGAGCGCCTCGGAGTCGACCGGTCTGTGCTCCAGGACGCTGGACTCGACGATGCCGACCAGGCGCAGCGCCTCGGACTCGATGCGGTCCTGGGCGCTGCTGGTGATGGTCCGGGTCTCCACGATGACGAGGGAGACGCCGAACACGGCGATGACGACGAGCACCACGGCGAGCGTGGAGTTGATCAGGCGGCGGCGCATGGCGGGGGTGGCTGCTCAGCTCTTCTCGAAGCGGAAGCCGACGCCGCGGACGGTGGCGATGTACCGGGGGTTGGCGGCGTCGTCGCCCAGCTTCTTGCGCAGCCAGGAGATGTGCATGTCGAGCGTCTTGGTGGAGGACCACCAGGTGGTGTCCCAGACCTCGCGCATCAGCTGGTCGCGGGTGACGACGCGGCCGGCGTCGCGGACCAGGACCCGCAGCAGGTCGAACTCCTTGGCGGTGAGCTGGAGCTCCTCCTCGCCCATCCAGGCGCGGTGCGACTCGACGTCGATCCGCACGCCGTGGGTGGCGGGCGCCTGGGCGGCGTCGTTGGCGCCGCGCCGCAGCAGGGCGCGGACGCGGGCGAGCAGTTCGGCGAGGCGGAAGGGCTTGGTCACGTAGTCGTCGGCGCCGGCGTCCAGGCCGACCACGGTGTCGACCTCGTCCGCGCGGGCGGTGAGCACGAGGATGGGGAAGCCGTGGCCCTCGGCGCGCAGCCGGCGGGCCACCTCGAGGCCGTCCATGCCCGGCAGCCCCAGGTCCAGGACGACGAGATCGACGCCGCCCTGCAGTCCCGCGTCCAGGGCGGTCGGGCCGTCCTCCCGGACCTCGACCTCGTACCCCTCCCGGCGCAGGGCGCGGGCCAGTGGTTCCGAGATGGATGCGTCGTCCTCGGCGAGCAGTACACGCGTCATGTGGGTGATGGTAGTCCGCGGGGGCGATGCGCAGGGGCATGCCCGCACACCCCTGTCCATCTGGTCTTATGCCGCGGGGGTGCCTTCGAAAGTGCCCAAACGGTTCCCGGATCGCCTGTGATCCATCTCTCAAGTCCTTTCATATGCTGCACGGTCGTGTCGTATGGTGGCGAGACGCCTGATGCACTACCTCCGAGACCTTTTGGCCGAAATCCGAGCCGAAGGTCTCAATTCTGTCCGGATCGATCTAGGGGTCTTGACGACTTCCCCGATCGACCTCGGTGACAGTGAATGACCTGTGGGCCGGGCCCTGCTCGCGAAGACGCGTGCCGGGGCGTGGATCCCGGTTACGGACCTTCCTTCTCCGCACGTGCGGCGAGACCCCTGGGCGTGGGGTGGGAGTCCCGTCGCCGGTGCCGGCCACCCCCCACCGGGCGCTGATCAGCTCACGAAGCGGAGCGTCCCGACCAAGCAAGGAACGACCATGGCTTCCAGCCTGACGAAGGACTCGGCGGCTCAGTCCGCCGAGAAGACCTTCTTCGGCCACCCCCGTGGCCTGGCCACTCTGTTCATGACCGAGATGTGGGAGCGCTTCTCCTACTACGGCATGCGTGCACTCCTCGTGTACTACCTGGTCTCGGGCGGCGCCGACGCCGCGACGGGGAGCCAGGGCGGCGGTCTGGCGATGACCGCGGCCACGACCACGGCCATCTATTCCGTCTACGTCTCCATGGTCTACCTGATGGCCATGCCGGGCGGATGGTTCGGCGACCGCGTCTGGGGCGCCCGCAAGACGGTCACCATCGCCGGTTTCGTGATCATGGCGGGTCACCTGTCGCTGGCGCTGCCCGGCAAGGCGATGTTCTTCGTCGGTCTGATCCTGGTCGCGGTGGGCTCCGGTCTGCTGAAGGCCAACATCTCCACGATGGTCGGCCACCTCTACAACGGTCCTGAGGACCCCCGCCGCGACGGTGGCTTCACGCTCTTCTACGTCGGCATCAACCTCGGTGCCTTCGTCGCCCCGCTCGTCGTCGGCACGGTCGGCAAGGAGCACAACTGGCACCTGGGCTTCGCCCTCGCCGCCGTCGGCATGGCCCTGGGCCTGGCCCAGTTCCTGATCGGCACCAAGCACCTCAGCCCGAAGAGCAGCCTGGTCCCGAACCCGCTGTCGGCGGAGGAGCGCAAGGCCGTCCTCACCAAGGTGGTCCTCGGTGCCGCGGCCATCGCCGTCTTCTACGGCGCCGTCGTCGCCCTGGGCGCCTACACGCTGAACTGGGCCCTGGTGCCGCTGACCCTCGCGGGCCTGCTCATCCCGATCGCCGTCCTGGTGCGCATCAAGCGCGACAAGGACCTGTCGGGCACCGAGCAGTCGAAGATGACGGCCTACATCTGGTTCTTCATCGCCGCCGCCGTCTTCTGGATGATCTACGACCAGGGCGGCTCGACGCTGTCGCTGTTCGCGGACGACAAGACCGCGGGCACCGTCCTCGGCTTCGACTTCTCGGCCACCTGGTACCAGTCGCTGAACCCGCTGTTCGTGATGGCCCTGGCCCCGGTTTTCGCCTGGCTGTGGGTGTGGCTGGCCCGCCGGAACAAGGAGCCGAACACCATCGTGAAGTTCGCGATGGGCCTGGTCCTGATCGGTGCCTCGTTCTTCGTCTTCATCGTCCCGATGGGCATGGCGACGGGCGACACCAAGGTCTCCCCGATGTGGCTCGTCTCGATCTACATGATCCAGACCATCGGCGAGCTGTGCGTCTCCCCGGTCGGCCTCTCCGTCACGACGAAGATGGCCCCGCAGAAGTACGCCTCCCAGATGATGGGCGTGTGGTTCCTCGCGGTCACCGCCGGTGACTGCACCACCGGCCTGCTGTCCATCGCCGGTGTCGACCTCAACGGCACCTGGGTGATCGGCTTCCAGGCCGCCGCCGCGGCCCTGGCCGGCTTCGCGGTCTACGCGTACCGCAACAAGGTGCAGGCCCTGATGGGCGACGTGCACTGACGCACCCCGCTCCGCGACGGCGGCCCGGCACACCTCCTGGTGTGCCGGGCCGCCGTCGTCGTACGGGCTTACGGGCTTACGGGTGTACGGGCTCAGCGGACGCGGTGGCCGCCGCGCAGACGGCGCCACGGGGTGAAGGTGAAGACCGCGCCGCCGAGGAGCACCGCCGTGCCCGCGACGAGGGCGAGGGCCGTCAGGCCGCCCTCGTCGGCGGCGCCCGTCTCGGCGAGGCCGCCGGAGCCGCCGGCTGCGGAGGAGCCGGCCGAGCCGCCGGCGGTGGGCGAGCCGGAGCCGCCGGGCTGGGCGGTGGTGTCCAGCTCCAGGGAGACGCCGCTGCTGACCGCCTTGCAGGGCACGTTGATCGGCGTGGATCCGGGGGCCATGGTGACGTCGATCGTCAGCTGGTCCGGGCTCAGCGTCACCTTGCCGGTCTTGCCCGGGGTGTAGGTGCCGGTCATGTCGCTCAGGCTGACCGGGGCCTTGTCCGGGATGGGCTCGGCGTTGGCCGGGCCGGTGACCTTGACGGTGCCGCTGTCGGCGCCGCCGAGCTTGATGTTCATCGAGGGTTTGAGGGCTCCTGCCGGGAGGGCCATGGGGCTGGCCATGGCGCCCTTGGCCGTCTTGACGGTCAGGTCGTAGGCGCCGCCGTTCTTCTTGGCGTTGATCGTCACCGGGGTCTTGATGCCGCCGGGGACCACCGCCCCGCAGTCGAAGGAGACCTCCACGGGCTTGCCGGGGAAGTCGGTCTGACCGCCGGTGCCGCCGGTGGTGGAACCGGTCGTCGAGCCGGTCGTGGAACCGGTGGTGGAGCCGCCCGAGGTGCTCGTGCCGCCGGTCGTGGAGCCGCCGGTGGTGGAGCCGCCTGCCGTCGAGCCGCCCGTGGTGGAGCCGCCCGTCGTGGAGCCGCCGCCGTCGGTGACCTTGATCGTCGCGGCCGCTCCGGCCGCCTCCTTGGGCGAGCAGTGCGTGACGAACCCGCTGAAGTCCACGTCGTACCTGCCGGGGGTGATCGTCACGTCCCCCGCCTTGGTCAGTTTGACCTTCCCCTTCATGTCGGACAGGACCATGGGGGCCTTCTTGGGGATGGGCGGGTTCTTCCGCTCCCCCTCCAGCTTCACCTCCGAGCCGAGCGCGCCGCCGAGCTGCACCCAGCCGGTCGGCTTGACGGTGTCCTTGCCCAGGTCCATGAGGTCGGTGTTGTTCGAGGCGGGCTTCACGGTCTTCCAGACCACCTCCACCTCGTCGCCGACCTTGGCGGTGGCCGGCGCGGTGATCGACACCGTGGTCGTGCCCTGCACCGGGCCGCCGCCGCCCGCAGGCGGGATGCACTCCACCTTGTAGGAGACCTCGGCCGCCTGGGCGGGGCCCGCCCCCGCGAGCAGGCCCGCGCTGCCGAGCAGCAGCGCGGCCGCGGCCGCACTCACCCTCCGTTGGGTCTTCACAGATGTCCCTTCGTCGTCGGACTGCTCTCAGACGGTGCGGACGCCTGGGGCGATGTGAACCACGGCAGGACCGCCGCGGTGGTCTGCGCGGACCCGGCCGCCGCGGCGGCCCCGTCCTCCTGCGCCGGGCCCCCGCGGCCGCCCCCGTCCGGGGCAGGTCGCGGCCGGACCCGGTCGACGACGGCCATGCCGGCCCGGAACAGGCCGGCCGGGACCACCAGCAGGAGCAGGCCCCAGAAGACGAGCACCCCGTACGGGCGGTCCACGCCCCACGGCTGGGTGGCCACGACCGTGTCGCCGTACTTGAGGGAGACCGTGTAGTCCCCGTGGGCGCCGGCGGTGAGGCCGACGCCGAGCCGGACCTCCGCCTTGCCCCCGGGCGGGATGGTGCCCTTCCACCGCACCTCGTCCCACAGCGGGGCGAACACCCCGTGCGCGGTGCCGAGCTGGAAGACGGGGTCCTTCACCGGGGCGGTGCCGAAGTTGCCGACGGTGACGGTGAAGGTGCGGTGGGCCGGGGCGCCGAACCACGTCAGGATCCCGTCCCCGCCGGTCAGGCGGGCCCCGCTGAGCATGGCCAGGCGCGGCGCGCCGGACTCGGCGGGCAGCTCGGCCACCGGATGGTCGGTGATCTTCAGCGGGGTGGCGACGGTGGACCGGTCGCCGTTGACGGAGGTGGCGCTGACGATGCACGGGCAGGGCTTGGGCGGGGCCGCCACGGCGAGGCGGCCCGAGAAGTGCCCGTCGCCGCCGACCGGGACGGCGGCGCCGTCGGCGTTGGCGCAGCTGTTGGTGCCGCCGATCATGTTCTGGCCGCAGACCAGCAGCATGACGAGGGTCCCGGGGCGCCAGCCGGTGCCGGTGACGGTGATCTCGGTGCCCTTCGGGGCCTCCTGGAGCGAGAGCGCCACGGCGGGCTCGCCCCCGGCGGCGACGCCCGCCACCGGCCCCAGCGCGAGGGCGCACACCGCGAGCCCGGCCGCGACGAGGGCCCTGAGCCTGCCGGTCATGTGGCTGCTCCCGTCAGCTCGTGGCCGGGTGCACGGTGGTCCTCGGGGACGGGCGGCGCGGGCCGTGCGGGCGGGAACGGGCCGGCCGGGGCCCCGTCCGGCGGGCCGGGCCGGCGCCTTCTGCGTACGAGCCGCCGCGCGGCCAGGGCGAGCCCGGCGAGGAGGGGCGGGCCGGCGCCGGCGACGACGGCCCCCCGGGGCAGGAGCCAGGCGGAGGCGGTGGCGGTGGCCGGGGCGGCGCCGGGAGCGGTGGCCGCCAGGGTCAGGTCGACCCGGCCGGCGGCGGGCGCGCCCGGCCAGGGCTCGGTCAGCCGGACCCGTTGGCCCGGCAGCAGCTCCACCGGCAGGGGATGGGCGGCGCGGCCGGGGACGCGGCCGAGCAGGCCCCCGACGCGCAGCGCGAGCTCGGGGGCGAGGGTCACGTTGCCGCGGTTGACCAGGGTGTACGCCACCTCGGTGCGGGTGCCCCTGCCGTGTACGGAGACGTCCTCGACGGTCAGCGCGGCCAGCGTGGGCCCGCCGACGCGCAGGTCGACCCGTACGCCCACCTCGCGGCCCGCCTCGGCGGCGACCACGGCGGCCGGGTGGTCCCCGGGCGCAGCGCCGGGCGGGACGGTGACCGTGAACGGGACCACCGCGCGGGTGTGCGGCGGGATGCGGACGGTGGCGGCGGCGCCGAAGCTGATCCAGGAGCCGGCGCCGGCGGAGCCTGCGGCGGGACGCACGGCGAAGGCACCGGCGGGCGTGTTGTGGGCGTCGGCGCCGCGCAGGGTGACGGTGTGCTCCCGGTCGGAGGGGTTGGCCAGGGCGAGCCGGTCCTCGAGGACGGTCCCGGCGGGCCCGGCGAGGTAGAAGGACGGGCGGGCGGCGGCTGCCGAGGCCCCGGTGGCGGGTTCGGCGGTCCAGCCGGGCCCGTCGTCGGCGGCGGCGCGGGGCGCGGCGGCGGGCAGGAGCAGGACCGGCAGCGCGAGCAGGGTGAGCACGGCGCGCAGTCGGACGGGGCGGGCGGCCGGGGCGGAGTCGGGGAGACGGGCGGGGCGGGCGGGGCCGGCAGGGCGGGCGTGGCCGGCGGTGCGGGAGGGGCGGGGGTGGAGCGCGGGCATGGCCGGGGCTCCGTTCAGGTGCGGGCCCGGCGGCTGCTGCGCCGGGTCAGCCAGAGCACGCCGGCGGCGCCGGTCAGCAGCACGGTGCCGCCGAGGGTGCCGAGGGCGAGGGCGGAGTCGGCGGGGCCGGTCTGCGGGAGGGTGTCGCCGCCCGCGGGGCCCGCTGCGGGGGCGCCGGCCGCGGCCGTGACGTCCAGTTCCAGCGAGGGCTTGGGGTTGTTGCCGGGGGTGCAGGTGGTGGTGGTCCCCATCGCCTTGATGGTGAGGACGCCCGCGGTGAAGGTGGCCTTGCCGCTCTTCTTCGGGGTGTAGGTGCCCGAGAGGTCGCTGATCTTGATGGGGGTGTTGGCGGGGGCGGCCTCGGCGTTGGGCGGCCCCGACACCGGGACCGTGGTTTTCTCCGCGCCGTCCACCGCGATGACCGCGCTCGGGTTCATCGCGCCCTTGCCGAGCTCGATGGGGCTGGAGGAGACGCCCTTCTGGAAGGACATCGTCAGCTTGTAGCCGTCGCCCTCCTTGACGGCCTTGATGTCGATCGGCGAGACGGCCGACTTGTCGCCGATGGGGGTCTTGCAGTCGTAGGCGACGTCGACGACCTCGGCACGGGCCGCGGGGGCGGCGAGCAGCAGCGCCGGTCCGGCCAGCGCAGAGGCCGCCAGCGCGAGCGCGGTGGAGCGTTTCCGGTTGGACACCTTCGTCTTCCCCTCGGGCCACAGGTTGCTGACGACACATCAGATCGGTGGCTCAAGGTACGCCCGGGGCCCTGCAAGGGGAAGACAAAGGTTCGCCCGGGATCGGGGGCGGCCGCAGAGGGGGTCAGGCGGCGCGTACGCCCCGCTGCCAGACCGCCGACACCAGCGGAACGCCCGGCCGGTAGGCCAGGTGCACGTGGCTCGGGGCGTCCAGCAGCGCCAGGTCGGCGCGGGCCCCGGCGGCGAGCACGCCGATGTCGCTGCGGCGCAGCGCGCGGGCACCGCCGGCGGTGGCGGACCACAGGGCCTCGTCGGGCGTCATGCCCATGTCCCGGACCGCGAGCGCGATGCAGAACGGCATGGAGCTGGTGTACGAGGAGCCGGGGTTGCAGTCGGTGGACAGCGCGACGGTGGCCCCCGCGTCCAGCAGGCGGCGGGCGTCGGGCCACTGGGCCCGGGTGGAGAACTCCGCGCCCGGCAGGAGCGTGGCGACGGTGGTTGCGGCGGCCTGGGCCAGGGCGTCGACGTCGGCGTCGGTGAGGTGGGTGCAGTGGTCGGCGGAGGCCGCGCCCAGCTCCACGGCGAGCTGGACGCCGGGGCCGTGGGACAGCTGGTTGGCGTGGACGCGCGGGATCAGGCCGGCGGCGGCTCCGGCGGTCAGGATCGCGCGGGCCTGGTCGCCGTCGAAGGCGCCCTTCTCGCAGAAGACGTCCACCCAGCGGGCGTACGGGGCGCAGGCGGCCAGCATCTCGCCGGTGACGAGGTCGACGTAGCCGGCCGGGTCCTCGGCGTAGTCCGGGGAGACGATGTGCGCGCCGAGGTAGGTGACCTCCTCGGTGTGGGCGGAGGCGATGCGCAGGGCGCGGGCCTCGTCGGCGACGGTCAGGCCGTAGCCGGACTTGGTCTCGAAGGTGGTGGTGCCCTGGCGGCGGGCCTCGTCGAGGTGGCGGACCAGGTTGGCCTCCAGCTCGGCGTCCGAGGCGGCGCGGGTGGCGGCCACGGTGGTGCGGATGCCGCCGGCGGAGTAGCTGCGGCCGGACATGCGGGCGTTGAACTCGGCGGTGCGGTCGCCGGCGAAGACGAGGTGGGAGTGGGAGTCGACGAAGCCGGGGATGACGGCTCGGCCCTTGGCGTCGAAGACGCCGTCCGCGGCGGGGGCGGTGGCGGCCGGGCCGACCCAGGCGATCGTGTCGTCATCGAGGACGACGGCGGCGTTCCGGAGCAGGCCGAGGGGGCTGCCGTCGCCCTGGGCGGGGTCGTTGGTGACGAGGCTGCCGATGTTCGTGATGAGGGTGGTGGTCATGGTTCCTCTCGGTTTTCCGATCCCCACCCCGCCCCTTCCCGCTGTGCCGGACATGCGGCCCCGCCGCGTGGCGTGCCCTGCGGGAAGGGGCGGGGTGGGGTGGGGGAACTCGGTCAGGGGCGGAGGGCCGCTATGGCTTCGGTCAGGGCCGCCGGGACGTCGGCGACCAGGGTGTGGTGGCCGTCGCGGACCACGTGGCGGCCGCCGACCACCGTGTGGCGGACGTCCGCCGCCGAGGCCGCGAAGACGGCCGTCTCGGCACCCAGCCGCGCCGGCGGGCCGGCGGTGCGGACGGAGTCCAGGGCCACCGTGGTGAAGTCCGCCAGGGCGCCCGGTTCGAGGCGGCCCGCGTCGGGGCGGCCCAGGGCCGCGTGGCCGTCGGCGGTGGCCGCGGCGAGCAGCGCGTTGGCCGTCCAGTGGCCCCGGGTCCGGCTGCGCAGGCGCTCGTTGAGCTCCATGGCCCGCGCCTCCTCCAGCAGGTCGATCACCGCATGGCTGTCGCTGCCCAGCGACAGCGGGCTGCCCGCCTGCTGGAGCCGTCCGGCCGGACCGATGCCGTCGGCGAGGTCCCGCTCGGTGGTCGGGCACATGCACGTACCGGTCGCCGAGCCGCCGAGCAGCGCGATGTCCCCGTCCGTCAGGTGCGTGTTGTGGACCCCCGTGGTCCGCTCCCCGAGCACCCCGTGCTCGGCGAGCAGCTCGGTCGGGGTGCAGCCGTGCGCGGCCCGGCAGGCCTCGTTCTCGGCGGTCTGCTCGGACAGGTGGACGTGCAGCGGCGCCTGCCGCTGCGCCGCCCAGCCGGCGACGGCGGCCAGCTCGCCGGCCGGCACGGCCCGCACGGAGTGGATCGCGGCGCCGATCAGCGCGTGCTCGCGGGGCTTGAGGGCCGAGACCCGCTCCGCCCAGGCCTCGGCGGTGCCGTCGGAGAAGCGCCGCTGGTGCTCGTTCGGCGCCTCGCCGAAGCCGGAGGACAGGTAGGCGGTGTCGAGGAGGGTGATGCGGATGCCGGCGGCGGCGGCGGCCTCGATCAGCGCCTCCCCCATGGCGTTGGGGTCGGCGTACGGGGTGCCGCCGGGCGCGTGGTGGACGTAGTGGAACTCGCCGACGTTGGTGATGCCGGCCAGCGCCATCTCCGCGTACACGGCCCGTGCGAGCGCGAAGTAGCTGTCGGGCGTGAGGTTCTGCGCGACCCCGTACATGACCTCGCGCCAGGTCCAGAAGGTGCCCGAGCCGACCTGCACCTCGCCGCGCAGGGCCCGGTGGAAGGCGTGGGAGTGGGCGTTGGCCAGGCCCGGCAGGGTCAGGCCGCGCAGCACCTCGGCGCCGGGCGGCGGGGCGTCCGCCTCCGTGCGGACGGCGGCGATGCGCCCGTCGCCGGACACGTCGAGGGCGACGCCCGGCTCGACCGTGTTGCCGAGCCAGGCGTGCTCCAGCCAGTACGTCTTCAGCCCGTGCGTGCTCAGCGGCATGCCAGCCCTTCCAGGACGTCGGCGAGGGCGAGGACGCCGGCGACGCAGTCGTCCTCGTGGGCGAACTCGCGCGGGGAGTGCGAGACGCCCGTGGGGTTGCGTACGAACAGCATCGCGGTCGGGACGGCGGCGGAGAGGATTCCCGCGTCGTGTCCGGCCCCGGTGCCGAGGACGGGGACGGCCCCGCCCAGGATCCGGTTCAGCTCCCCGCGCAGGGCGTGCTCGAACTCCACGACCGGGGTGAAGGACTCCCGGACGACGGCGAGGTCGATGCCGTCCCGGTCGGCGCGCTCGCGGGCGGCCTTCTCGATGGCGGTGACCACGGTGTCGAGGGTGGCCTGGTCGGCGGCGCGGGAGTCGAGCCAGCCCCGGACGAGCGAGGGGATGGCATTGACCCCGTTCGGCTCGACCGCGACCTTGCCGAAGGTGGCGACGGCGCCGGCGAGGGCCGCCTCCGTGCGGGCGGCCAGCACCGTTTCGGCGTACGTGAGCATCGGGTCGCGGCGGTCGACCAGGCGGGTGGTGCCCGCGTGGTTGGCCTCGCCGCGGAAGTCGAACCGCCAGCGGCCGTGCGGCCAGATGGCCGAGGCGATGCCGACGGCGTCGCCGGACAGGTCCAGGGCGCGGCCCTGCTCGACGTGCAGTTCGACGAAGGCGCCGATGCGGGCGAGGCGCTCGGGGTCCGGGCCGATCGCTTCGGGGTCGTACCCGGCGGCCTCCATGGCCTGGGGCAGGCTCAGCCCGTCGGCGTCGCGGAGCCGGTACGCCTGCTCCTTGGTCAGCTGCCCGGCGCTGAGGCGGGAGCCGACGCAGGCCACGCCGAAGCGGGCCCCTTCCTCGTCGCCGAAGTTGGTGATGGCGAGCGGCCGGGTGAACTCGGCGCCGCGGGCGCGCAGCTCGTCCAGGGCGGCGAAGGAGGACACCACGCCGAGGGGGCCGTCGAAGGCGCCGCCGTCGGGCACGGAGTCCAGGTGGGAGCCGGTGACGACGGCGTCCCCGGCGAGGGGGTCGCCCAGCCAGGCCCACTGGTTGCCGTTGCGGTCGGTCTCGTACGCGAGCCCGCGCCGCTCGGCCTGCTCCCGGAACCAGGCCCGGCACTCCCGGTCGGCCCCGGTCCACGCGAACCGGCGGTACCCGCCGCTGTCCGCGTGGCGGCCGATGGGGGCCAGGTCGGCCCACATGGCGTGGAAGGAGGGGGCGTGCCCCTGCCCGGCGGCGGTGCCGGGAGCCGCGCCCCCGGCACCGGCGGGGGCGGCGGGGCGGGCGCCCGGGGCGGTGCCCCGGGGCGCCTCGCCCGCGCCGGTGTTGCTGGACGGTGTCACGCCGTGTCACCCTCGCGCATCGGGACGCGGACGCCGCGCTCGGCGGCCACCGACTCGGCGATGTCGTAGCCCGCGTCGACGTGGCGGATGACGCCCATGCCGGGGTCGTTGGTCAGCACGCGGCGGATCTTCTCGCCGGCGAGCTTGGTGCCGTCGGCGACGGTGACCTGGCCCGCGTGGATGGAGCGGCCCATGCCGACGCCGCCGCCGTGGTGGATGGAGACCCAGGAGGCGCCGGAGGCCACGTTGACCATGGCGTTGAGCAGCGGCCAGTCGGCGATGGCGTCGGAGCCGTCGAGCATGGCCTCGGTCTCGCGGTACGGGGAGGCGACGGAGCCGCAGTCGAGGTGGTCGCGGCCGATGGCCAGCGGGGCGGCCAGCTCGCCGCTCGCGACCATGTCGTTGAAGCGCTCGCCGGCCTTGTCGCGCTCGCCGTAGCCGAGCCAGCAGATGCGGGCGGGCAGGCCCTGGAAGTGGACGCGCTCGCCGGCCATCTTGATCCAGCGGGCCAGGGACTCGTTCTCCGGGAAGAGGTCGAGCATCGCCTTGTCGGTCTTGGCGATGTCGGCCGCGTCGCCGGACAGGGCCGCCCAGCGGAAGGGGCCCTTGCCCTCGCAGAACAGCGGGCGGATGTAGGCCGGGACGAAGCCGGGGAAGGCGAACGCCCGGTCGTACCCGGCGAGCTGGGCCTCGCCGCGGATGGAGTTGCCGTAGTCGAAGACCTCGGCGCCGGCGTCCATGAAGCCGACCATGGCCTCGACGTGCTTGGCCATGGACTCGCGGGAGCGGGTGGTGAAGCCGGCCGGGTCCTTGGCCGCGTAGGAGGCCATGTCGTCGAAGTCGACGCCGACCGGCAGGTACGACAGCGGGTCGTGCGCCGAGGTCTGGTCGGTGACGATGTCGATCGGGGCGCCCTCGGCGAGCATCTGCGGGAGCAGCTCGGCGGCGTTGCCCAGGAGGCCGATGGACAGCGGCTTGCGCTGGTCGCGGGCCTCGGTGGCGAGCTGGAGGGCGTGCGCCAGGCTGTCGGCCTTGACGTCGAGGTAGCGGTGCTCGATGCGGCGCTCGATGGCGCGGGGGTCGCAGTCGATGCAGATCGCGACGCCGTCGTTCATGGTGACGGCCAGCGGCTGGGCGCCGCCCATGCCGCCGAGGCCGGCGGTGAGGGTGATGGTGCCGGCGAGGGTGCCGCCGAACTTCTTGGCGGCGACGGCGGCGAAGGTCTCGTACGTGCCCTGCAGGATGCCCTGGGTGCCGATGTAGATCCAGGAGCCGGCGGTCATCTGGCCGTACATGGTCAGGCCGAGGTGCTCCAGGCGGCGGAACTCCTCCCAGTTGGCCCAGTCGCCGACGAGGTTGGAGTTGGCGAGCAGGACGCGCGGGGCCCACTCGTGGGTCTGCATCACGCCGACCGGGCGGCCCGACTGGACGAGCATCGTCTCGTCCTGCTTGAGGGTCTGCAGGGTGCGGACCATCGCGTCGAAGGAGCGCCAGTCGCGCGCGGCCTTGCCGGTGCCGCCGTAGACGACGAGCTTGTCGGGGTGCTCGGCGACCTCGGGGTCGAGGTTGTTCTGGAGCATCCGCAGGGCGGCCTCCTGCTGCCATCCCAGGGTGCTGAGCTCGGTGCCTCGCGCAGCCCGTACGGGGCGGGGTCCTGACATGGCGCTGCCTCCAAACGCTGTAGGTAATTCCATTCACATCCTCGCCGCCTGAATAGATTCAGTCAACAGCTGCGGGCCGGCGCGGCGGATGGTGGGATGTCAGACATGGCTGACAGGGCCGGCAGGACCGGCAGGACGGACGGAGCCGAGCGGGCCGGCGGAGCCGCGGCGGGGGCGCCGCCGGGCGTGGCTTGGGCGCCGGACGCGGCCGAGCGGCGGGACCTCGCCGTACGGGCCGCCGTCGAGCAGGGGCTGGTGGGCGGGGCGGACGCGGCGCCGCCGCTGGTCTGCCTGCTGGACACCGCGGGGATCCGGGAGTCCGCCGCCGCCCTGACCGAGGCGTTCGCGGCCGCCCTGCCCCCCGGCACGCCCGTCCTGCACGCCTTCGCGGTCAAGGCCGCGCCGCTGGTGCCGGTGCTGCGGCTGCTCGCGGGCGCGGGGCTGGGCTGCGAGGTGGCCAGCCCCGGCGAGCTGGCGCTGGCGCGGGCCGCGGGGGTCCCGGCGGGGCGGACCGTCCTGGACTCCCCCGCCAAGACGGTCGCCGAACTGCGCGAGGCCCTCGCCCTCGGGATCGCCGTCAACGCCGACAACCGCCAGGAGCTGGAACGGCTCGACGCCCTGGTCGCGGCCGGGCCGCCCGGCCCTCCCGCCTCCCCGATCGGCGTACGGGTCAACCCCCAGACGGGTGCGGGGGCCATCGACGCCCTGTCCACGGCCACGGCGACCTCGAAGTTCGGGATCGCGCTGCGGGATCCCGGGGCCCGGGAGTGGCTGGTACGGGCCTACCTGGACCGGCCGTGGCTGACCCGGCTGCACACCCACTCGGGCTCGCAGGGCGTACCGCTGCCGCTGATCGCCGAGGGCGTGCGGGAGGTGCACGCGCTGGCCGAGGAGATCAACGCGGCGGCCGGGCGGCGGCAGGTCGACACGCTCGACATCGGCGGCGGCCTGCCGGTGAACTTCGCCTCGGACGCGCACACGCCGACGTACGCGGAGTACGTCGCCGCCCTGCGCGCGGCGGTCCCTGGGCTGTTCGACGGCTCGTACGGCCTCGTGACGGAGTTCGGCCGCTCCCTGCTGGCGAAGCACGGCCTGATCCTGTCGCGGGTGGAGTACACGAAGACGACGGGCGGCCGGCCCATCGCCCTCACCCATGCGGGGGTGCAGCTGGCCACCCGTACGGTGTACGCCCCGGCGGCGTGGCCGCTGCGCATCCTGCCGTACGACGCGAAGGGCGCCCCGAAGACGGGCCCGCCCGTCGCCCAGGACATCGCCGGGCCGGCCTGCTTCGCCGGGGACCTGCTGGCCACGGCCCGGGAGCTGCCGGAGCTGTCCCCCGGCGACCTGATCGGGGTCCCGGACACCGGGGCGTACTTCTTCACCGCCCACTACGGCTACAACAGCCTGCCCCGGCCTGCGGTCCACGGCTTCACCACGACCCCCGGGGGCGGGGTCCGCTTCGCCCTGGCCCGCCGGGCCCAGACCCTCTCCGAAATCGCCGCGGAGGCCGGCGCCGCCACCCCCGACGCCCTTCCGTAACCCCCGCCGGGCCCCCGCGCCTCGATCGCCGGGCCGGGCGGAGCCCGGGGGGGCGGCGCGCGGGGCGTCAGGGGGTCAGGGTGGCGCGGAGCGCAGGGGTGAGGGACTCGACCACCGCTTCCGGGGAGAGGGCCGCCACCGGCGGGAGCCGCAGGAGGTAGCGGGTCAGGGCCAGCCCCAGCAACTGGGCGGCGACCGGCCCGGCCGCCCGCGCGGCCCGCTCCGCCCCCACGGCGGCGGCCAGCGCCGGAGCGACCTGCTCCGCGAACACCCCCCGCATCCGCTCGGCCGCCCGCTCGTTCGTCACCGCCGACCGCAGCAGCACCAGCAGCGCATCGTCCGCCGGGTCGCCCTCCCACCGCTCCACGAAGTGCCGCACCAGCGCGGCCGGCAGCTCCGGGTCCGGTACGGCCGCGAGGTCCGGCAGCCGCAGGTCGACCTCCAGCGCCGCGTCGAACAGCTTCTCCTTGCTGCCGAAGTACCGCATGACCATCGACGGGTCGATGCCCGCGTCGGCCGCGACGCCGCGGATCGTCGTGCGCTCGTACCCCTGGGCGGCGAAGCGCTCGCGCGCGGCCCGCAGGATCGCCGCCTTGGTCTGCGCCCCTGATCCCGCGCCCGATCCCGCTCCGGTCCCCACTCCCTGGTTCATGTCAACGAATGTAGGCCAACACGTGTTGACATGCCAGAGCCGACAGGGGCACGCTGGGTCAACAACCGTTGGCCCACAACCGTTGACTTCCGGGAGGCACACCATGACCAGCCCGCTCCCCACCCGCACCGACGTCGCCGTCGTCGGCGCCGGCCCCACCGGCCTGGCCCTCGCCGTCACCCTCGCCGAGGCCGGCGTGGACTTCGTCCTGCTCGACCGCCAGGCCGAGGGGGCCAACACCTCCCGCGCCGCCGTCGTCCACGCCCGCACCCTGGAGGTCCTGGACGAGCTCGACCCCACCGGGGCCCTGTCCGGGGAGCTGGTCGCCCGCGGCCTGCCCGTCTCCCGGTTCCGGGTGCGCGACGGCGGCCGCCCCGTCGCCGCCTTCTCCTTCGACGGCCTGCGCAGCCGCACCGCCCACCCGTACGCGCTGATGGTCCCCCAGTACGAGACCGAGGCGGTGCTCCTCGCGCGCCTGCGGGCCCTCGGCAAGGACGTGCACCGGCCGTACGAGGTCACCGCCGCCGTCCAGGACGCCGAGGGCGTCACCCTCACCACCGCCACCGGCGAGACCCTGCGCGCCGCCCGCGCGGTCGGCGCCGACGGCATGCACAGCGTGGTCCGCGAGGCCGCCGGGATCCCGTTCAGCGGCGGGTCCTACGACGCCTCGTTCGTCCTCGCCGACGTGGCCATGGACTGGGCCCCCGGCCGCCGCGAGGTCTCGCTGTCCTTCGGCCCGGTCGGCCCCACCGTCGTGGCCCCGCTGCCCGGCGACCGCTACCGGGTCGTCTCGAGCCTCGCCGGGCCGGCCCCGGCCGAGCCGGACCGCGCCTTCGTCCAGGCCCTGCTGGACCGGCTCGCCCCCGGCCAGGCCGCCGTCCGCGAGGTCGTCTGGTCGTCCCGCTTCCGCATCCACCACCGCGTGGCGGACCGCTACCGCTCCGGCCGGCTGCTGCTCGCGGGGGACGCCGCGCACGTCCACAGCCCGGCCGGCGGCCAGGGCATGAACACCGGCATCCAGGACGGCTACGCGCTCGGCCGCGCCCTCGCCAGCGGCGACCCCGCCGCGTACGAGGCCGCCCGCCGGCCCGTCGCCCTGCGCGTGGTGGCCCTGACCGACCGGATGACCCGCGCCTCCACCATCCGCAACCCCGTCCTGCGCCTGGCCCGCAACACCGGGCTGCGCCTGCTCTCCCGCGTACCCCTGCTGTGCAACCGGGTCGCGGCCGAGCTGGCCGAGCTCAACCACCGCTGAGGGGCCGCCCCGCCGTCACTCGACGAACAGCCCCCGGGCCGCGGCCCGGGCGTCGAAGGCCTCCAGCCGGGCCTGCGCATCCGGCAGCGCATCGGCCATGGCCTCCAGCAGCACCCGCCCCAGCAGCATCGGCGCGCACGCCGTGTCGAAGGCCAGCCCGGTCCCGACCGGCGCCGGGATCAGCAGGTCCGAGTACCGCGCGACCGGCGCGAACGGCGACTCAGCGACCGTCACCACCGTCAGCCCCGCCCCCTTGGCGTGCTCCAGCGCCTCCGCCACCTCCCGCGGATGCCGCGGCAGCGCGAAGCACAGCAGCGCCGAGGCCCCGGCCCCGGCGGCCGCGTCGATCCGGTCGGCGAGCATCGAGCCGCCCTCGTCGAGCAGCCGTACGTCCGGGTGCACCTTGGCGGCGAAGTACGCGAACCCGCGCGCCTGCGAGGACGCCGCCCGCAGGCCGAGCACCGGCAGCGGGCGCGAGCCCGCCAGCAGCCGGCCCGCCTCCTCCACCGGCGCCGGGTCGGCGAGCATCTCGGCCAGCTGCCGCAGGTTCTCGATCTCGCCCTGGACGGCCTGCTGGTACTCGTTGTACGCCGCGGCCTCCCGCGGGGCCTCGGCCCGCTCGGCCGGCGCCACCTCCCGCAGGTGCCGGCGCAGCGCCGGGTACCCGTCGAAGCCGAGCGCCACCGCGAACCGCGTCACCGACGGCTGGCTCACCCCCGCCAGCTCGGCGAGCTCCACGCTCGACAGGAAGGGCACCTCCGTCGCCCCCCGCACCATGCAGTGGGCGATCCGCCGCTGGGTGGGCGTCAGCCGGTGCCCCTCGAACAGCTTCTGCAGCCGTGCTGCCGGGCTGTCGCTCATCCCGACCCCTCCGTCCCCGTACGTATTCAGACACCGAGCACTCTGCATGCGCTTATGCAGGACGGCAAGCGGCGGCCCGGTCCCCGAGACACGGGGGCCGGCCCCAGTGCCCGCCCGCCCCGCCGCTTCCTGCCGTGGCCGCATGGAGACCCGTGAGCTGAAGAAGGAATGCGACGCGGCCCTCGAAGCCCGGCGCGGGCTCGGCCCGGAGTACGAGGCGGCGCTCGTGGACTCGTTCGTCGACAAGGTCGACACCCTGGTCCGGCGCCGGCTGGCCGAGGAGCGGTCGGCCGCCGCGCGCGGGGGCCGCGGTGGCGCGCCGGCCCCGGAGGGCGGCTTCGGCGAGCGGTTCGGCTTCGCGGTGGTCACCCTCGTGCTCGCGATCCCGCTCTCGGCGATCGGGGCCCGCGCAGGCGGGCCCGGCCGGCCTGGTCGTGGCCTGGGCGGGAATCCTCGGCGTCGCCTTCGCCCACGCGCGCGGCGGCGGACGGCTGTGCCCGCAGGTGCGGGGCCGGGGCCGGGCGGGGGCCACGAAGGATGAGCGCGGGGACCGCCGCACCCTCGGGTGCGCGAGGGGCGGGACGACGGCGGTCCCCGCGAGGGACACGGGCCGGGTCAGGGCCGTCCGCGTCCACGGGCGTTCACGCGGTCCGGGAGCCGCTCCGGAGGTACGCCAACGCCGTTCGGTGGTGCCGGCCGGGGCCCTCGCCCCTGCCGGTGCACACCACTGTGCCCCGGCCGTGTTAAGCCGGTGCTGCCGCGACGTGACGGGCCCGTACCGATTGCGCGAAGGGCCGGGAGCCGGCCTCCGTACGCCGCTCCCGTCCCCCTCGCGGCGGACTACTTGGCGTTCTTCGCGAGGAACGCCAGCAGGTCCTGGCGGCTCACCACACCGGTCGGCTTGCCCTCGACCAGGACGATCGCCGCGTCGGCCTCGCCGAGCGCGGCCATCAGGTCGGAGACCGGCTCGCCGGAGCCGACCTGCGGCAGCGGCGCGCTCATGTGCTTCTCCAGCGGGTCGCTGAGCGCGGCCCGCTGCGCGAAGAGCGCCGCCAGCAGCTCCTTCTCCACCACGGAGCCGACGACCTCGGCGGCCATCACGTCCGGGTGGCCGGCGCCGGGCTTGACGACCGGCATCTGCGAGACGCCGTACTCGCGCAGCACCTCGATGGCCTCGCCGACGGTCTCCTCCGGGTGCATGTGCACCAGCGAGGGCATGTCGCCCTCCTTGTCCGCGAGGACGTCGCCGATGCGCGCAGCGGGGCCCGCCTCCTCCAGGAAGCCGTGGCCGGCCATCCACTCGTCGGAGAAGATCTTGCTCATGTAGCCGCGGCCGCTGTCCGGGAGGAGGACGACGACCACGTCGTCGGGACCGAGGTCCTGAGCGGCGCGCAGCGCGGCGACGACCGCCATGCCGCAGGAGCCGCCGACGAGGAGGCCCTCCTCCTTGGCGAGCCGGCGGGTCATCTGGAAGGAGTCCTTGTCGGACACCGCGATGATCTCGTCGGCCACGTTCTGGTCGTACGCGGTCGGCCAGAAGTCCTCGCCGACGCCCTCGACGAGGTACGGGCGGCCGGAGCCGCCGGAGTACACCGAGCCCTCGGGGTCGGCGCCGATGACCTTGACCTTGCCGCCGGACACCTCCTTCAGGTAGTTGCCGGTGCCCGAGATGGTGCCGCCGGTGCCGACGCCGGCGACGAAGTGGGTGATCTTCCCCTCAGTCTGTTCCCACAGCTCGGGACCGGTCGTCTCGTAGTGCGAACGGGGGTTGTTGGGGTTGCTGTACTGGTCGGGCTTCCAGGCGCCCGGCGTCTCGCGGACGAGGCGGTCGGACACGTTGTAGTACGAGTCGGGGTGCTCCGGGTCGACGGCGGTCGGGCAGACCACGACCTCGGCGCCGTACGCACGGAGCACGTTGATCTTGTCGAGCGACACCTTGTCGGGGCACACGAAGATGCACTTGTAGCCCTTCTGCTGGGCCACGATGGCGAGTCCTACACCCGTGTTGCCGCTGGTCGGCTCCACGATGGTGCCACCGGGCTTGAGGGCTCCGCTCTGCTCGGCGGCCTCGATCATCCGGACGGCGATCCGGTCCTTCACGGAGCCGCCGGGGTTGAAGTACTCGACCTTGGCAAGGACGGTGGCCTGCAGGCCTTCGGTCACACGGTTGAGCTTCACCAGCGGGGTGTTGCCGACGAGGCTGATCATCGAGTCGTGGAATTGCACCATGTTCTCCAGGGACAGGACTCCACGGGTTCTCCGGGAGGCACCGCCAGAGTAAGCGGGAAAGGGATTGACCGACGGGCAGTACGGGGCAGGAAGGTCAACAAGACCAGGAGGTGGCTTGCACGGTGTCCAGGGCAAGGACGGCCCGCCGGATCGCGGCGGGGGCGGCGTACGGCGGAGGCGGGCTCGGACTGGTCGGGGTCGCCGCCGTCGGGCTGGTGCTGGCCGAGGTCCAGTTCGCGAAGCGGACGGTGGGTACGGGGCTCGGGGACCCGCCGCGCGCGGACGGGCTGTACGGGAGCGAGTTCGGCGGCTCGCAGCCGGGTGATCCCGGGGCGGGGCCGCTGCGGCTCGCCATGATGGGCGACTCCACGGCCGCGGGGCTCGGCGTGCACCGGGCGAGACAGACCCCGGCCGCGCTGCTGGCCTCCGGGCTGGCGGCGGTGGCGGAGCGGCCGGTGGAGCTGCGCAATGTGGCGCTGTCCGGAGCCATGTCGGACGACCTGGACCGGCAGACCGGGCTGCTGCTGGACGGCTCCGGGCCTCCTCCGGACGTCTGCGTGATCATGATCGGGGCCAACGACGTGACGCGGCGGATGCCGCCCACGCAGTCGGTGCGGTACCTGACGTCGGCGGTGCGCAGGCTCCGCCTGGCGGGGTGCGAGGTGGTGGTCGGGACCTGCCCGGACCTGGGCACGATCGAGCCGGTGTACCAGCCGCTGCGGTGGCTGGCGCGGCGGGTGTCGCGGCAGCTGGCCGCCGCCCAGACCATAGGGGTGGTCGCGCTGGGCGCCCGCACGATCTCGATGGGCGACCTGCTGGGGCCGGAGTTCGCGGCGAACCCGCGGGAGATGTTCGGGCCGGACTCGTACCACCCCTCGGCCGAGGGGTACGCGACGGCGGCGATGGCCATCCTGCCGACGGTCTGCGCGGCCCTGTCGCTGTGGCCGGAGTCCGACCGCCTGGACGTGTCCCGGAACGAGGACGTGCTGCCGGTGGCCAAGGCCGCGTCGGCCGCCGCCGGGCAGGCGGGCACGGAGGTCTCCGCCGCCCGCGGGCCGTGGGCCCTCCTGAAGTACCGCCGCCGCCGGCGCGTCCCCACCGACCACCACCCCGCCCCGGACCGCGTCGCGGAGTCCCCGGTCGCGGGCTCCTGACGGGGCGGGCCCCGGCCCGGGCCGTCCGCGCAGCCGAAGCGTGCGCCCCTCCGGGGGCCTGACGGGTTCCGGGCGGCGTCCCGGGATGCTGCGCCGGGGCGCCGCGGACCGCGCGGAGCGATCGGCGTCACATCGCCCAAGCGGTGACCTTGAACGTACGGGCCGGTAACTTCGCTTGCGGTCCGTAACGAGCCGCACCTCACCTCCTGGAGCCCCGATGCCCGAAGCCGTCATCGTTTCCGCCGCCCGGTCGCCGATCGGCCGCGCCTTCAAGGGGTCCCTCAAGGACGTCCGCCCGGACGACCTCACCGCGACGGTCATCCAGGCCGCCCTGGACAAGGTCCCCGGCCTGGACCCGCGCGAGATCGACGACCTGATGCTCGGCTGCGGCCTCCCCGGCGGAGAGCAGGGCCACAACCTGGCCCGCATCGTCGCGGTGCAGATGGGCATGGACTACCTGCCCGGCACCACGATCACCCGCTACTGCTCCTCCTCGCTCCAGACCTCCCGCATGGCGCTGCACGCCATCAAGGCGGGCGAGGGCGACGTGTTCATCTCCGCGGGCGTGGAGACCGTTTCCCGCTCCGTGAAGGGCACCTCGGACGGCCTGCCCGACACGCACAACCCGCTGTTCGCCGAGGCCGAGGCCCGCACCGCCGCGGTGGCCCAGTCCGAGGGCTCCACCTGGCACGACCCGCGCGAGGACGGCCTGGTTCCGGACGCGTACATCGCGATGGGCCAGACGGCCGAGAACCTGGCCCGCCTCAAGGGCGTGACCCGCCAGGACATGGACGAGTTCGGCGTCCGCTCCCAGAACCTGGCCGAGCAGGCCATCAAGAACGGCTTCTGGGCGCGCGAGATCACCCCGGTCACCACCCCCGACGGCACGGTCGTCTCCGCCGACGACGGCCCGCGCGCCGGCGTCACCCTGGAGGGCGTCTCGGGCCTCAAGCCGGTCTTCCGCCCCGACGGCCTGGTCACGGCCGGCAACTGCTGCCCGCTGAACGACGGCGCCGCCGCGCTGGTCATCATGAGCGACACCAAGGCGCGGGAGCTGGGCCTGACCCCGCTGGCCCGGATCGTCTCCACGGGCGTGACCGCCCTGTCCCCCGAGATCATGGGCCTCGGCCCGGTCGAGGCGTCCAAGCAGGCCCTGAAGCGCGCCGGCCTGACCGTCGGCGACATCGACCTGTTCGAGATCAACGAGGCCTTCGCGGCCCAGGTCATCCCGTCGTACCGGGACCTGGAGATCCCGCTGGAGAAGCTGAACGTCAACGGCGGGGCCATCGCCGTCGGTCACCCGTTCGGGATGACCGGTGCCCGCATCACCGGCACCCTGATCAACAGCCTCCAGTTCCACGACAAGCAGTTCGGCCTCGAGACGATGTGCGTCGGCGGCGGCCAGGGCATGGCGATGGTCATCGAGCGGCTGAGCTGAGCCGCAGCGGAGGGTAGGGGTCGCCCGAGGCACGAGGGCGGCACCTGCCCGTAGCGCAGGCGAGGCTCAGCGCGACCAACAAAGCGAGCGGCTGAGCTGAGCCGCAGCGGAGGGTAGGGGTCGCCCGAGGTACGAGGGCGGCACCTGCCCGCAGGGGCTCCGGGGCCGTGTGCCGCAAGGGATCCGAGGGATGCCTTGCGGCCTGTTGACGCCGGATCCAATCCCCCCGCGGCCGACCTGTGACCGAATCTCCCCCAGGATGTGACCTTTCTCCTGGGGGATTGTTGTTTGCCCAGGTCAGGCCGGATCGACCGGTCTCCGGTGTGACGAAAGCCCTGTCCATTTCGTGACGTAATGCACTGCACGCCATTCCCAGGTCAGCACACTCTGATGTAGGAAGTCGGGGGATCGAGTCAAATCAGGAGTTAGTCAGTGAGCGCCATGTCTCTTGCCCTGCTGCTGACCACGGCCGTCGCCGCGGCCCTGGGCGCTGCTGCGCTGCACGCCGTCCACGGCCTCCGCAAGCAGGTCGCGGCCCTGCGCGGCGAGCTGGCCGTGCCGGCCCAGTCCCGCGGCGCGGGCGTCCCGCACGCCCGGCACGCCGTCGAGTCCCCCGCCGCCGAGATACGGGCCGCCGTGGCCGAGGCCCTCGCCGAGGAGCGCGAGCGCGAGCTCGCCGAGGCGCGGGCCTTCTGGGCCGCCCAGGAGGCCCGGGACGCCGCGGACGCCCCGTCCCTGCTGGGCGGGCTGCCGGGCATGGGCGAGGACGGCCCGGCCGTCTTCCTGCCGCGGCAGGCGGACCTGGTGGGTCTGGAGCCGGTGCTCGGCGAGGACACCGACGAGTACCCCGAGGACTCCCCCGAGCTGGCCGCCGCACGCCGCCGCCACCCCTCGCACCCCGACTTCGTCCCGGCCCAGCCAGCCCCGGCCGGTGTCGACCACGAGCGCACGGTGAGCCGGCTGGAGGAGCTCGCTGAGGCCCGTACGGCCCTCGCGGACGTCCGCCCGGGCCCGCTGGGCACCCTCGACGTGTACGTCTTCACCGACGGCACCACGCTGTGCATGACCCCCGGCCACCGGGAGACCGCGGAGCGCCTCGCCGAGGCCCTGCGCTCGGGCACCGCGCCGGTCCTGCTGGGCGGCTCGGGCATCTCGGGCGCGTACGCGCTGACGTTCTCCTGCGGCGGCGACGCCCAGGACCCCGACAACAACGTCTACATCCTCGCGGACCGGGTCATCGCGTCGCTCTGACCTCCGCCTGCTCCACCAGCGCCACGGCCTCGTCCAGCATCTCGGACGGGGCCGTCGCCGTGTCCGAGGCGGCCCGGACGTCCGAGGCGTCCGCGGTGCGCAGCGCCTCGGCGAGGTCGGCTCCGGCGACCGCCACCTGGTCGCCGACGACGAAGACCCCCGCGTCGGGCATCGTGCGCGCCGGAGCCGCCCCCGCGGGCGCTTCCAGCCGCTGGGCGCGCGCCGACAGCTCCCGGGCCAGTTGGAGGGCCTCGGCGGCGGCACCCTGCTGCAGGCGGCTCTGCGGCATGGCCCGCAGCCGGTCGGCGAAGCGTTCGACGACGGCGGTCAGGGGTGAGGTATCGAGCACCCGGCCGACCTTACGCGCCGCCCCGGCACCATTGCCAACGGGCGAACTCTCCGGCACGGTGACGTGAAGAGAACAGCACGGCAACCTTCCGGAGGCGCCCATGTCCGTAGAGTTCTCGGAGCAGACGCACCGCAACATGATCGACAGAATCCCCCTGACCACCGGTCGTGACCTCGCCGACTGGCTCCGGACCGTGGACGAGGGCCCCTCCCTCGTCCGGTTCGAGGAGAAGGTCAGCTGGCTGCGCGGCGCGCACGAGCTGTCGTACGGCCAGGCCAAGGCGATCATCCACGAGTACGACCTGCGCCGGGCCGCCCGCAAGTTCGGCTGAGCCCGCCCCCCGCACGCCGCGCGCACCCCGCGCGCCCGTTCCGACCCCGATCCCGACCCCTCCGCCCCCGATCCGTACCCGTCCACGAACGCGGGAAGGCCCCGCGAGCGGTGTGCTCGCGGGGCCTTCCCCTGACCGGTTGACCGGTCGACCGTTGCCGACCGCCGCCGGGACTAGTCGTCGCCGGAGAGGATCTGGAACAGGCGCAGCAGCTCCAGGTAGATCCACACCAGGGTCATGGTGAGGCCGAAGGCCGCCAGCCAGGCCTCCTCGCGCGGGGCGCCGTAGGTGACGCCGTCCTCGACCTGCTTGAAGTCCAGGGCGAGGAAGGCGGCGCCGAGGACCACGCCGATGACGCCGAACAGGATGCCGAGGCCGCCGCTGCGGAAGCCGAGGCCGTCGCCGCCCGCGAAGAGCGAGAACAGCAGGTTGGCGACCATGAGCAGCATGAAGCCCATGGCGGCGGCCATCACGAAGCCGTAGAAGCGGCGCGTGACGCGGATCCAGCGCATCTTGTACGCGAAGAGCACCGCGGCGAAGACGCACATGGTGCCGAGCACGGCCTGGACGACCACGCCGGCGCCGATGTAGGTGCTGGTCGCCGAGCTGATGACGCCGAGGAAGAAGCCCTCGAAGGCGGCGTAGCCCAGGATGATCGCCGGGGAGGGCTTGCGCTTGAAGGTCTGGACGAGGCCCAGGACCATCGCGACGAGCGCGGCGGCGATCGCGATGCCGTACGACTTGTTGATGTTCGCCGGGTCGACGGGCAGGGCGATCCAGGCGAGCGTCGCGGTCAGGACGACCGTGCCGAGCGTCATGGCCGTACGGCTCACGACGTCGTCGATGGTCATCGCTCCGGCGCGCGCCGGAGCCTGCGGCATGCCGGTGGTCGGTTCGGTGGCGTAAGGATTCGTCGCGTACGGGTTCGCCCCGGCCTGCTGGTACTGCATGTCGAAGCCCGCGTGGGCACCGTTGTCGCGGCTGAACCCCCGTCGCGAGAAGACCGGGTTGCTGCTCCTCATCTCACTCCTCCATGGCCGCCGAGCGCGGCCTTGCGTCAAGGGTAATGCGTTCGCAAAAAAAGCACCCTACTGCTGGAGGAGGATCTTAGGAGAACCCCCGGAAAAGCGCAGGGGGGCATCGCGGGGCGCGTCGCGGCGCGGGACTCGGGGCGCGCGGCCGGGTGCCCCCGGGCATGGAAAAGGCCGAACTCCCGGGGTGCCAGGCGGATCGGCCGTGGTGAAGAGTGCCCGGAGCCGGACTTGAACCGGCACGACCTGAAGGCCAGCGAGGTTTAAGCTCGCCGTGTCTGCATTCCACCATCCGGGCAGGACGGGGCGGCCCCCGCGGAAAAGCACCGGACGCCATGTCGAGACTATCGGGAACGCCCAGGTCGGGGGCGGGTCCTTGATCCGATGTTGTCTGATTTTATTGGCGCTTGAGGGTCCGTCAGGACGAGAAGGCGCGGTCGGCACCCTGACGGCCGAGCTCACCCCCGAAAAGGGAATGACGGGATTTCGATGGCCCGCGCCACCCCGCCCGCCACCCCGCGCGCCACCCCGGGCCACCCCGGCCACCCCCGGTCCGCCGCGGCCGGTCCGGGCCCCGTCTCCGGGGCCGTGTCATACCAGAGGCGTATGAGCGCCGCCCCGCGGTCAGACTCCAGTGGGCCGACGAACGGGCACCTCGGCTGATCCCCCGCCCCCGTGGGCGCGGTGACGATGGAAGGGTCCCGCCGATCCGCAGACCGCAGTGGCCGTCCGCAGCCCGAGGAGTCCCCCCGTGACCACCATGAACTACGCCCCGCACACCGCCCAGGCCGTGGCCGCCCGGGCCACCGGCCTCTCCAAGGTGTACGGCCAGGGCGAGACCCGGGTGGTCGCCCTCGACAACGTGTCCGTGGACTTCGGCCAGGGCCAGTTCACCGCGATCATGGGCCCCTCGGGCTCCGGCAAGTCCACGCTCATGCACTGCGTCGCCGGCCTGGACACCTTCAGCTCCGGCTCGGTCCGCATCGGCGACACGGAGCTCGGCAGCCTGAAGGACAAGCAGCTCACCCGGCTGCGCCGCGACAAGATCGGCTTCATCTTCCAGGCGTTCAACCTACTGCCGACCCTCACGGCCCTGGAGAACATCACCCTCCCGATGGACATCGCGGGCCGCAAGCCCGACCGGCAGTGGCTCGACACCGTCATCGAGATGGTCGGCCTCTCCGGCCGCCTCGGCCACCGCCCCACCCAGCTCTCCGGCGGCCAGCAGCAGCGCGTCGCGGTCGCCCGCGCCCTGGCCTCCCGACCCGAGATCATCTTCGGTGACGAGCCCACCGGAAACCTCGACTCCCGCTCGGGTGCGGAGGTCCTCGGCTTCCTGCGCAACTCCGTGCGCGAACTCGGCCAGACCGTCGTCATGGTCACCCACGACCCGGTGGCCGCCTCCTACGCCGACCGCGTCATCTTCCTCGCCGACGGCCGCATCGTCGACGAGATGCTCCGCCCGAGCGCCGACGGGGTGCTCGACCGCATGAAGGCCTTCGACGCCAAGGGCCGCACCAGCTGAGTCCCTGACACCGGCCGCGCCGAGCCGACCCGCCCGACCGGGCCGCCGAGCCGGCCGGCCGGCCGCCCCCGCACGACCGCCCCCGCGCCCCGCCGCACCGTCGCCCCGCCGCACCGGCGGACCACCACGACTTCTGGATTCCCATGTTCCGTACCGCCCTGCGCAACGTGCTCGCGCACAAGGCCAGGCTGCTGATGACGGTCCTCGCCGTCATGCTCGGCGTCGCCTTCGTCTCCGGCACGTTCGTCTTCACCGACACCGTCAGCAAGGCGCTGTCCGACCAGTCCCGCAAGAGCTACGACGGGGTCGCCGTCTCCGTCACCCAGTTCGGCCCCGGCCGCACCGAGGACGGGGCGAAGGAGGAGGGCGAGCCCGGCATCAGCCAGCAGACCCTCGACAAGGTCGCCCGGCTGGACGGGGTCGACTCCGTCGCCGGCCGGGTCTCCGGCTTCGCCGGCGTCCCCGACCGGCGCGGCAAGCTGATCGGCACCGGCTGGGCCAACCAGGGCGCCAACTTCGCCCCCGCCAAGGACGGCAAGGACCCCCGCTACGCCTTCACCGCGGGCCACGGCCCGGCCAAGGCCGACGAGATCGCCCTGGACAAGGCCTCCGCCCGGGCCGGCGGCTACTCCGTCGGCGACAAGGTCCGCGTGGCCACCAACGGCCCGGTCAAGGAGTACACCCTCGCCGGTGTCTTCACCACCGAGGACGGCGCGGTCAACGCCGGCGGCTCGCTCGTGCTCTTCGAGGCCAAGGTCGCCCAGGAGCTCTACCTCGCCCCCGGCTACTACTCCGAGCTCGCCGTCGCCGCCAAGCCCGGCGCCGACGCCGCGAAGCTGCTCGCGGAGGTCACCCCGGTCGTCGGCAAGCACGCCAAGGCCGAGACCGGCGCCGCCCTGGCCGAACGCAACGCCAAGGACATCGAGAAGGGCATGGACGGCATGAAGACCGGCCTGCTCGGCTTCGGCTTCATCGCGCTCTTCGTCAGCGTCTTCCTCATCTACAACACCTTCACCATGCTGGTCGCCCAGCGCACCAAGGAACTGGCCCTGCTGCGCGCCGTCGGCGCCACCCGCAGCCAGGTCCGCCGGTCCGTCCTGAGCGAGTCCCTGCTCGTCGGCGTCATCGCCTCCGTCCTCGGCCTCGGCTTCGGCGTGGCCCTCGCCGCCGCCCTGCGCTCCGCCATGGACGGCTTCGGCGCCAAGATCCCGGCCGGCCCGCTGGTCGTCTCCCCGACCGCCGTGGTCACCGCGCTCGTCGTGGGCCTGGTCGTCACCGTCCTCGCCGCCTGGCTGCCCGCCCGCCGCACCTCCAAGATCCCTCCGGTGGCCGCCATGGGCAGCGCGCACCTGCCGCAGAGCGGAAAGTCCCTGGTGGTGCTGAACAGCTTCGGCGGCGTCCTGACCGCGATCGGCTCCGGCCTGATCGTGATGGGCTCCTCCAAGGGCGGCGAGACCGGCCGCTGGATCATCGGCGGCGGCGCGTTCTTCACCCTCATCGGCGTGGCCGTGCTGATCCCGATGCTGTCGCGCCCGCTGATCGCCGTCGTACGGCCGCTGCTGACCCGCGTCTTCGGCGTCGCCGGCAACCTGGCCGCCCGCAACGCGGTCCGCAACCCGCGCCGCACCGGTGTCACCGCCGGCATGCTGACCATCGGCCTCACCCTGGTCACCGGCCTGACCGTGCTCGGCGTGACCGTCGGCAAGGCCGTCGACCGCTCCACCACGGACCAGCTCCGCGCCGACTACGTGCTCTCCATGGCCGGCGGCGGCGACCTGGACCCCTCGGTCCTGACCGCCCTGGAGAAGACCCCCGGCGTGGCGGCCGTCTCCGGCCAGCAGTCCGCCTACTTCAAGGGCGCCGACGGCACCTTCCACTCCGCCTCGGGCGTGAACCCCGCCGCCCTGGACAAGGTGGTCAACTTCAAGGTGGTCAGCGGCTCCGTCGCCGGCCTCGCCCAGGGCCAGGTCGCCGTCGCCGACAAGACCGCGAAGAAGGCCGGCCTCTCGGTCGGCAGCACGGTCGAGGCCTCCTTCGACGGCGGCGCCAAGAAGTCCCTGAAGGTCGCGGCGGTCTTCGAGGAGAGCGAGCTGGTCTCCCCGTACGTCCTGGACGCCCGGCAGATCCCGGTCGAGGCCGGCGAGAAGCCGCAGATCCGCCAGGTCTTCGTGAAGATGGCCGGCGGCGAGTCCCGGGCCGACGAGCAGAAGGTCATCGACGCCCTCGGCGACAACCCCGCCATCAAGATCGAGAACAAGCAGGACATCCGCAACACGATGGGCGGCATCATCAACACGATGCTGAACGTGATGTACGGCCTGCTCGGCATGGCCCTGGTGATCTCGGTCCTCGGCGTCGTCAACACCCTCGCGATGTCGGTCTTCGAGCGGACCCAGGAGATCGGCATGCTCCGCGCGGTCGGCCTGGACCGGGGCCGGGTCAAGAACATGATCCGCCTGGAGGCCGTGGTCATCTCCCTCTTCGGCGCGGTGCTCGGCGTCGGCCTCGGCACCTTCCTCGCCTGGGCGCTGGGCCGCACCCTCAAGACCACGATCCCGAACTACGAGCTGGTGGTCCCGTTCGACCGGATCGGCGTCTTCCTGCTGCTGGCCGCCGTGGTCGGCGTCCTGGCCGCCCTGTGGCCGGCGCGCAGCGCGGCGAAGCTGAACATGCTGACGGCCATCAAGACCGAGTAGCGGCGGGTCAGGACGCCGGACGCGGCACAAGGGCCCCGGGGCAGCCGCCCCGGGGCCCTTCCCGCGTGCGGGTACGGCGGCTACGCGCCCCAGGTGCGCAGCCGCAGCGGCAGGTCCGAGGCCCCGTCCGGGCCGGACCGGACGGCGAGGACCTGGTTGACGCCGAGGCGGCCCCGCTCGAAGCCCAGCGCCGAGGCGGCCATGTACAGCAGCCACACCCGGGCCCGCCCGGGCGAGGTCAGCCGTACGGCGTCCTCCCAGTGCTCCTCCAGCCGCGCCACCCAGGCCCGCAGGGTCAGCGCGTAGTGCTCGCGCAGCGCCTCCACGTCGCGGACCTCGAACCCGGCCCGCTCCAGCTCGCCGACGGTCGTACCGAGCGGCGCGAGCTCGCCGTCGGGGAAGACGTAGGCGTCGATGAACTCGTCGACGCGGTAGGCCGCTTCGTCCGGCTCGGGCCGGCGGGCGATCTGGTGGTTCAGCAGCCTGCCGCCGGGGCGCAGCAGCCCGTACAGGAGGCGGGCGTACTCGCGGTAGCGCTCGGCGCCGACGTGTTCGGCCATCCCGATGGACGAAATGGCGTCGTACGGACCGTCCTTGACGTCCCGGTAGTCCTGGATGCGGATCTCGACCCGGTCCGCCAGGCCCTCCTCCGCGACCTGCTTGAGGGCGAACGCGGCCTGCTCGCTCGAGAGCGTGATGCCGGTGACCTTCGCCCCGTACTCGCGGGCCGCGTGCAGCGCCATGGAGCCCCAGCCGCAGCCCACGTCGAGGAGCCGGGCGCCGGGCGCGAGGGCCAGCTTGCGGCAGACCAGGTCGAGCTTGTCGCGCTGCGCCTCCTCCAGGGTGCCGCCGGGGCTCCAGTAGGCGCAGGAGTACACCATCGACGGGCCGAGGACCCGTTCGTAGAACTCGTTGCCCACGTCGTAGTGGTGGCTGATCGCCTGCTTGTCACGGCTGCGGGTGTGCAGCGGCCCGCCGCGGCGGAGGGCCTCCTCGGCGGGCGGCGCGGGCGGCGGCAGCGGCCGGGCCAGCGCGACCAGTTCGCGTACGGCGGCCCGCGCGGCGGGGTCGCGCAGCAGCGCGGCGGTCCCGGCTGCGCCGGCGGCCCGCCGGGACGGGTGCGGGCGGGGTTCGGGGGCGGCGTCGGCCCCCCGCTCCCAGAGCAGTCCGGAGACCCGGTCCAGCAGGGCGTACAGGTCGCCGTCGACGGTGAGGTCCCCGGCCACCCAGGCGCGGGCCAGGCCCAGTTCGCCCGGCCGCCACAGCATCCGGCGCAGGGCGCGCCGGTGGGCCAGCACCAGAACGGGGCCGCCGGGCGGCCCGGCCTCGCTGCCGTCCCAGGCCCGGATCCGGACGGGCAGCGGGGCGCCCAGCAGGGTCTCGGCCACAGCGGCCAGCCGCGGCGCGGCGTCGGTCATCTCGGCACCTCCAGAAACGATCCGGCGGAACGGCATACCCAGATCCGTCCCCGGCCAATCTGCGGGAGGAGCGCGCGGGGGGGCGCGGCGAGGAGGAACGCGCGGGAACGCCGAAGGGGCCGCCCGCACCACGGATGGCGGGCGGCCCCTTCGGGGCGTACTGCGTGCCTTCGGTCAGGCCCGGGTCAGGAGGCCTTGGCCTTCTCGGCGGGCGCGGCCGCGGCGGCCGGAGCCGGGGCCGGCTTGGCGGCCTCGTAGAACTCCTCGCGCGGGGTCTCCAGAGCACCGAGGGAGACGACTTCGCGCTTGAGGAACATGCCGAGGGTCCAGTCCGCGAAGACGCGGATCTTGCGGTTCCAGGTCGGCATGGCCATGCCGTGGTAGCCACGGTGCATGTACCAGGCGAGGCGGCCCTTGAGCTTGATCTTCATCTTGCCCATGACGATCATCGCCACGCCCTTGTGGAGGCCGAGGCCCGCCACCGCACCCTTGTTGGAGTGCGAGTACTCCTTCTGCGGGAAGCCCCGCATGCCGGAGACCACGTTGTCGCCGAGGACCTTGGCCTGGCGCAGCGCGTGCTGGGCGTTCGGCGGGCACCAGGCGTTCTCGACGCCGGCCTTGCGGGCGGCGACGTCCGGGACCTGGGCGTTGTCGCCGGCGGCCCAGATGTAGTCGGTGCCCTGGACCTGGAGGGTCGGGGCGGTGTCGACGTGGCCGCGCGGGCCGAGCGGCAGGCCGTAGCGGGCCAGCGCCGGGTTGGGCTTGACGCCCGCGGTCCACACGATGGTGTTGGAGTCGACCTCGAGGCCGTTCTTCAGCACCACGTGGCCGTCGACGCAGGAGTCCATGGAGGTGCCGAGGTAGATCTCGATGCCGCGGGACTCGAGGTGCTCCTTGCCCCAGGTGCCGAGCTTGGGCCCGACCTCGGGGAGGATCTTGTCGGCCGCGTCGACCAGGATGAAGCGCATGTCCTCGCGCTTGATCGTGGAGTAGTACTTCGCGGCGTCGCGGGCCATGTCCTCGACCTCGCCGATCGTCTCGGCGCCGGCGAAGCCGCCGCCGATGAAGACGAAGGTGAGGGCCTTGCGGCGGACGTTCTCGTCCGTCGTGGACTCGGCCTTGTCGAGCTGCTCGAGGACGTGGTTGCGCAGGCCGATGCCCTCCTCGACGCCCTTCATGCCGATGCCCTGTTCGGCGAGGCCGGGGATCGGGAAGGTGCGGGAGATGGCGCCGAGCGCGATCACCAGGTAGTCGAAGGGCAGCTCGTACGCCTCGCCGACGAGCGGCGTGACGACGGCGACCTTGCGGTCCTGGTCGATGCTGGTGACCCGGCCGGTGAGAACCTCAGCCTTGGGCAGCACGCGTCGCAGCGGGACGACGACGTGCCGAGGCGAGATGCTGCCTGCGGCCACTTCGGGGAGGAAGGGCTGGTAGGTCATGTACGAGCGCGGGTCGACGACCGTGACGGTCGCCTCGCCGTAGCGCATCTTCTTCATGATGCGCTTGGCTGCGTACAGGCCTACGTACCCACCTCCTACAACGAGGATCCTGGGACGCTCCGTGGTGCTCATGGAACGAGTATCCAGCACCCCCAGGGGTGATGCTCGTGAGCCCCTTCACAAGAAGCCGGAGGGCCTCTGCTACACTGCGCCGCCCACGTGACGGAGGTCATGGCCCCGATCGGGAACCACGGGGTAGCCGGATTCGTTGTTCACCCGCCCTGAACTGGCCTCCAGGCCGAAAACCGGAGTAGACCACCGGGTTCGTCGGTACCTACCGACCCGGCCCCGCCCCCTCCTCGATTCACACGAACGCACGCACAAAACGGGCCTCCGCGCCCTCGAAAGACCCCCGGGGGCCTTCGACTTGGCCCAACCGGCCCCTTTTCCTTGTGAAGAACTTCACGAACTTTCTTCGGAGAGAGGGCCGAAGGACCCCCAGAAAGGTTCCTCCAGCCCCTCCCCGACCCGCACAACCCTCTGGTCAGCCGCCGACGAACTGCTCGCACGCGAGGCGGAAGCGGTCAGCGCCGGCTCCGGGCGATCAACCGGCCTGCGGCCATGCGCATCCTTGCGGCCCTGACCGCGCTCGGCGACGACCCGTTCCGCGAGGACGCGGACATCGACAAGCCCACCGGCCCCTCCGGCCTCTACCGGCTGCGGGCCGGCAGCTACCGGGTGGCCTACCAGGTCCTGGACGACGAACTCGTCGTCCTCGTCATCGAGGTCGGCGACCGGCGGGACGTCCAGCGCAGTCTGTCAGGGCGGACCTGCCCGGGGGCTCTCCACGGCCCCCGGGCGGGTCACGGGCCGGTCAGGCGATGGACCAGGCGATGCCGTCCAAAATGTCGTGCTCCGAGACCACGACCTCCTCGGCGCCGATGCGATCCATGATCGAGAGGAGGACCAGGGCGCCGGCTCCGATCACGTCGGTCCGGCCCGGGTGCAGGACCGGGATGGCGGCGCGCTCGGCGTGGGTCGTGGTCAGCATCCGCTCGGTGATCTCGCGGACCTGCGCACGGGGGATCCGGGAGTGGTGGATCTCCGAGGAGATGTACTCCGGCAGGCCGAGCGCGATCCCGGCGATGGTGGTCACCGAGCCGGCCAGGCCGACCAGGGTGCGGGCCTCGCGCAGCGGCACCGTCTGCTCGGCCAGGTCCAGGGCCGCGTCGATGTCGGCCCGTATGGCGGCGACCTGCGCCTCGGTCGGCGGGTCGGTGACCACGCCGTCGACGACCAGGTGGCGCTCGGTCATCCGGACGCAGCCCACGTCCACGGAGCGGGCGGCCCGGACGTGCTCCCCGCCCACGACGAACTCGGTGGAGCCGCCGCCGATGTCCACCACCAGGAACGGCTTGTCCATGTGGTCGGTGCCCGCCAGCTCCTTGGTGGCGCCCGTGAAGGAGAACTCGGCCTCCTGGTCGCCGGAGATCACCTCGGGCTCGACCCCCAGGATGTCGACGACGCCGCGCACGAAGTCCTCGCGGTTCTCGGCGTCGCGGGAGGCCGAGGTGGCCACGAACCGCAGCCGCTGCGCCCCGAGCTCCTCGATGACCGCCGCGTACTCGCGGCAGGCGGCGAAGGTGCGCTCCAGGGCCTCGGGGGCCAGCCGGCCGGTCTTGTCCACGCCCTGGCCGAGGCGGACGATCGTCATCCGCCGGTCCAGCTCGACCAGCTCGCCGGTGGCCGGGTCGCAGTCGGCGACGAGCAGGCGGATGGAGTTCGTACCGCAGTCGATGCCGGCGACCCGGGTCATGCGTCGCCCTCCGCGTCCTTCTTCTCGCCGCAGGGGGTGACGCAGGGGCCCTTGGCCCACCACTCGGGCAGCATGGCCAGGGCCTCGTCGCCGAACGGGTTCACGCCCGGGCCGGCGGCCAGCGAGTGGCCGACCAGCACGTGCAGGCACTTGACCCGGTCGGGCATGCCGCCGGCGCTCGGGAAGCCCTGGAGCACCTCGATGGCGTCGCGGCGCCGGATGTAGTCCTCGTGCGCGGCGCGGTAGGCGGCGGCGAGCTCGGGGTCCTCGGCGAGGCGCGCCTGCATCTCCTTCATCACGCCGTTGGCCTCCAGCGTGCCGATCGCGGAGGCCGCACGCGGGCAGGTCAGGTAGTAGAGGGTGGGGAACGGCGTGCCGTCGGGGAGGCGGGGGGCGGTCTCCACCACGTCCGGCTGACCGCACGGGCAGCGGTGGGCGATGGCGCGCAGCCCGCGCGGCGGGCGTCCGAGCTGCTGCTCGAACGCCTCGATGTCCGCGTCGGTCGGCTCGGTCCGGTCGGTCTGGGGCGGGGGCGTCTGCATGCCTGGAAGGAGTCTCTTCGTTCTCGTGGATGGGTGCTGCTCGTACTGCTCGTGCTGCTCTTACTGCTCTTACTGCTCGTGCGCTCGTGCTGCTCGTCCGCTGCCGAGTCGGTCGCGGCTCAGCCGCCGGGGCGGTCGGCCTTGTCCACGCCGTCCCAGACGTTGGAGTACCAGGGCCGGTCGGACCCGGCCCGGCCGGTGCGGCGGTGCTCCGCCGCCTCGGCGCCGGGATCGTTCATGATGTAGCCGATCTCGCCCGGCCGCACGAAGTGCAGGTGCTTGCGCGCCTGCTGCTCCGCATAGGCGTTGTCCTGCCAGCGGGCCTTCTCGTCGCGCAGGCGTTCGAGGCGCTTGCTCGCCGCCGCGGCGGCCCGCTGCTGCTCCGCGATCTCCGAGCGCTGGGAGACGTACTGGCGCATCGGGTACGCCAGGGCGACGACCAGCGTACAGAGGACGAGCACGAGCAGGGCGGCCCGGCCGGTGAGCCGGCTGCGGCGGACCTGGCGGCGGCTCTGCGAGCGGTAGACGTGGGCGGCGGTCCGCTCGCCGAGCTGCCTCAGCCTGGTCGCGGTGGAGAAGGTGGAGAACCGATCCCGGTTCCCGGCCATTGCTCCCGCCTCCCCTCTGTCCGTACTACGCAATACGTCCCCGCACACGGTACGGGACCGAGTGCGGGGACGTACGGAGGCTCAGGGACCGTCAGCCCTTGAAGCGGGGGAACGCGCTGCGGCCCGCGTACACCGCGGCGTCGTCGAGGATCTCCTCGATGCGCAGCAGCTGGTTGTACTTGGCGACGCGCTCGGAGCGGGCCGGGGCGCCGGTCTTGATCTGGCCGCAGTTGGTGGCGACGGCGAGGTCGGCGATGGTGACGTCCTCGGTCTCACCGGAGCGGTGCGACATCATGCACTTGAAGCCGTTGCGCTGGGCGAGCTCGACGGCGTCCAGGGTCTCGGTCAGCGAGCCGATCTGGTTGACCTTGACGAGCAGGGCGTTGGCGGTGCCCTCCTCGATGCCGCGGGCGAGGCGCTCGGGGTTGGTGACGAACAGGTCGTCGCCGACGAGCTGGACCTTGGCGCCGAGCTTCTCGGTGATGACCTTCCAGCCGGCCCAGTCGTCCTCGAACAGCGGGTCCTCGATGGAGACGAGCGGGTACGCGGAGACGAGCTCCTCGTAGTACTCGGTCATCTCGGCGGCCGAGCGGGCCTGGCCCTCGAAGTTGTACTTGCCGTCCTTGTAGAACTCGGACGCGGCGACGTCGAGCGCGAGCGCGATGTCCTTGCCCGGGGTGTAGCCGGCCTGCTTGATGGCCTCGAGGATGAGGTCCAGGGCCTCGCGGTTGGAGCCGAGGTTCGGGGCGAAGCCGCCCTCGTCGCCCAGACCGGTGGACAGGCCCTTGCCCTTCAGCACGGACTTGAGGGTGTGGTAGACCTCGGTGCCCCAGCGCAGGGCCTCGGAGAAGGACTCCGCGCCGATCGGCGCGATCATGAACTCCTGGATGTCCACGTTGGAGTCGGCGTGCGAGCCGCCGTTGAGGATGTTCATCATCGGAACGGGCAGCAGGTGCGCGTTCGGGCCGCCGAGGTAGCGGAAGAGCGGCAGGTCCGAGGCCTCGGACGCGGCGTGCGCGACGGCGAGGGAGACGCCGAGGATGGCGTTGGCGCCGAGCGAGCCCTTGTTGTCGGTGGCGTCCAGGTCGAACATGGCCTGGTCGATCAGGCGCTGCTCGGTGGCGTCGTAGCCGACGAGCTCCGGGCCGATCTGCTCGATGACCGCGAGGACGGCCTTCTCGACACCCTTGCCCTGGTAACGGTTGGGGTCACCGTCACGGAGCTCGATGGCCTCGAAGGCACCGGTGGAGGCGCCGGACGGAACAGCAGCACGGCCGGTGCTGCCGTCGTCGAGGCCCACCTCGACCTCGACCGTGGGGTTGCCTCGGGAGTCCAGGATTTCCCGGGCTACGACGACGTCGATGGACGGCACGAGCATCTCCTTCTGGGATGTGACGCTGGGTGTGCGGTGGCGGGTACGGCCGTGGGATGGCCTTGCCGCCTAGAGCCTAACCGGCTCCCGGCAGTCGGCTGGCCGACCGCCCGGGTCCTGGGACGAAAAAGAGCCCGAATACCCCGCTTCCGGGACATAGGACCCCTGGTTTCGGGGCCTCCGGCCGCCGGCGGGCAGCTGTCGCACGGCGTCCGCCCGCCGGCGGACGCGCCGCCGCCCGGCGCGTGAGGGGTACGCGCCGGGCGGCGGGGTGTGCGCGTGCCGTCACGGCACGCGCGGGAGGTGCGGGGGGGGTCAGCTGAGCTTCAGCATCTGGCCCGGGTAGATCAGGTCGGCGTCCGAGACGATGTCCTTGTTCAGCTCGAACAGCTTCTGCCAGCCGCCCTTGACGCCGTTGGCGTCGGCGATGGAGCCCAGGGTGTCGCCGGACTTGACCTCGTAGGAGCCGTTGCCGGTCTTGATGGCCGCAGAGTCGCCGCGCTCGGAGCGGGTCACCGGCGCCTCGGAGCGCGGGGTCTCCTTCTTCGGCTGGGTCTTCGGCGTCTCGGCCTTCTGGGTCTCGGTCTTCTTCGTCTCGGTCTTCGGCGTCTGCTTCGGGGTGCTCGTGGAGCCGCCGCCGGAGTACGCGGAGTTCGACAGGCCCTTGCCGCAGACCGGCCAGGCGCCCTTGCCCTGGCCCTTGAGGACCTTCTCGGCGATGGCTATCTGCTGCGCCTTGGAGGCCTGGTTGGCCTGCGGGGCGTAGGACTTGCCGCCGTACGCGGCCCAGGTGGAGGCGGAGAACTGGAGGCCGCCGTAGTAGCCGTTGCCCGTGTTGATGGACCAGTTGCCGCCGGACTCGCACTGCGCGACGCGGTCCCACTCGGAGGCGGTGGCGGCGGACGCGGAGCCGGCGGTCATCAGCGGGGCCGCGACGGCGACACCGGCGACACCGGCGAGCGTGACGATGCGCGTGGTCCGCTCGATGGCGGTGGCGCGGCGGTGCTTGCCCTTGCCGGAAAGCAGCATGGAGTTCTCCTCACCGACGCCTGCGAGGTGAGCTGTCGGGTTCGGGCGGATGAGTTGCCCGGCCGCGCACGTGGCGCGTCTTCACCCCTAGCCGGTGGCGACCGTCTTCGAACGGTCGTTCCCGGCGCCTTCGTTGGTTCCCCCGCTCCTGCCTTCGGCGCGTGACGCGACGTGTGTTCCCCCCGGCCGCCGGCAGGATTCGGCGGTGCGGTCGAAGGGGCCCGCGGTGGCGGGCGATTCAGAAGGTAGACAGGTCCCCCGCCGATGTTCAACGAGGAACTTCGGCGGGGGAGGGCCCCTACTTGCGCTCCCCGCAAGGGCGTTTGCGCAGGTGAGAGGGTGGTTTGCCCAAGGTTGCGGACAGGACACGCCAGTTGACCGGAAGAGACGCATGTCTCATTTGAACGAACCGGGCATACGACGCTTTCCGGGTGCCCGAAGTGCCGTTATAGCTACCTTAGATCCAGGTTCTGGCCCGGCTTGATCAGGTTGGCGTCACCGCCGATGACCTGCTCGTTGGCGTGGTACAGGGCGCTCCAGCCGCCCTTGACCCCCTTGGCGTCCGCGATGGTGGCGAGGCTGTCGCCCTCCTTCACGGTGTACGAGGGGGCCGGGGTCTCCACGGCGGGCGCACCGCGGTGCTTGCCGGTGGCGGAGGTGTCCGGTATGGCGGCCGGGTCGGCGGAGGCGCCCGGGGCGGGCGCGGCCGAGGGGGCGGACGGGGTGGCGCCCGGGGCCGTCGGCGCCCCCGGGTTGGCCGGGTCGGCCGGGTTCACCGGGGCGGTCGGGTCCGCCGGGTTCACCGGGGCGGTGGGCGCCGTACCGGGCGCGGTCGGCGTCGTGGGCGCGGTCGGGGTGCCCGGGGTGCCCGGCAGCGGCGTCTGGGCCGGCACGTCCGGGTCGGGCATGACGGGCAGGCCGCTCACGGGTGCCTGCGGCGCGGGCGGGAGGGTGAAGGTGGGCCCGGGGGTCGGGGCGCCGAAGTCGGTGGCCCGGCCGCCGTTGCCGCCGGCCGGGACCTTCTCGTCCGGGCGGCTCGGGCTGGCGCCGACGGCGCGGTGGTCGCCGGCGGCGCCCGGGTCCACGTCCGCCGCGGGGGCGTCCTTGGTCAGCCCGGCCGAGGCCGCGCAGTTCTGCCAGGCCTCGGGGCCCCGGTCGCCGAGCACGCGCTCGGCTACCGCGATCTGCTGGGACCGGCTGGCCAGGTCGGGCCGCTCGGCAAACTCCAGGCCGCCCGCGCTCTGCCACTGCTCCTGGGTGAACGCCAGCCCGCCGTACGCACCGCTGCCGGTGTTGGCGCTCCAGGTGCCCCCGCTCTCGCACTCGGCGACCTTGTCCCACGTCGAGGCGTCGGCCGCGCTCGCGCCGGTGGCGGCGAGCAGTGGCAGGGCCAGCGCGGAGCCCGTGACTCCGGCGGTGACGACAATCGCGGGTACCTGGCGGGGGCGTCTGTGGCGGCCGTTCCCGGAACGCATGTGATGCACCTTTCGCATAACGGCTGGGTAACGGCAGAACCTAGCGGCCTTCGAACGATTGTCACAAGTTGAGCAAGGAGTTGACTTTGTCTCAGAAAACGTTCAGTTGTTTCGGGGTGTGAAGCGCACGGGAAGCGTGCGCAGGCCACGCATGATCAGACCTCCGCGCCAACGCAGGTCAGTTGACGGAACGGCGAGTTCCAGATCCGGCAGACGCGTCAGCAAAGTCGCAAGCGCCGTCTGTCCTTCGAGTCGGGCGAGCGGAGCGCCCAGGCAGTAGTGGATCCCGTGGCCGTAGCCGAGGTGCTGGTTGTCGGCGCGCGAGAGGTCGAGGGTGTCGGGGTCGGCGAACCGCGCCGGGTCGCGGTCGGCGGCGGCGAGGACCACCAGCACCGGGTCGCCGACCGCGATGTCCTGTCCGCCGAGCGTCAGCGGACGGGTGGCGAAGCGCCAGGTGGCGAGCTCGACGGGGCCGTCGTAGCGCAGCAGCTCCTCCACGCCGGTCTGCAGCAGCCCGCGCTCGCCGGCGGCGAGGGAGGCCTGGAGCCGTGTGCGCTGCTCCGGGTTCTTGAAGAGGGAGTGGACGCCGTTGCCGATGAGGTTCACGGTGGTCTCGAAACCCGCGAAGAGCAGGATGAACGCCATGGCGGTGGCCTCGGCCTCGGTGAGGTGGTCGCCGTGGTCGCTCGCCCGGATCAGGTCCGAGATCAGGTCATTGCCCAGATCATCCCTTTTGCGGTGGATGAGTTCGCCGAGGTACGTGCGCATCTGCTTGACGGAGCGGGCCACTCCGCCACGCGGGCCGCCGCCGTGCCGGATCATCATCCCGGCCCAGTCGCGGAAGTCGTCCTGGTCCTCGCGCGGCACCCCGAGCATCTCGCAGATGGCGTAGATCGGCAGCGGGAAGGCGAACTCGTGGATGAGGTCCGCCTCGCCCCGCCCGGCGAAGCCGTCGATGAGGTGGTCGGTCAGCTCCTGCACCCGCGGTGTGAACTCCGCCACCCTGCGCGGCGTGAACGCCTTCGACACCAGGCGCCGCAGCCGGGTGTGGTCCGGGGGGTCGATGTTCAGCAGGTGCGTCATCAGCTCCGCCTTGCGCTCCCCCGGGATCCCGGTCTTGCCCTTGGCGTGCGCCGGCTCCGCGTGGTGCGCCGGGTTCTTGCTGAGCCGCTGGTCGGCGAGGGCCTGGCGGGCATCGGCGTACCGGGTCACCAGCCAGGCCTCGACCCCGCTGGGCAGCCGGGTGCGGTGGACCGGCGCGTGCTCGCGCAGCCAGGCGTACGCGGGATAGGGGTCGGTCGCGAACTCCCAGTCGAACAGGGTCGGGGCCGGGGCGGCCGGGGCGTCTGCGGCAGCGGGGTCTTCGGGGGCGGCGGGGGTCGGCTCGTGCACGGGTCGACGGTATCCCGGGCGGCGCACGGCACCCCTTATGGGGGTTCGCCACGGCTGTCCGCAGATCGGCCGTCACTTGACGCCGCGACGGACGCCGCTCCTCCTTTCGGACCTGTGGACGTGAGGATCTTGAAGAGCAGCTTCGCGGTGGTGGAGAGACGGGCCGAGCACGCGGTCAAGTACTTCCACTCCCACCTCTTCTGGCACCACCCCGCGATCCGCGCGCTCTTCCCGCCCTCCGCCGAGGACATGCAGCGCCAGCGGGACCGGCTCTTCGCCGCCCTCACCCACGTCGTCGCCCACCTGGAGCACGAGGGCCTGGCCTCCTACCTCCACGACCTCGGCCGCGACCACCGCAAGTTCCTCGCCGGCCCCGAGCACTACGCCGCCGTGGGCGCCAGCCTGCTCGCCGCCCTCGCCGAAGCCTCCGGCAGCGCCTGGACCCCCTAGGTGGAAAAGGCCTGGTCGCAGGCATACCCCTGACCAGCGTGAACAACGCTGCGGGTCAATACACCTAGGCGTCGAGGCCCTCGGCGGCGCGGATCGCGTCGCGGTAGGCGCGGGCCGCGGCGCGCAGCGCCGTCTCGGGGTCCACGCCCTCCGCCTCCGCGCGCGCCGCCAGCCGCAGCAGCTCGTACCCGATGCCCTCGCCGCCCGGCAGCTCCACGGCGAGCCCGCCCGCGCGGGCCCGGCCGGCGAGCTTGGCCGCGAGCGCCAGGCCGGGCTGGCCCAGCGGGATCCCGTCGGTGACGGAGGCGCGCTGCTTCTCCACCGCCTTGGTGCGCTGCCAGTGGGCGCTGACGTCCTCCGCGGTCTGCGCCTCGGCGTCGCCGAAGACGTGCGGGTGGCGGTGGATCAGCTTCTCGACGAGGCTGCCGGCCACGTCGTCCACGGAGAACGGCTCGTCGGGGTCCTCCTCGGCGATCCGCGCGTGGAAGACCACCTGGAGCAGGACGTCGCCGAGCTCCTCGCGCAGCTCCTCGCGGTCCCCGTCCTCGATGGCCTCGACCAGCTCGTACGCCTCCTCGATGGCGTACTTCACCAGCCCGCGATGGGTCTGGCGGGAGGTCCACGGGCATTCCCGGCGGACCCGGTCCATCACCTGCACCAGGTCGAGCAGCCGGGCGCCGGGCAGATCGTAGGAGCCGGGCAGCAGCTCCAGGTCGGGCATGGCGACGCGGCCGGAGCCGGCGAGCCGGGCCAGGCCGTCGGTGAGGCGCTGGTCGCCCTCGCCGGCCGGGATCACCACGACGGTGCGCCCGCCCGCGCAGGCGTCGACCAGGGCGTGCGCGTCCGGGGCCTCGAGGGCGACCTCGACGCCCGCCTCCCGCAGGTACGGCAGCTGCGGGTGGCCCGGGTCGGCGCACAGCACCCGGTCCGCGCCGTGCAGGGTCTGCCAGGCGGGCCAGGACAGCAGGCCGGGGGCGACCCGGTGGCTGGCGGTGAGCAGCACGATCCGGCCGACGGCGTCCCCGTCGGCCGGACCGGGGGCGGGGCCGGCGGCGCGGCCGGCGGCGGTGTCGGACGGGCGGGCGGGTTCGGCGGCGTGGGCGTTCACCCTCCGAACCTACCTCCGGCGGCGCGCCTCAGGCTCCGGCGGGTGCCTGCCCGGGCCGGGTCCGCTGGGTGATCCACGGGGTCTGCTGGTCCCCGAGGACGATCTGCTGCGCGTCCCAGGCCCCGTAGCGCGGGTTGACCTCGATGTGCAGGGCCTTCGCCGCGGCGCCGAGCTTCTCCAGCGCCTTGTCCTGGCTGCCGTAGTGGTCGAAGAGCTTGTCGCGCAGCAGCTTGAAGCGGGCGTCGGCCTCCAGCTGGCCCGGGGCCAGGTGGGCCTGCTCCAGGGCGGCCGCCTCCAGCTGCTCGGGGCCGCCGGCCTTCTCCAGCTGGGCCTTACGGAACTCCTCGACCTCGCGCGGGCTGACCCGCACGCCCGCGTCCTTCGCGGCGCGCTCCAGCACGGCGGTCTGGATCATCTTGTTGAGCTTGACCCGCTCCAGGCCGGGCGAGGCCTGGATCAGCTGGGCGGCGGACTGCCCGCTGCGGTTCTGCGCGGTGCGGACGTCGTTGACCTGGGCCTGGAGGGCGGAGGTGGTGATCCGCTCGCCGCCGACGACGGCCGCGGTGCCCGGGCGGGACTGGCCCGAGCAGGCGGACAGCAGGGGGGCCGCCACGAGCAGGGCGGCGGATACGGAGAGCGCTGTGCGACGGTGCAAAGGAGCCTCCAGGGCCGGGAGATTGTGCGTCGGTGCACAAAGGCCGTGCGGTGATCGATGGTATGCAGTCAGGGTGGTACGGGCCACCGGTTCGACCAACGATTCCCGGGGTGTTGGGGTACGTGTTCACCCGGCGGCCACCGCCCGGTCCACCGGCGCTGCCAAGGTCGGCCCACCATGTCGACCCCGCACCCCTCGCCGGCCGCGCCGCCGCGCCCTTCGGCGCGCACCAGGCCCCCGTCGTCACGGCCCGCCCCGACCCGGTCCCCGCGCCGCTCCCCGCGCCGCGCGAGCCTGGCCGGCTCGGTCCTCGCCGCCCTGGTCACGGCCGCGGCCGTCTGCTCGGGGGACGCGGCCGCCCGCGTGTTCCCGTACGGCCACCGGCACCGCAGCGTCAACGACCTCGGCAACCAGTTCGTCCCCTTCCACGCCCACCTGTGGGACCTGCTGCACGGGCGGGCGCGCGGCGGGCTGCTGCTCAACTGGCAGTCCGGCTACGGCACCAGCTTCCTGCCCGACCTCGGGACCTATCTGACCAGCCCGTTCGCCCCGCTCGTGGCGCTCTTCCCGCGCCAGGACATCGACCTCGCGGTGTACGCGGTCACCGTCCTCAAGACCGCGGCCGCGGCGGCGGCGATGGCCTGGCTGCTGCGCACGCAGGCCCGCGGGCGGTGGTGGGCGGCGGGGCTGCTGGGGGCCTCGTACGCGCTGTGCGGCTGGTCGGTGATCGAGGCCTCGTACAACCCGATGTGGCTGGACGGGCTGATCGCCTTCCCGCTGCTGTGCCTGACGGGCGAATGGGCGCTGCGCGGGCGGCGGTTCACCGCCGCCGTCCTGGTGGCGGCGGTGTGCTGGACGGCGAACTTCTACACCGCGTACATGGCCACGCTGGGGGCGGCGCTGGTGCTGCTGGTACGGCTGGTGCTGGAGCGGCGGCCCGCGCGGGAGCGGGTGGGCGCGGCGGCCCGCGCCGCCGGGGCGGTGCTGCTGGGCATCGCCCTGTCCGCGCCGGTGCTCGTGCCGCTCTTCCTCAGCTCCCGGCAGGCCTACCCGGGGTGGACGCGGGAGTTCCGGCCGGCGCCCTGGGCGGACGTGTTCGCGCGGATGCTGCCCGGCACCTACTCCTTCTCCTCCCCGGCGCTGTTCGTCGGGACGGGGACCCTGCTGCTGGTGGCGGCGCTGCCGTTCCACCGGGCCGTGCCGCGGCGCACCCGGCTGGCGTGGGGCGGCCTGACCGCGGCCGTGCTGCTGTCCTTCCAGTGGACGCCGGCCCACCTGGCCTGGCACCTCTTCGCCACCCCGAACGGCAGCCCGTACCGGCAGACCTTCGTCCTGGCGGGCGTGGCCGTCATCGCGGCCTGGGCCGCCCTCGCCCACGGGGTGCCCGGGCCCCGGGCGCTCGCGGCCGGGACGGCCCTGCTGGCCGCGGCGGCCCTCGCCGCGAGCGGCAGCCCGCTGGCCACCGCCTGGGGGTTCGCGCTGTTCGGCGGCGGGCTCGCCCTGGCCGGCGCGGCCTGGTGGGCGCTGCGCCCGGGGCCGGCCCGGCGCCGGCCCGCGCTCCCGGCGGCGGCCCTGCTGGTCCTGGTGCTGGCCGGGCAGGCCGCGGCGACCACGGCCTTCGGCCACCGCGGCAAGCTGGGCGGCCTGGACGACTACCCGTCCTGGGGGCCCGCCCACACCGCGCGGGCGGCGGCCCTGGCGGAGGCCGACGGGTGGCCCGCGTACCGCACCGACCCGAGCCGCCCGGCCCTGTCGGGCAACGATCCGCTGCTGCTGGGCGGGGAGGGCGGCGCCTACTACAGCAGCCACACCCCGGACGTGTACACGCGGACGATGGCGGCGCTCGGCGCGGGCTGGACCTCGCGCGGCCGCAACGTGCAGAGCATCGACAACCCGGTCACCGACGCCCTCTTCGCCGTCGGCGCCCGCCTGGAGCCGGACGGCACGGTCGTGCGCAGCCGCCCGCTGCCCCTGCTCACCCTCCGCCCCGCAGGACCCGGTGGCCCCGGCGGCCCCGGTGGCCCCGCCCCCTCCTACCGCGACGGCCCGCCCTTCGCCAACCAGGAACTCCTGCTGGGCGCCCGGGTGTACGAGGACCCGGTCGCGCCCGGGGTCTGCCGCGCGGGCACCGAGGCCTTCCTGTGGGCCCCCGAGTACCACGCGACCGCCCGCCTCGCCGACGGGCCCGCCTTCCGGATGAACGGCAACCCGCCGCGCAACCGGGCCGCCCTCCAGCCGCTCGGCCCCTCCCGCGGCGCCTCCTCCGCCCTGGTCCTCGACGCCCCCGAGCCGCCCCGCCGGTCGCTGTCCTGCCTCGACCGCGGCCGCCTCGACGCGGCGGTGGCGGCCCTGCGCGCGGCGGCCCCCGACCCGGCCTCGGTGCGGGTCGGGGCCTCGTCGGTCAGCGCCGTCCTCCCGCCGGGCAGCTCGGGCACCGCGGTCCTCGCCGCGCCCGCGATCGCCGGATGGAGCTGCAACGGCCGCCCCGCCACGGCCCATCTGGGCCTGGTCGCCACCCCCGTGACCCCGGGCACCCGCACCGTGGCCTGCACGTTCCGCCCGCCGGGCCTGCTGCCGGGCGCGGCGGCCGCGGCGGGCGCGCTGCTGGTGGTGGCGGTACTGGAGCTGCGGCGGCTGCGGCGGCGTCAGTGGACGCGGCTGAGCCACTGGAGGGTGCGGCGCACCTCCGCGGAGAACGGGTGGGCGGGCCCGTGGATGCGCTCGGCGTCGAAGAGCAGGCGCGCCAGGGTGTCGTGAGCGGCCGGCCGGTCGCCGAGGGAGAGCAGCAGCTGCGCGATCCGGCGGCGGACCTCCAGCGGCAGGCCCGGGTCCGGGTTCGCGTAGTGGTTCTCGAAGAGCGGCAGCAGCGCGCGGTACTCGGCGAGTGCCGCGGCCGGCTCGCCCAGCTGCTCCAGGCACTGCGCGGCGTCATAGCGGAACCGCAGGGCCTGCGGGTCGCCGGCCGGGAACTCCTCCGCGAGGCGGTGCAGTTCGGGCAGGGCGCGGCGGTACTGGCCGTCGTCCATGAGGGTGGCGGCGTACTGCTTGCGCAGGCTGCGCACGATGGTGGAGTGCTCGCCGTGCTGGGCGGCAGCGGCGGGGAGGATGCCGCCGAGGATGTCCACGGCCTGGGTCAGGCGGCCCTGGTCCAGGAGCTTGCGGGCCTCGTCCACGGCGGCCGGGATGTCCGGCTTGGACGGCGGCGCGGTCGGCTGCGGCGGGATGGCGGCGGCCCGGTCCGGCCAGGGCGCGTGCGGGCGCAGGAACGGGCGGGTGGGGTCCAGGGAGGCCGCCGGGGTGCCCTGCTTGGGCAACAGCGGGACGAGCGCCTCGTACACCTGCTGGGCGGAGGACGGCCGGTCCTGCGGGTCCTTGGCCAGCATGTGGAGGAGGGTCGCCTCCAGCTGGTGCGGGATCTCCGGGCGCACCCGGCGCACGGGCACCGGCGGCTCGTACAGGTGGCGGTGGAGCACGCCGAGCGCGGTGGACCCGGCGAAGGGCACGTTGCCGGAGAGCAGTTCGTACAGCAGCACGCCGAGCGCGTACAGGTCGGTGTACGGGCCCACCGCGCCGCCCATGGCCTGTTCGGGCGCCATGTACGCGGGGCTGCCGATCGGGGAGCCGGTGCTGGTGAGGCGGGTGGTGTCGGTGTCCATCACCGAGGCGACGCCGAGGTCGAGGACCAGGACGGTGCCGTCGGGGCGGACCATCACGTTCCGCGGCTTGAGGTCGCGGTGCACGATCGGCACCGCGTGCACGGCCGACAGCACCCCGCACAGCTGCGCCACCACCGAGACGGCCCACGGCCACGGGTAGGGGTCGTGGGCGGCGAGGTGGTCGGCGAGGTTGGTGCCCTCGACGTACCCCATGACGAGGAACAGCTCGTCGCCGTCGCTGCCCGCGTCGTGCACGGTGACCAGGCCCGGGTGGTCCACCTGGGCCGTGACCCGGCACTCGCGCACGAAGCGGCGGCGCAGCTCGTCGGCGACGGAGCCGGGGCCGGCCACCTTGTCCGGGCGCAGCAGCTTCACGGCGACGCGCCGGTCCAGGCGCTGGTCGTACGCGGTCCACACCTGGCCCATGCCGCCCTGGCCGAGCAGGGAGGCCAGCCGGTAGCGCTCGCCGATGATCCGGCCGTCGTCGCTCACCGCCCGGTGCCCTCACCGTTCGGGTTCTGGTTCGGGTTCGGGTTCGGGTTCTGGGGCGGGGTCTGCTGGCGCAGCAGCTCGCTCAGCTCGTCCAGCTCGGCACGGACCTGGCCGATCCGCGGCGGGGTGACCGGGCCCGGGGCGGGCGTCTGCGGCTGCGGCTGCGGCTGCGGCTGCGGCTGCGGGTGCGGGTAGCCGTACGCCGGGCCGGCTGCCTGCGCCTGCGGCGGCACGTACGGGGCGGGCTGTCCCGGGTACCAGCCCGCGGTGCGGGCCGCGGCCTTCCTCTCGTAGTGGCGGATGTCGGCGACCAGGAAGTACACACAGGTCGCGACGCCGGTCAGGATGGTGCCGAAGGCGCCGGTGTTGCCCTGCCAGCCGTCGGTGTTCGGGGTCGGGTCGGCGCCGATCAGCGCGATCCAGCCGACGGTCAGCGCGAAGTTGACCGCCAGCAGGATCCAGTCGGCGGACTTGCGGGTGACGACCGCGAGCCGCAGCATCGTGGCCCACCCCAGGAAGCCGCAGCTCAGTACGGGCAGCAGGGCGAACAGCACGCGCAGTGCCACCACACCCCCGGAACTGGGCTGGGGGCCATGCTGCGGCGGAAGGCCGGGGCCGTGCATCGCTGCTCCTGACGGACCGTGTCGACGAAGTTCAGGGTCTGAGGGTATACACCGTTTCCGGCCGCCATCGAGGGGATACGCGCAACCGTTGCACCCTCGCCGCACAGCCGCAGCGCACCGGCCCCCGCGAACCCCCGCACGGCTGCACCGCACCGGCCGCTAGGCTCCCGGGAACACCAGTTCCCGGGGGCCTTTCGCATGCGCACCACCACGTCCACCGCCGCTGCCGCACTGGCCGGCGCGGTCCTCCTCTCCACCGCGGCCTGCGCGCCGTTGTCCGGAAAGACGGCATCCGCACCGGCCTCCCGCCCGGTGCCCGCCACACCGTCCCCGACCGCCGACCCGCTCGCGGGCCAGGACTCCGCGACGGTGCTGCGCCGTGCCTACGAGGAGACGCAGCGGGTCGTCACCCAGCAGGCCCTGCTGGACGCGACCGTCGACGAGCGGAAGTTCCAGGCCTATCTGACCGTCGGCAGCGACGGAAACAGGTGTGAGGGCAGCGTCACGACCATCTTGGCCTGCGCGGCGGAGATGTCGCTCTGACCGGCACCCCGGCCGGGATCCGCAGGAAACGGTCCCGGCCGGGCGCTCACGCGCTCACGATCCGAGGATCGTGGTGAGGAACTCGCCGGTCCAGGCCAGCAGTTCCCGGCCGACCAGCGGCTTGCCGCCCACCCGGGCCGTCTTCGGCCGCGGGACCAGCACCTGCGAGGTGGCCGGCTTGAGCACCGAGCCCGGGTACAGGCGCTTCAGGCGCAGCTCCTGCGACTCGCGCAACTCCACCGGGCCGAAGCGGACGTTCGGGCCCTGCAGGGTGATGTCGCCGACCCCGCACGCCCGCGCCAGCATCCGCAGCCCCGCCACCAGCAGCAGGTTCTCCACCGGCTCCGGCAGCTTGCCGTAGCGGTCGGTGAGCTCCTCCCGCACGGCCTTGACGTCCTCCTCGGAGTTGGCCGACGCGATCGACCGGTACGCCTGCAGGCGCAGCCGCTCGCCGGGCGCGTAGTCGTGCGGGACGTGCGCGTCGACCGGCAGCTCGATCTTCACCTCCAGCGGCGGCTCCTCCTCCGCCCCGCCCTCGACCGCGGCCCGGTAGTCCGCCACCGCCTCGCCGACCATGCGGATGTACAGGTCGAAGCCGACGCCCGCGATGTGGCCGGACTGCTCGCCGCCGAGCAGGTTGCCCGCGCCGCGGATCTCCAGGTCCTTCATCGCCACGTACATGCCCGCGCCCATCTCCGTGTGCTGGGCGATGGTGGCCAGGCGCTCGTGCGCCGTCTCGGTCAGCGGCTTCTCCGGCGGGTACAGGAAGTACGCGTACCCCCGCTCGCGGCCGCGCCCGACACGGCCGCGCAGCTGGTGCAACTGCGAGAGGCCGAAGTTGTCGCCGCGCTCCACGATGAGGGTGTTGGCGTTGGAGATGTCGATGCCGGACTCGACGATCGTCGTGGAGACCAGCACGTCGAACTTCTTCTCCCAGAAGTCCACGACCACCTGCTCCAGGGCCTGTTCCGACATCTGGCCGTGGGCCGTCGCGATCCGCGCCTCGGGCACGATCTCGCGCAGCCGCGCCGCCGCCCGGTCGATGGACTCGACCCGGTTGTGGATGTAGAAGCACTGGCCCTCGCGCAGCAGCTCGCGCCGGATGGCCGCGCCGATCTGCTTCTCCTCGTACGGGCCGACGAAGGTGAGCACCGGGTGGCGCTCCTCCGGCGGGGTGGTGATGGTCGACATCTCGCGGATGCCGGTCACCGCCATCTCCAGGGTGCGCGGGATCGGCGTCGCCGACATGGTCAGCACGTCGACGTTGGCCCGCAGCTTCTTCAGCTGCTCCTTGTGCTCGACGCCGAACCGCTGCTCCTCGTCGACGATGACCAGGCCCAGGTCCTTGAACTTGGTCTCCTGCGAGAAGAGCCGGTGCGTGCCGATGACGACGTCGACCGAGCCCTCCTTCAGCCCCTCCAGGGTGGCCTTGGCCTCGGTGTCGCTCTGGAAGCGGGACAGGGCCTTCACGTTGACGGGGAACTGGCTGTAGCGCTCGGAGAAGGTGCCGAAGTGCTGCTGCACGAGGAGGGTGGTCGGGACCAGGACGGCCACCTGCTTGCCGTCCTGCACCGCCTTGAACGCCGCCCGCACGGCGATCTCGGTCTTGCCGTAGCCGACGTCGCCGCAGATCAGGCGGTCCATGGGGACGGTCTTCTCCATGTCCTCCTTGACCTCGGCGATCGTGGTGAGCTGGTCGGGCGTCTCCGCGTACGGGAAGGCGTCCTCCAGCTCCCGCTGCCAGGGCGTGTCCGGGCCGAAGGAGTGGCCGGGCGCGGCCATGCGCGCGCTGTACAGCTTGATCAGGTCGGCGGCGATCTCCTTGACGGCCTTCTTGGCGCGGGCCTTGGTCTTGGTCCAGTCGGCGCCGCCGAGCCGGTGGAGCGTCGGGGCCTCGCCGCCCACGTACTTGGTGACCTGCTCCAGCTGGTCGGTGGGGATGTAGAGCCGGTCGCCGGGCTGGCCGCGCTTGGCGGGGGCGTACTCGACGAGGAGGTACTCGCGGGTGGCGCCCTGGACGGTGCGCTGCACCATCTCGAGGTAGCGGCCGACGCCGTGCTGCTCGTGGACGATGTAGTCGCCGACCTCCAGGGTGAGGGGGTCGATGGACTTGCGGCGCCGGGTCGGCATCCGCCCCAGGTCCTTGGTGGCGGTGCGCTGGCCGGTCAGGTCGGTCTCGGTGAGGACGGCGATGCGCAGGCCCGGGTCGACGAAGCCGCTGCCGAGGGAGGCGCAGGCCACGTGGACGACGTGCGGCTCCAGGGTGGCGAGGCCGGCCTCCAGGCGGGCGGCGATGCCCTCGCCGCCGAGCACCTCGACGGTGCGGGCGGCCGGGCCGTGGCCCTCGGTGAGGTAGACGGTGCGCCAGCCGTCGGCGAGCCAGCCCTTGGTGTCGGCGAGCGCGCGGGCGGTGTCGCCGCGGTAGGCCTCGGGGGCGTGCATGCCGAGCTTCAACGTGTCCGCGGCCACCTCCTCGTCGGCGGCGAACGGGGACACCGACCACCACATCATGCCGAGCTCGCGGGCCCGGTCGCGGACGTCCGCGATGCCCCGCAGGGAGGCCGCGCCGACGTCGATGGGGGCTTCGCCGCCGCCCGCGGTGGCGGCCCAGGAGGCCATCAGGAACTCCTGGCTGGTCGCCACCAGGTCGGCGGCCCGGGTGCGGACGCGCTCCGGATCGCACACCACGGCCATCGACCGGGCCGGCAGGACGTCGATCAGCAGTTCCATGTCGTCGACCAGGACCGGGGCGAGGGACTCCATGCCCTCCACCGCGATCCCCTCGGCGATCTTCCCGAGGAGTTCGCCGAGCTCGGGGTGGACCTCGGCCAGGGCGGCGGCCCGCTCGCGCACCTCGGGCGTCAGCAGCAGCTCGCGGCAGGGCGGCGCCCACAGGCCGTGCTCGGCGACTTCGAGGGAGCGCTGGTCGGCGACCTTGAAGTAGCGGATCTCCTCGACCTCGTCACCCCAGAACTCGATGCGCAGCGGGTGCTCCTCGGTCGGCGGGAACACGTCGAGGATGCCGCCGCGCACGGCGAACTCGCCGCGCTTCTCCACCAGCTCGACCCGCGCGTACGCGGCGGCCGACAGCGCCTCGACGACCTCGCCGAGGTCGGCGCTGCCGCCCTGGCGCAGGCTGACGGGCACCAGGTCGGCGAGCCCCTTGACCTGCGGCTGGAGCACGGAGCGGATCGGCGCGACCACGACGGAGACGGGGCCGGCGGCCGGGTCGTCCTTGCTCGGGTGAACGAGCCGGCGCAGGACGGCCAGGCGGCGGCCGACGGTGTCGCTGCGCGGCGAGAGCCGCTCGTGCGGCAGCGTCTCCCAGGAGGGGAACTCCGCCACCTCGTCCGGCGGCAGGAACGAGCGCAGGGCGGCGGCCAGGTCCTCGGCCTCCCGCCCGGTGGCGGTGACCGCGAGGACGGTCCGGCCGGTACGGGCGGCCAGCGCGGCGATCGCGAAGGGGCGCGCGGCGGGCGGGCCGACGAGGTCCACGTGCATGCGGTTGCCGTCCCCGGCCGCGGTGACCGCCTCGGCGAGGGCGGGGTCCCGGGTGACGGCGTCGAGCAGTCCGTGCAGGCTCATGAAGGAGGCTTTCCGTCCGGTGAGGGGGCAACGCGAAGGGCCCGACACGCGTGCGGGCCGGGGGTTCCCACCCTACGCCCGCACCCGCGCCCGCCACCTCCCGTACGGGCCGCCGCGCAGCACGCGCGCCGCGGCGCCCCGGGGGGCCCGTACCGGCCGGCGGGCCCCGTACCCGGCCGGCGGGCTCCGTCACGCGAACGCGGCGCAGGCCCCGGCCGCCCGTGAGGGCTGCCGGGGCCTGCGCTCCCCCGTCGCGACCGCCGGAACCCGTGGCCCCTACTCGCTCGCGATCGCGTTCAGTACGTTCATCCGCCCCGCCCGGAAGGCCGGGACCAGTGCGGCGAACAGACCCACGAAGGCCGATCCGATGAAGACCGAGACGATCGTGGACCACGGGATCTCCAGCACCTTCATCCCCTGCAGGGCGAGCAGCCGGTGGGCGGTGGCCCCCCAGCCCATGCCCAGGCCGAGGCCGAGGAGGGCGCCGAAGAGGGCGATGACCACCGACTCCAGGCGGATCATGCGGCGCAGCTGGCGGCGGGAGAGGCCGATGGCGCGCATCAGGCCGATCTCGCGGGTCCGCTCGACCACCGACAGGGCCAGGGTGTTCACGACGCCCAGGACCGCCACGATGATCGCGAGGCCGAGGAGGCCGTAGACCATGTTCAGCAGCTGGCCGACCTGGTCCTTGAGGGCCTTCTTGTAGTCGGTCTGGTTGCGCACCTGGTACTGCGGGTACTCGGCCAGCGCCGACTTCAGCGCGGTGTACGCGGCCTCGGCCTGCCCGTTCGCGGCCTTGCCCAGCAGCATGATCGGCTGCGGCATCCGGTCGGCGGGCACGTACTGCTCGACCGTCTTGACCGCCGCGTACATGGCGCCCTTGTCGATGCCGCCGTCGTCGGAGGTGATGGCGGCGACCTTCAGCTTCGCCGGCTTGCCCCCGGTGAAGGCGACCGTCAGCTCGTCGCCGACCTTGACGTGGTGCTCCTTGGCGTAGTCGGAGCCGACCGACATGGCCCCGCTGCCGTAGGCCGCCGCGTAGTCGCCGGCGGTGGTCTTGCGCCGCACGTCCTGGACGTAGCCCGGGTCGGTGGCGCTGATCCGCCCCTCCTTGACCGAGCCGTCGGGGGCGGTGACCTTCGCGCCCAGGATGCGGTAGGCGGTGACGTGGTCCAGCCCCTTGGAGGCGCGCATCGCCTGCTCGGCCTGCGGCACGATCGGCTGGCCGTCCTGGGACTGGACGATGTAGTCCGCGCCGACCGACTTGTCGAGCTCTTCGGTGGCGGAGGCCACCATCGAGGAGCCGACGACCGACAGGCAGGCGACCAGCGCGAGGCCGATCATCAGCGCGGCGGCGGTGGCGCCGGTGCGGCGCGGGTTGCGCAGCGCGTTGCGCTCGGCGAGGCGGCCGACGGACCCGAAGGGCCGCAGCACCACACCGGAGAGCACCCGGACCACGACGGCGGCGAGCAGCGGGCCGATCACGACGAAGCCGATGAGGGTGAACAGCACGCCCAGGGCCAGCAGGCCCGCGCCCGGTCCGGCCTGGTCGGCCCCGGCGGCCAGGAAGAGGGCGGCGCCGCCGATGGCGGTGAGGACCAGGCCGATGACGGCCCGGACCCGGCCGGCCTTCTTGTCGCCGGGGGTGCCGGCCTCGCGCAGGGCGGCCATCGGGGAGACCTTGCCGGCGCGGCGCGCCGGTACGTACGCGGAGACGAGCGTGACGGCGACGCCGAGGACGAGGCCGACGACGGGCGTGGTCCAGATGACGGTCAGGTCATCCGTGGACAGGTGCATGCCCATCTTGCCCATGAGCTCCATCAGCCCCACGGCCAGGCCGATGCCGCCGCCGATGCCGAGGACCGAGCCGACGACGCCCAGCAGCAGCGCCTCGACGATCACGGAGTTCAGGATCTGGCCGCGGTCGGCGCCGATGGCGCGCATCAGGCCGATCTCCCGGGTGCGCTGGGCGACCAGCATGGAGAAGGTGTTGAAGATGAGGAAGATGCCGACGAGGAAGGCGATCCCGGCGAAGCCGAGCATCACCCACTTCATGACCTTCAGGAAGGAGCCGACGTCCTTGCGGTTGGCGTCCGCGGACTCCTTCGCGGTCTGCAGCTTGTAGGTGTCGGCGCCGACCGCGGTGGCGATGTTCTTCTTCAGCTGGTCGTCGCTGACGCCGTCCTGCGCCGTGACGTTGACGTGCGTGAACAGGCCCGGGCCGCCGAGCAGCTTCTCCTGCGCGGTGGCCGTGTCGAAGTAGACGACGGTCGCGCCGGGGTTGGTGACGGTGAACGCGGCGATTCCACTGATCTTCGCGCGGAGGTCGCCGGTGGCGGCGATCGTGCGCAGCTCGTCGCCCGGCTTCAGGTGGTGCTTGGCGGCGGTGTCGGCGTCGACCATGATCTCGGCCGGGCCGTGCGGGGCCGCACCCGAGGTGATCTTCATCGACTTGAGCTCGTTGTCGTTCCAGTTGCCCGCGATCGTCGGAGCGCCCGTGCTCGAGCCCATGTTCTCGTTCTTGGCGTTGACGACCGTGACGGCCAGGGAGACGACGCCGCCCTCGGCGGACTTGACGCCCTGGGCCTTCTTGACCTGCTCGACGACCGAGGCCTGGAGCACCTCGGGCCGGCCGCGGTCGGGGTTCACCGCGTCGTCCTCGGCCTGCTTGGGGCTGATCGTGACGTTGGAGCCGGTGACGGCGAACAGCTTGTCGAACGTCGTGTTCATCGTGTCCGTGAACACGAGGGTGCCGCAGACGAAGGCCACCGACAGCATGACGGCGATGGCGGAGAGCACCATCCGCCCCTTGTGCGCGACGAAGTTGCGCCGCGAGGTCTTCAGTACGGTGTTCGCGCTCACGAGGTCCGCCCGCGCGCGTCGAAGTCCTTCATCCGGTCCAGCACCTGGTCGGCGCTGGGCGCGCGCATCTCGTCGACGATCCGGCCGTCGGCCAGGAAGATCACGCGGTCCGCGTACGAGGCCGCCACCGGGTCGTGCGTGACCATCACGATGGTCTGGCCGAGCTCGTCCACCGAGCGGCGCAGGAAGCCGAGGACCTCGGCGCCCGCACGGGAGTCCAGGTTTCCGGTCGGCTCGTCGCCGAAGATGATCTGCGGGCGGGCCGCGAGGGCGCGGGCCACGGCCACGCGCTGCTGCTGCCCGCCGGAGAGCTGGGTGGGCCGGTGCTTGAGGCGGCCGGCGAGGCCGACGGTCTCCACGACCCGGTTCAGCCACTCGGGGTCGGCCTTGCGCCCGGCTATGTCCATCGGCAGCGTGATGTTCTCCAGGGCGTTCAGCGTCGGCAGCAGGTTGAACGCCTGGAAGATGAAGCCGATCCGGTCGCGGCGCAGCTGGGTGAGCTTCTTGTCCTTCAGCCCGGTGATCTCGGTGTCGTCCAGGTGGATCGTGCCGCCGGTCACCGTGTCCAGGCCGGCCAGGCAGTGCATCAGCGTCGACTTGCCGGAGCCTGAGGGGCCCATGATCGCGGTGAACTGGCCGCGCATGATGTCCACGTCCACGTGGTCGAGGGCCACCACGCGCGTCTCACCGGAGCCGTAGGCCTTGACGACCTGGCGTGCCCGGGCCGCGACGGCTGCGCCTCCGGTACCCCCGTGCCTGGTTTCGGTCATAGCCGTTGTCACGTGCTTCCCCTCGTTCGTGCTGCGTGGTGTCCACCGGGGGCCAACCCCCTCCCCCGCTCGGTAGGAACCAGTCAAGGACACCGCCGGGCCGCTCTCCTCCTCCGCCGGGACGAAAGGACCCTGGGCCCTGGTGAGGAGCAACCCCTAGGGGATCTCCACCCTTTGGGGGACATGAGACGGGGGTACCGCCGGCCCGGGCCGCGGTGAGAAGGTGTTCCGCGCGGATACGTGCACGGTGAAAGGATCTTCGTGGGTACGCAGGAGAGCACCGGCGGGCACTCCGGGGACACCGCCGCGGACGGCGTCGCCGCCCTACCCGGAAGCCGCATTTCCGCCCATCCCGCGCCGGCCGGGGACGTCGCGGGCGCGGGCGGCGGGACGCGGGACGCGGCGGGCGGGCCGGACCGACCGGACGGTGCGGCAATCCGGGCGGACGGCGCGGCAGGCCGGGCGGACGGCGCGGCGGGCGGGGGCGGCCGGGTGCAGGACGCGGCGAAGGGGCCGGGCCCGTCGGACGGCGCCGCGGGCCGGGCGGACGGCGCCGCGGGCCGGGCGGACGGCGCCGCGGGCCGCGACGGCGGGGCGGGGCGCGGCGGGGCCCGGTCCGCGGAGGGCGCCACCGGTGCGCAGGACGCCACCGGGGGCGGGCGGCCCCGTACCGCAGTGGTCGCCGCGCTCATGCTGAGCATGGCGCTCGTCGCCCTCGACGGATCCATCGTCTCCACCGCCGTGCCCCAGATCGTCGGCGACCTCGGCGGCTTCTCCGTCTTCTCCTGGCTCTTCGCCGGCTACCTCCTCGCCGTCACCGTCACCCTCCCCGTCTACGGCAAGCTCTCCGACACCCTCGGCCGCAAGCCCGTCCTCCTCTTCGGCATCGCCTTCTTCCTCGCCGGCTCGCTCCTGTGCACCCTCGCCTGGAACATGGCCGCACTGATCGCCTTCCGGATCGTCCAGGGCCTCGGCGGCGGCGCACTCCAGAGCACCGTCCAGACCCTGGCCGCCGACCTCTACCCGCTGGCGGACCGCCCCAGGATCCAGGCCCGGATGTCCTCCGTCTGGGCCGCCTCCGCCGTCGCCGGCCCCGCCCTCGGCGGACTGCTGGCCGCGTACGCCGACTGGCGCTGGATCTTCCTCGTCAACCTGCCGCCCGCCGCCCTCGCCCTCTGGCTCGTCGGCCGCCACCTCGTCGAGCCCGTGCGCTCCCCCGGCCGACGCGGGCCCGTCGACTGGGCGGGCGCCCTCGCCGTCTTCGCCTGCGGCGGCGTCCTGCTCTTCGCCCTCGTCCAGGGCGGCGTCGCCTGGCCCTGGCTGTCCGCGCCGTCCCTCGGGCTGTTCGCCGCAGGGGCCGCCCTCGCCGCCGCCGTCGTCCGCATCGAGCGCCGGGCGGCGGAACCCGTCCTGCCCGGCTGGGTGTGGCGCCGGCGCACCATCGCCGCCGTCAACCTCGCCCTCGGCGCGCTCGGGCTGCTCATGGTGGCCCCGATGGTGTTCGTCCCGACGTACGCGCAGTCCGTGCTCGGCCTCGGCCCGGTCAGCGCGGGCCTCGTCATGTCCGCGATGACCCTCAGCTGGCCGCTCTCCGCCGCGCTGAGCCAGCACGTCTACCGGCGCATCGGCTTCCGCGACTGCGCCGTCCTCGGCATCGGCCTCGCCGCCGTGGTCCTGTTCTCCTTCACCCTCCTGCCGTACCCCGGCCGGGCCTGGCAGCCGACGCTGGTGATGCTGCTGCTCGGCGCGGCCCTCGGGTTGTTCCAGCTGCCGCTGATCGTCGGGGTGCAGTCCACCGTGGGCTGGGCGGAGCGGGGTACGACCACCGCCTCGGTGCTGTTCTGCCGGCAGGTCGGGCAGAGCCTGGGCGCCGCCCTGCTCGGGGCCGTCGCCAACGCCACCGTCGCCGCCCGGCTGGACCGCTCGCCCGTGCCGGGGCTGCCGGCCGGCCTCGACGAGGTCTCCGAGGCCCTCGACCGGCCCGGTCTGCTGCCGCCGGCCGCCGCCGAGCGGCTGCGGGAGGCCGTGGCCGCCGCCGTCGACCACATCTTCCTGTGCGCGGCGGCCGCGGCGGTGGTGGCACTGCTGGTGCTGCTGGTGGTGGCACCCCGGCGCTTCCCGGTCCTCCCGGACGGCACTCCGGAACCCCCCAAGCCGTAACACACCCCACCCACCGGCCCCCAGGCCGACCCGCCGCCGCGTCCCACGCGGGCCGCCCGCCGCCCGCACGACCTGCTGCCGCCGCCCTGACCGCCGTTGGCCCAGCCACGCGGCCTGAGGCCGCAGACCTGGTCACCGCGGCCCGGCCGCCGCGCACCGCAGGCCGCGGAGGGCCGGCCACCTGACCGACCGCCACAGCTCCGCCGCAGGGGCCGGGCCGCCGCGGGCCCCGGCCGCAGGCCCACCGGACTCCGGCACCGCCCGGCCAACCACCGAAGGCCCAGCCGCACGGCCTGCTGGCGCAGGCCCGGCCACCGTGACCCAGCCGCAGCGCATCCGCACGCCGCGCAGGGCCGGCCACCTGGCCGGCCGCCAAGGTGGGGCGGCCGCAGGCCGACCGCCACAGCTCCGACGCGGGGCCTCAGGCCGCGGGCCTGGCTGCCGTGACCCGGGCCCCCGCCTTCGCCACAGGGCCCCGCCGCTGTGAGCCGGGTGGCCGCGGGGGCCGGGCCGTCGCGGGGCGACCCGGATCGGCCGGGGGCCGGTTGTCGTGGGTGCGAGAGAACCGCGTGGGGTCGGCGCTTGTCATGGCCGCTGCCACCGGAGTACATCTCTTGGTCCGGGATCCGCATCGGGATCAGGAACCGCTCCGGGGGGACGAGATGGCTTCCGCACTCTTAGCACTGGCCCTGCTGGCCGCCATGGCCGGACCGATCGCCGCACGGCTGCGCCGCCGACCGGGCCTGGTCACCGGCCGCGACGGCCGCCTGTCCACCTCCACCACGCTCGCGCTGGCGTGGACCGTGATCCTGGTGTGGCTCCTGACCACGATCCTGCTCTACGGGCTCACCGCGGGCGGCGGCACCCGGTACTTCACCGCCGACCCCGGGCCGCTGTCCTCCCTCACCACCGTCTACCTGCCGCTGCTCGGCGGCCCGTACGTCGCCCTGATCGCCGCCAAGGCGGTCGTCGGGATCCGGCTCGAGAACGGCAGCCTCGCCAAGCCGGCCGCCCCGCCGACCGGCTCCGGGAAGCGGCCGCTGCGGGAGCTCATCGCGAACGACAGCGGGCGCACGGACCTCGTCGACCTCCAGTACGTGGCGCTGAGCGCGGTCACCATGCTGTACGTGGTGCTGTTCTTCCTCTCGGACGTGGGCGGCGGGCTGCCGCGGCTGCCGGAGGAGATCTGGGCGCTGACGGGCGCCCCGGCCGGGGCGTACCTGGTGAACAAGATGGCCACCCGGGCCAATCCGGTGGTCACCGGCGTGAGCGTGGCCGACGGGGTCCTGACCGTGCGGGGTGGGGGGTTCGGCGGGGACGCGCGGATCGAGGTGGACGCCGTCGCCCTCCCGACGGCCAGCGATCCGGGGCCGGGGGTGCTGACCGCGGCCCTGCCGGCCGGGGCCCCCGCCGCCTTCTCGGTGGCCGTCATCGCCCACGGCCTCCGCAGCGACCCCTTCCTGTACGGCCCGCCCCCGGCCGCGGCCGCGCCCGCGGCCCCCGCCCGGCCGGCCGGCTCCGCCTGACCGCCGCAGCGGGCGCCCCCGGCTCGGCCGGGGCGTTCGCCCCGCGCCGCGGCGGCAAGGGCTCCGCCGGGAAGGGCCCGCGCCCCCGGCCGGGGGGCGATCCGCTTCAGGACTTGTGGCGGGCGTAATAGCGGGCCACGCGGGCGCGGTTGCCGCAGGCCGAGGCCACGCACCAGCGGCGGCGCGGGTGCGCGGGCAGGAACAGCAGGACGCAGTCCGCAGCCTCGCACTCCCGGACCTCCCCGACCCGGGGGTCCGCCAGGAGTTCCATCGCGGCCTCGGCCAGCTCCGCGGCGAGCCGCCGGGCCGGGGCGCCCGTCCGCCGGACGGCCACCGTCAGCGCGGAGTCGAGCTCGCGGTGGGCGGGGGCGGCCGCCGCGGCCTGGTTCAGCGCGCGCAGCGCATCCGCCGGGGGCCGCGCCCCGGCCCGTACGGCCGCGAGCGCGGCCCCGGCCGCCTCCCGTACCGCCCGCACGGCCGCGACCTCGGCCGCGCCCGCCTCCACCGGCTCCAGCCGCCCGGACTGCAGCTCCAGCCAGGCCGCGAGCCCGGCCGGATCCGCGATCAGGTCCTGGCCGGCGGGCCGGGTGTTGAGCAGGTCCAGGGCCAGCGGCTCGCCGGTGAGCGGAAACGTCACTGTCATGCCCCTAATGATACTCCGCCCCCTTGACCCATTAGCGCACCTCGGCAAGACTAATGGAAACAACGGGGCTGGAGGCATGTGATGAAGCATCTCACCATCGACGTCGACGGGGTTTCGGTCGCCTACCGGGAGAGCGGCCCGGCCGACGGACCGGTCCTGCTGCTCCTGCACGGCTTCCCGACCTCCTCCCACCAGTTCACCCGCCTGATGGACGCCCTCGGGGACACCCCGTACCGCCTGATCGCCCCCGACCACCCCGGCTTCGGCCGCACCCGGGCCCCGGCCGGGTTCACGTACTCCTTCGACCGGCTCGCGGACGTCCTGGAAGGCTTCACCGACGCCCTCGGACTGGACCGGTACGCCCTGTACGTCTTCGACTTCGGCGCCCCGATCGGGCTGCGGCTCGCCGCCCGCCGGCCCGACCGCGTGACGGGCCTCATCGTCCAGAACGGCAACGCCTACGAGGAGGGCCTCTCCGACGCCGCCCGCGAGTTCGCCGGCCTGCGGCGCACCGACCCGGGCGCCGAGGAACGCGTCCGGGGGCTCTTCACCGAAGCCGGCACCCGCTTCCAGTACGAGACGGGCGTCGCGGACACCTCCCTCATCGACCCGGCCAACCCGACGCTCGACGTGCACTACCTGGGGCTGCCGGGGCGCGCCGACGCCCAGGCGGACCTGGCCTTCGACTACGCCTCGAACTTCGGCCACTACCCGGCCTGGCAGGCCTGGATCCGCGCGTCCGCAGTCCCCGTCCTCGTCGTCTGGGGCGCCGGGGACCCCTTCTTCACCCCCGCCGGAGCAGAGGCCTACCTGCGCGACGCCCCCGACGCCGAGGTCCACGTCTTCGAGGGCGCAGGCCACTTCGCCCTGGAGACCCACCTCCCGGCCATCGCCCCCCTGATCTCCAAGTTCCTCCTGACGAAGCTCCCCTGACCCGCCTTCCGGGCCGCCCCGGTGCCGCCAGGGGACAAAGGAAGGGCTCTGCCGGCGTTCCCGCCCCCGGCGCCGAACCCGCCGAACCCGCCGAAGCCCCCGGCCGCCCCCGGCCCCGCCGGCGCTTGACGCGCGGGGGCCCGGGGGCGGAGCCCCGCAACGGCGCGCCGCAGGCGAAGCACCCCCGCCGCAGCCGAAGGGCTACCCCTCCGCGGGAGCGGGGCGGCCCGTCAGGGCGGCGAGGCTGGAGCGGACGTGCGCCATGTGGGCCCGCATCTCCTCCTGCGCCGCCGCATGCTCCCGCAGCACCCGCTCGGTCTCCCGCCGCACCCGCTCCTCCCGCACCCGCGCCTGCGCCAGCAGCTCCGCGGCCCGGGCCTCCGCGTCCTCCTGCCCGTGCCGCGCCGCCTCCTCCGCCTCCGCGTACCCGCGGCGCGCCTGCGCCAGGCGGCTCTCGGCGAGCCGCTCCTGCTCGGCGAGGCGCGCCTCCAACTCGGCGGTGCGCTGCGCGAGCTCCCGCCCGGCGGCGTCCCAGCGCTCCACGCGCTCCTGCTCCTGCTCCGCCAGCAGCGCCTGCATCCGGCGCCGCATCTCGGCGAGCACGGCCTCCCCCTGGGCCCGCCGTTCGGCGGCTTCCTCGCGCGCCTCGGCCCGCAGCCCGTCCGCCTCGCGCTCCGCCCGCAGCAGCCCCTGCCGGGCCCGGACCTCGGTCTGCTCGCGCACGGCCTCCGCGTCGTGCCGGGCCAGCTCGGCGACCCGGTCGGCGTGCGCCTCGGCCCCGGCAACCGCGTCGGCCGCATCGGCCCGGGCATCGGCGCGCAGCGCCTGCGCCTCCTCCTGCGCGAGCAGCAGGATCCGCCGGGCCCGTTCGCTCAGCTCCTCGTACTGCTGGGGGGCCAGCGAGGCCACCACCTCGCGGAGCCGGGCGGCCTCGGCCTCCATCTGCTTGGCCAGGACGGTCAGCCGCGCGACCCGCTCCCACGCCTCGTCGCGGCTGCCGGAGAGCCGGGCGAGGTACCGGTCGACCTCTTCCACCCGGTAGGCGCGACCTCGCACGATCGCGAAACCGTGTCCGTGGGGTGACATGCGTGCAGCCATCCTGGGAGCGCCTCTCTCGCGGGGATTGCCTGTCAAGGATGCGTGATGCGCGGGCAGAAGCCGCAGTGGCCGGGCCGGGACCCCGCACGAGGGCCCCGACCCGGCCATGATCCGATCATCCGATCAGAGCAGTCCGTCCCACATCTGCTCCAACAGCACCGACCACCAGCTCTCCGGCGAGGCCAGCGCGGCACTGTCCAGGCCCGCCAGATTCGCCTGGAAGTCGACGGTCCACCGGCCGGCCTGCTCCGGCGTCAGATGCTGGCGCAGCCGCCACATGTGACCCAGCATCGCCAGCGACCGCACGAACTGCGGCAGGCTCGAATTCACGAACTGCGGCGGTACGGGCGCGCCGCCCGGGCCGCCCTCGACCGGCACGGCCACGATGTGCGCCGTCCCGTACTGCACGCACAGCGCCTTGCCGAAGTCGCTGCCGATGACGAGGTACGAACCCGCGTCCGACGCCGGCTGCACCTGGCGCTGCGCGGCCAGCTCGGCCAGCGTCGGCACCGGCTGGCCCGGCACGGCCTGCGCCCAGAAGAACGGCCCGAAGTCCGTCGGCAGACCGGACCACACCAGCGTCTGCGCCACGATCTCCGGCACGCCCTGCCGGGAGACCGCCCGCTGGTCGAAGCGGAACACGCCCTGCGGCCCGAACGCCCCGGCCAGTTCCGCACCGATCGCGTCCAGCGGGATCGCGGGCTGCAGCGGCACCTGCGGCAGCGGCGCCCGTACCGGGGCCGGGCGCGGCGGCGCATCGGCCACCTGGTGCAGCTCCCCCTGGTGGGTGAGCAGGTGCTGCATGCCCGCCTGACGGCCCGCGTGGTCCTTGCCGTACGGGGCCACGCTGGTGATCCGGACCTGCGGCCACGTCTCCCGGATCATCCGGGCGCAGTAGCCGCCGGGCAGCTCGCAGGACTCCAGCTCGGTGTGCAGCTCCAGCACCTGCTGCGGCGGCACGTTCATGGCGCGCAGCTCGTGCAGGATCTGCCACTCCGGGTGCGGGGTGCCGGGCGCCGAGCGGCGGATGATCTGCTGCTCGGAGCCGTCGTGCCCGCGGTAGCGCAGGACGGCCTGGTAGCCGGGCCCGACCGTGGGCACGCCGGCGGGAGCCGCGGGCTGCGGACCGCCGGGCGGCGGGCCCGGAGGCGCGGGGGCGGCACCGACCACGGCGGGGCCGGCCAGCATCGTCGCGGCGTGGTCCAGCCCGTGCGGAGGCGTGCCGGGGCCCCCGGGCGGACCGGGGGGCGCGGGCGGCTGACCCGCACCCGGGGCACCCGGCGCACCGGGCGGACCGGGAGGCGCAGGCGGCTGACCCGTGACGGCAGGACCGG
>NZ_JBEYXN010000005.1:85731-314072 GCF_040704625.1 Streptomyces sp. NPDC046866
GGCCAGCATCGTGGCAGCGTGGTCGAGCCCCCGCCCCATCGACGGAGCACCGGGCGGCCCCGGAGGCGCAGGCGGCTGACCCGCACCCGAGGCACCGGGCGCACCCGGCGGACCGGGAGGCGCAGGCGGCTGACCCGTGACGGCAGGACCGGCCAGCATCGTGGCAGCGTGGTCGAGCCCCCGCCCCATCGACGGAGCACCGGGCGGCCCCGGAGGCGCAGGCGGCTGACCCGCACCCGAGGCACCCGGCGCACCGGGCGGACCGGGAGGCGCAGGCGGCTGACCCGTGACCGCAGGACCGGCCAGCATCGTCGCGGCATGGTCCAGCCCCCGCCCCATCGACGGAGCACCGGGCGGCCCCGGAGGCGCAGGCGGCTGACCCGCACCCGAAACACCAGGCACACCCGGCGCACCGGGCGGACCCGCAGGCACCGGCGGCTGGGCCGGGGCAGCGGCACCCGGAGCCCCGGGCGGGGCGGGCGGCACGGCCGGCGGCGCACCCGGCGGGGTGGCTTGGGCCCGGCCCGCGGGCTCCCCGGCCCCCGCCCCCGCCGACACACCAGGCGCACCCGCGCCGAGGTCCAGCGCGGGCGCGATCGCGGTCTTCGGAAGCTGACTGCCCCCGGCCATCAGCTGGGTCCTGGCCTCGGAGGACGCCGACGGCGGCGCCGGCAGGTCCTCCAGGTCCGACCCGGACAGCGGCGGCGCGAACACCGTCGCCGGCAGCGCCACCGAGGCGTCGTCCGCCCCCGGGTTCACATCGGTGCCCGCCCACGGCGTGGCCCCGGCCGGCACCCCGCCATCGGCGGAGGACCCCTCCGGCACCTCCCGGCGCAGCGGCACCGGCTCCGGCGCGGCAGCAGCCGGCCCCGGCTCCGCCGCGGCAGCGGACAGCGGCTCCGGCTCCGACACGGCACCCGCCGCCCCCGGACCCGCATCCGCACCGCCACCCGAAGCAGCACCCGCACCCGAAGCAGCACCCGCAGCCGGCGGAATCCCCGCCCGGTCCGCAGCCTCCTGCAACCACTCCGGCGGACTCAGCATGAACGAGGTCTGCTCGGAGTCGATCCGCGGCGTCGGCACCGAAGCCTCCGCCGCAGGCGCAGCAGCCGCCCCGTACTCCTCCTCGTACCGGCGGATGACCTCACCCACCGGCAACCCCGGCCACAGCGTCACCTCACCGCTGTCCCGGGCGATCACCAGCCGCTGCCGGCCACCCCCCGACACCGGCCCGCCCGCCCGGTCCTCGGCCCACACCACGAACCCCAGCCCGAACTCCCGCACCCGCACCTCACGGTGCTGATACGGCGGCACACCACCGTTGATCCACTCCTCGGCGCGCTCCTGCGCCTGCGCAAACGTCACCATCGCGCCGTCATCCCTCCACCGGTGCAGCCACCGGAACCGAACGCGCGAATCCGCCGTCCACCATCAGACCGGCCACCGTCTCCAACTCCGGTGGATTTCCCGCCAACCGTTCGAGAAAGGCATCAAAATCGGCACCGCACGGCAGCAGCAGCCGCTCCACGCGCTCCTGGACGGACCAGCCGTCCCGGTCCCGCCCGTCGTCGTACGGGGAGAACCAGACCGAACCGATGCCCTCGCCCTTCACCTTCACCGCCAGCAGCCCGCCCTGGACGAACCCGACGCACAGGTAGTCCTTCGTCAGATGGTCGCGCAGGCACTTGTTCACGTACACCAGATCATTGACCGCCGCCTCCTCACGCACCGTGAAGAACGGCTGGTCCACCAGCAGACCCAGCTCCACGTCCAACCCCGCACCCACCGGCGCACAACCACCCGCAGCCTTCAGGAACGAACGGTAGGACTCCGGCAGCCGATAACCCAGGTCCTCCTCGACACCCTGGACCTGCTCCTCGGCCACCGCCACACCCGTCCGCGGCACCGCCAGGTGCGCCGGACGCACCTCCTGCAACGGCCGCGTCCCGCGCTTGTCATGGTCGACCGGGGCGGTGGCCAGACCCGCATGGTGGCGCAGCAGCGCCTTCACCTCGACCGGGACCAGCTCCATCCGCCGCGTCCCCGCCACGTGGTGCCAGGTCCAGCCGTGTGGCGTCGCAACCGGGCCGACCGTGTCCCACAGGGCATGACCCGCAGCGTGCATCGCCGCGTTCGCGGAGACGTAGTCCGTCAACCGCAGCTCGTCCACACCGAAACCCTCCGGCGGCTCGGCGATCTCCACCGCCGCCCGCGCATACGGCGAGAAGTCGGGATGTCCCTGAGCGCCCATCCGCACTCCATGAGGATGCCGCGCGGCCCGGACCGGGTCCGGGAAATGCACGACCTGCCCCGAGTACGCGGCGTTGGGTGGCGCGGCCTGCTGCCCGAGCCGACCTGTCGTCATGGCGGTAGCCCCCTGCTGGATCTGGCTGGTTCACCACAGCCTATGTGCTCCGGCAAGAGCGGCCCCCGCCCACGACCCGCCCACCCGCACGACGGCCGGGAACATCCGAATTGATACGAATATTCGACCCCGGTTCCACACGACAGAGGACATTTGACAGGCTGTCCCCGCAGCACGGGGGCGTGCGCAACAGCGGCCACCACCGCAGCCACGGGAGGGAAGAAGCGACCATGCAGAACACGGCGACACGCAGCGGCACACCCGACGGCGGCTCAACCGCAGCCGTCCCGGCCTCGGACCCACGCCTGCGCTGGAGCGGCACCGACGGCCGCTCCACCGCACCCGTCCCCCGCTTCCGCCGCGACGGCATCCTGCCCACCATCGCCGCCGCCCTCTCCGTACGCGGCGAAACCCTCACCAGCACCGCCGGCAAAGCCGACCAGCCACCCACCCTGCACCCCCTCGTGCAGGACTTCCTCGACACCCTCACCAGCAGCCAGCGTGAACGGTTCACCGGCCGCTGCCCCGAGGCCATCCTCGTCTCCCGCCACCTCGCCGCCGCCGAAGGCGCCCGCAGCAAACGGGCCTCACGCAAACCCCTCACCGCGAGCGAAGCCCGCCGCTCCCTGAAACACTCCAAGATCACCGCCCGCCGCATCCGCGAGGACGGCGACCCCCTCCACGGCACCTACGCACCGCCCTGCCGCTCCTGCGAGGCCCTCCTCGCCCACTTCGGCGTACGCCACGTCGACCTCACCCCCGCGTCAGAGAAGGCCTGACCACCGCAACCATGACCATCTCCTCCGCCTCCTACGACCGCTCCTCCGCCACCCGGTTCCCCACCCCCGTCGACCAGGCCCTGCGCACCGCCGGCTGGGAGCCCGGCCGCTGGGACATCAAACAGGCCGAATACTGGGCCGACGCACTGCGCGACCACACCACCCCCGCCGGACACCGCCACACCGTCTTCCCCGCCGCCGTCGAGGCCTGGGCCGAATTCGGCGGCCTCACCATCAGCCCGCCCGGACCCGGCCGCCAGATAGCCCCCGTCCCCGTACGCCTCGACCCCCTCACCGGACTCCACCTGGCCCGCACCTTCGCCGACCTCGGCCGGGCCCTGTCCACCCAGCTCTGCCCCCTCGGCACCGACTCCGACGGCGGCTCCCACCTCGCCATCGACCAAGAGGGCCGCATCTACGCCATCGACCACACCGGCGACTGGTACCTCGGCGCCGGCATGGACGAAGCCCTCACCCTCCTCCTGACCGGCCTCCAGCCCACCCGGCTGACCATGACCCCCTGACGGCCCAGACCCACGTCAGGGCCGCCCACCCGGCAGAACCACCGAAACCCTGAACCCCCCGGAGTCCGTCGGGCCCGACACGAACACCCCACCGAGCCCGACGACCCGCTCACGCATCCCCACCAGCCCATTGCCCCCACTGGGCAGCTCCGGCCGGACCACATCCGCCGCACCCGGCCCGTTCTCCACCTGCATGGCCACCTCACCCTCACGATGGGCGAGCCGCACCACCACCCGCGCCCCCGGCGCATGCTTGTGGCAATTGGTCAACGCCTCCTGCACCACCCGGTACGCCGTCTGCTCCACCTCCGCCGCATAGCCCCGCCCCGGCCCCGTCCCGCGCACATCCAGCTCCACCACCATCCCCGCGGCACGCGACTGCCCCACCAGCGCCTCCAGCTCCGCCAGCGTCGGCCCGTCCTCCAAACCCCCGCCCGCCACGGCCGGCGCGCCGACGGCCACACCCGCAGCCGCCGCAACCGGCGCCGACCGCGCCGGGGCAGGCGCCCGCAGCACCCCCAACATCTCCCGCAACTCCGTCAACGCCTGACGACCCATGTCCGCCACCAACGCCGCGTTCTTCGCCGCCTTCGCCGGATCCCTCGGCGCCAAAGCCTGCAACGCCGCCGCATGCACCACCATCAGCGACACCCGGTGCGCCACCACGTCGTGCATCTCCCGCGCGATCCGCGTGCGCTCCTCCGTACGGGCCCACTCCGCCCGCTCCTCCGCCCGGTCCGCCAGCAGCGACAACTCCCGCTCCAACGAATCGGCCCGCTCCTGCAAGCTCTCCATCAACCGCCGCCGAGCCCCTATGTACAGCCCCAGCAACACCGGCGGCACGTTCAGCGCCACCGCCATGAACACCGACAGCACCACCACCAGCGTCGGGGTCGTCCCGGCATCCCCCGCGGTGCGCACATAGGTGACGACGAACGTGGCCACCAGCGACATCGAAGCCAGCGTCGCCGTGATCCGCCGCGGCACCTCACACGCGGCAAGCGTGTACAGCCCCACCAGGCTCAGCAGAAAACCCATCGCAGCCGGAGCGACCCCGATCCCGACCAGCACCACCGCGATCGGCCAACGCCGCCGCAGCACCAGCACGGACCCCACCGCCACACCGAACAACACCCCCGCGACCGTCGGCAGCCCGCCCTCCCGGGCGAAATCCACCCCCTCGACCGCACACTCGAGCGCCGACACCGCACCCAGCCCCACATCGAGCACGGCCCCCCGCCGCCGCTCCCACCACAAGGGCCCGTCCCGACCGGCCCCGCCCTGCTCTTCCCCCGCACTGGTCATGCCCTCAGCGTACGCAGCGCCCCCAGCACACCCGCGACCGGAATTCCCGCAAACCCGCGGTAATCGCACGTCCGACTGAATCGACCACAGAAAGAGACCTGAATCCCACATTCCGGACCAAGGTGGCGGCATGAGCAAATACTCGGACTTCGAAGCCCTGCGCGAGCAAGCAGTCACCCTCCGCCGCGAAGGCCTCAGCCGCCGCCAGATCCGCGACCGCCTCAGCGTGTACAACGGCGACATCCTGAACCGCCTCCTCCAGGGCGAGCCGGCCCCGGAATGGACCAAGCGCCCCAACGCCAAGGACGACCTCCGCGACCGCGCCCGCGAGCTCCGCCTCCAGGGCATGACCTACGACCAGATCCAGCTGGAGCTGGGCTGCTCGAAGAGCTCGATCTCCCTGTGGGTCCGCGACCTACCGAAAGCGGACCGGCGCTCCGCCCAGGAGCAGGGGCGCGACGCAGCCCTGAAGCGATGGGCCCACGAGGGGCCCATCCGGGAAGCCGCCCGAGAGGCGACCATCGCAACCGCGCGCGACCTCGTCGGCGCCATGAGCGAGCGCGAGCTCCTCCTCGTGGGCGCTGCCCTCTATTGGGCCGAAGGCAGCAAGAGCAAGACCTACAGGCGCTCGGAAACCGCCATCTTCATCAACAGCGACCCAGGGGTCATCGCCGTCTACCTGGCCTGGCTCGAGCTCATGGGGATCACCCGCGACCGGCTCCGCTTTCGGGTGATGATCCACGAGTCCGCCGACGTCGCCGGCGCCGAGCAGTACTGGGCCGACTTCGTGGGCGTGGAACGCGAGGAGCTCCAAAAGACAACCCTCAAGAAGCACAACCCGAAGACGGTCAGGAAGAACACCGGCGCCGACTACCGCGGATGCTTGATCGTCCGTGTCTCCGCAAGCTGCGACTTGTACCGTCGCATTGAAGGCACTTGGTGCGGCATAGTTGGGTCCGTCAGATCGACCAACTAGCTAAATGTCCGGTTTGGTCGGTTTTACTATCCCCTGTGGTGTAATCGGCAACACGGGTCACTTTGGATGATTTGTTCCAGGTTCGAGTCCTGGCAGGGGAGCTTTGCGAGTTCGGGTCCTGACCGGAAGGTCAGGACCCGCCCTCGTTTCCGGCCCTTAACGCCCCGGTATCCTTCACAGGTCCACCCCCGAAGCCGAAGGGCACACCCGTGAGCGCCAACCGCCCGGCAGCCGTCGTCGTCCTCGCAGCGGGTGAGGGCACCCGCATGAAGTCGGCCACTCCCAAGGTTCTGCACGAGATCTGCGGGCGTTCGCTCGTGGGGCACGTCGTCGCCGCCGCGCGCGAGCTGGACCCCGAGCACCTCGTGGTCGTCGTCGGCCACGCCCGCGAGCAGGTCACCGCGCACCTTTCCGCCGTCGACGCCGATGTGCGCACGGCCGTCCAGTACGAGCAGAACGGCACCGGCCACGCCGTCCGCATGGCCCTCCAGGAGCTCGGCGGCTCCGTCGACGGCACCGTGGTCGTGGTCTGCGGCGACACCCCGCTGCTGACCGGCGAGACCCTGGGCGCCCTGGTCGAGACCCACGGCGCCGACGGCAACGCCGTCACCGTCCTGACCGCCGAGGTCCCGGACTCCACCGGCTACGGCCGCATCGTCCGCGACCCGGAGACCGGCGCCGTCACCGCGATCGTCGAGCACAAGGACGCCACCGAGGCGCAGCGCGCGATCCGCGAGATCAACTCCGGGGTGTTCGCGTTCGACGGCGCCCTGCTGGCGGATGCGCTGGGCAAGGTGCGCACGGACAACAGCCAGGGCGAGGAGTACCTCACGGATGTGCTGGGGATCCTGCGCGAGGCGGGTCACCGGGTCGGCGCGTCGGTCGGCGGTGATCACCGCCAGATCCTGGGGATCAACAACCGGGTGCAGTTGGCGGAGGCCCGTGCGCTGTTGAACGCGCGCCTGCTGGAGCGGGCGATGCTGGCCGGTGTGACGGTGGTGGATCCGGCGAGCACGCTGGTGGACGTGACGGTGACCTTCGGCCAGGACGCGGTGGTGCATCCGGGTACGCAGCTGCTGGGTGCGACGCACGTCGCGGAGGGGGCCGAGGTCGGTCCGAACTCGCGGCTGAGGGACACGGAGGTGGGCCCGCGCGCGCGCGTGGACAACACGGTGGCGGATTCGGCTGTGGTGGGCGAGTCGGCGTCGGTGGGTCCGTTCGCGTATCTGCGTCCGGGGACGCGGCTGGAGCTGAAGGCGAAGGCCGGCACGTTCGTGGAGATGAAGAACGCGCGGATCGGTGAGGGTACGAAGGTGCCGCACCTGTCGTACGTGGGTGACGCGACGATCGGCGAGTACTCGAACATCGGTGCGGCGAGCGTCTTCGTGAATTACGACGGTGAGCACAAGCACCACACGACGATCGGTTCACACTGCAAGACGGGCTCGGACAACATGTTTGTGGCGCCTGTCACCATCGGGGACGGCGCGTACACGGCGGCCGGCTCGGTGATCACGAAGGATGTGCCGCCCGGTGCGCTGGCCGTGGCGCGCGGTCAGCAGCGGAATATCGAGGGCTGGGTGGCTCGTAAGCGTCCGGGAAGTGCTGCTGCGTCGGCGGCTCAGTCGGCGGTCCAGGGGGACTCCGTGGAGGGCTGAGGTGCCCTTCGGGTGAACTGACCGGAAACAGGTACGTCGGAGACGGCGTACCGTGATAGGTGCACGCAATTCGGCTGGCTTCACCGTGTGCGGGACGGACGCACATGGGGGCGAGCAGCTTTTCAACACGTCTGAGGAGACTGTGCTGTGACCGGGATCTCGACGACCGGCGAGAAGAAGCTGATGCTCTTCTCCGGCCGCGCCCACCCCGAGCTGGCCGAGGAGGTTGCGCACCAGCTGGGCGTTGCCCTCGTGCCGACGAAGGCCTTCGACTTCGCGAACGGTGAGATCTACGTCCGTTTCCAGGAGTCGGCGCGTGGTGCGGACTGCTTCCTGATCCAGAGCCACACGGCTCCGATCAACAAGTGGATCATGGAGCAGCTGATCATGATCGATGCGCTGAAGCGCGCGTCGGCCCGTTCGATCACCGTGATCATCCCGTCCTACGGGTATGCCCGTCAGGACAAGAAGCACAAGGGTCGTGAGCCGATCTCGGCGCGCCTGGTGGCGGACCTGCTGAAGACGGCCGGTGCGGACCGGATCCTGACGGTGGACCTGCACACGGACCAGATCCAGGGCTTCTTCGACGGCCCGGTGGACCACCTGTCGGCCCTGCCGGTCCTCGCGGACTACGTGGGTGCGAAGGTGGACCGCACGAAGCTGACGATCGTCTCGCCGGACGCCGGCCGTGTGCGGGTCGCGGACCGCTGGTGCGACCGTCTGGACGCCCCGCTGGCGATCGTGCACAAGCGCCGTGACAAGGACGTCGCGAACCAGGTGACCGTCCACGAGGTCGTGGGTGAGGTCAAGGGCCGGGTCTGCGTGCTGGTCGACGACATGATCGACACCGGTGGCACGATCTGTGCCGCGGCCGAGGCGCTGTTCGCGCACGGTGCGGAGGACGTCATCGTGACGGCCACGCACGGCATCCTGTCGGGTCCTGCGGCCGACCGTCTGAAGAACTCGAAGGTGAGCGAGTTCATCTTCACGAACACGCTGCCGGACCCGTCGGACCTGGAGCTCGACAAGATCACGGTGCTGTCGATCGCCCCGATGGTGGCGCGTGCGGTCCGTGAGGTCTTCGAGGACGGCTCGGTGACCAGCCTGTTCGAGGAGCAGCAGTAGGCGCCGGATCCTGCGGATAGATCCTTTTGGGGGCGGCCTCCCCGCCGGGTAGACTCGTGGAGTTGCTCGGCGAGGGAGGCCGCGCCTTTTGGTGCTGGCGCTCCGTTATCGACGCGCTCTTCGTAGCAGGCCGTTTCGTGGCCGGGTGACCGTTGTCCGTTCCGTCACCCCACGAGGAGTGAACATGTCCGAGGTCAAGCTCTCCGCTGAGATCCGCACCGTCTTCGGCAAGGGCGCCGCCCGTGCCACCCGCCGCAACAAGCAGATTCCCGCGGTCATCTACGGCCACGGCGAGGCCCCGAAGCACGTCTCGGTCGAGGGCCACGCCCTGACCCAGGCGCTGAAGACCCCGAACGTCCTGATCTCCCTGGACATCGCGGGCGAGGGCTCCGAGCTGGTCATCCCGAAGGCCGTTCAGAAGGACCCGATCAAGCGCACCGTCGACCACGTCGACTTCCTCGCCGTGAAGAAGGGCGAGAAGGTCACGGTCGAGGTTCCGGTCCACACCGAGGGCGACCTGGCCGCCGGTGGCAACCTGCTGGAGCACGTCCTCGCCGCTGTGTCGGTCGAGGCCGAGGCCACCCACCTGCCGGAGGCGCTGACCGTTTCCGTCGAGGGTCTGGCCGCCGGTGCGTCCGTCCTGGCGCAGGACATCGCGCTGCCGTCGGGCGTTGCCCTGGTGACCGAGGCCGACGCCGTGGTCCTGCAGGTCGTGGCCGCGCAGGCCGAGGAGCCGGCTGCCGAGGCCGCGGAGGGCGCGGAGGCCTGAGCCTCCCCGTCGCGTTTGCCGACCGACCGCCGTCCGGCTCCACTGGGAGCGGGACGGCGGTCGTCCCATGTGTACAAGGAGCGAGCAGGAATGTCGGACGAGTCGAGCCCCTGGCTGGTGGTCGGGCTGGGCAACCCGGGCGGTGAGTACGCCGGCAACCGCCACAACATCGGTTTCATGGTGGTGGACCTGTTGGCGGAGCGGATCGGCGGCAGGTTCAAGGCGCACAAGGCGCGGGCGCAGGTGTTGGAGGGGCGGATCGGGCCTCCGGGGCCGGCGAACCGCCGGGTGGTGTTGGCGAAGCCGATGTCGTTCATGAACCTGTCGGGCGGGCCGGTGACGGCGCTGCGCGACTTCTACAAGGTGCCGGTGGACCGGATCATCGCGGTCCATGACGAGCTGGACATCGATTACGCGACGCTGCGGCTGAAGCTGGGCGGCGGTGACAACGGGCACAACGGGCTGAAGTCGATGACGAAGTCGATGGGTGCGGAGTACCACCGGGTCCGGTGCGGCATCGGGCGGCCGCCGGGCCGGATGCAGGTGGCGGATTTCGTGTTGAAGGATTTCTCCTCGGCGGAGCGCAAGGATCTGGACTGGTTCGTGGACCGGGCTGCGGATGCCGTGGAGTGCCTGGTCACGGAGGGCCTGGAGCGCGCGCAGTCTGCGTACAACTCCTGAGGGCTACAGGTCGTCGATGCGGGTCAGGTCGATGCTGATGTCGTAAGGCAGCGACGTCTTGAGCTCCCGGTGGAAAATGCCCTGGCATACATAGGCCTTGGTGTGCGGATCAAGGTCGTAGGCATACACCACCGGGTGCTCGTCCTCCCCCTCCATCTTGACGAGCCAGAAGTGCGGGATGCCGGCGGCCGCGTACTTCTGCGGTTTGCTCTCCGTGTCGCGTGCTTCGGAGTCGGGGGAAACGACCTCGACGGCCAGCAGCACGTCAGCTGCCAGGTAGCGCGTCTGGGTGCGACCGGTGACGGCTTCGGCGCGCACAACGATGATGTCCGGCTCGGGCGCGTTGCGCTTGTCGATGACCACCGTCATTTCCCGCTTCACCCGGACTGTCCGCGGGGCCGTGTCCAGCAGCCCGTTCACCAGCAGATGCAGCACATCGGTGTGGAAGTTCCGCTGCGGACTCACGAAGACCAAGCTCCCGTCGATCAGCTCCGTGTGGGGCGGGAGATCCGGTAGCGACAGCAGGTCGTCCACGGTGTACCCGTCCGCTGGAGGACGGGGCCAGGTGTGCTCGGCGGTCATGGCTGCTCCCATGGACGGCATTCTGGTCTTGGAACACCACGGTAGCGGCCGGTATCCGCGCTCGTCATCACATCGTGTGACGGGCGCGGATACCGGCCGTTCGTTCGACCGTCCGGGTCAGCCGGTGTTGCGCAGGCCTGCGGCGACACCGTTGACGGTGAGGAGCAGGGCGCGGGAGAGGACCGGGTCGGGGGCTTCGCCGCGGGCGGCGGCGGCGCGCTGGCGGGCCAGCAGCGATACCTGGAGGTAGGAGATCGGGTCCAGGTAGGCGTCGCGTACGGCGAAGGTCTGCTGGAGCACGGGCTGGGAGTCCAGGAGCTTTTCTCCGCCGGTGATGCGCAGGACCTCGCGGACGGTGAGCTCGTGTTCGGCGCGGATGCGGTCGAAGACGTGCTTGAGCTCGTCGGGCACGAGGGTGTCGACGTAGTGCTGGGCGATCCGCAGGTCGGTCTTGGCGAGGGTCATCTCGACGTTGGACAGGAAGTTGCGGAAGAAGTGCCAGCGGGTGCCCATTTCGCAGAGGGCGCCGTCCTGGCCGGCGTCGCGCAGGGCCTTGAGGCCGGAGCCGACGCCGTACCAGCCGGGGACGATCTGGCGGGACTGGGTCCAGCCGAAGACCCAGGGGATGGCGCGCAGGCCGTCGAGGCCGGCGCCGGAGTCGGGGCGGCGGGAGGGGCGGGAGCCCAGGTGGAGGTCGGCGAGCTGGTCGACGGGGGTGGCGGCGAAGAAGTACGCGGGCAGGTCGGGGTCCTCGACGAGTTCCCGGTAGGCGGCGTGGGCGGCCTCGGAGACGATGTCCATGGCCGCGTCCCAGCGGGCGAGGTCGTCGTGGGACTGGCGGGGCCGGGTGTGCAGGGCGGAGGCCTGCAGGGTGGCCGCGACGGTCAGCTCCAGGTTCTCGCGGGCCAGGGAGGGCACGAGGTACTTGTCGGAGATGACCTCGCCCTGTTCGGTGACCTTGATCTCGCCTTCCAGGGTGCCCCAGGGCTGGGCGAGGATCGCGTCGTGGGAGGGGCCGCCGCCGCGGCCGACGGTGCCGCCGCGGCCGTGGAAGAGGCGCAGGCGCACGCCGTGGCGGTGGGCGACGTCGCGCAGGCGGCGCTGGGCGCGGTGGATCTCCCACTGGCTGGTGGTGATGCCGCCGAACTTGGAGGAGTCGGAGTAGCCGAGCATGACTTCCTGGACGTCGCCGCGCAGGGAGACCAGGCGCCGGTAGGAGGGGTCGGCGAGCATGTCGTCGAGGATGACGTCGGCGGCGCGCAGTTCGTCGGTGGTCTCCAGGAGAGGCACGATGCCGATCTTGGCCCAGCCGGCGTGCAGGTCGATGAGTCCGGCTTCGCGGGCGAGGACGGCGGCGGCGAAGACGTCGTCGGCGCCCTGGCACATGGAGATGATGTAGGACTCGATGACTTCGGGGCCGAACTTCTCGAAGGCGTCCTTGATGGTGAAGAAGACGCCGAGGGTCTTCTGTCCGGCTGCGTCCAGGGGTGCCGGGGTGGGGGCGAGGGGCCGGCGGGAGCGGAGCTCCTTGGCCAGGAGCTTCTGGCGGTAGTCGCGCGGCATGTCGGCGTAGCGCCAGGATTCCTCGCCGAGCCGGTCGAAGAGCTGGCCGAGGGCGTGGTGGTGGGCGTCGGCGTGCTCGCGTACGTCCATCGTGGCGAGCTGCAGGCCGAACGCGGCGATGGTGCGGATGGTGCGGTCCATGCGGCCGTCGGCGAAGAGCGCGCCGCGGTGCTCGCGCAGCGAGGTCTGGACGAGGGTGAGGTCGGTCAGCAGCTCGGAGGTGCCGAGGTAGTCGCGGCCCTCTTCGTGGGGGGTGCCCTTGGCGAGGCGCTGGCGGGTGTTGAGGAGCTTCTGGCGGATGCAGGTGACCTTCAGGCGGTACGGCTCCTCGGCGTTCAGCCGCTTGTAGCGGGGGCTGATCTCGGGGAGGCGTTCGAGGTCGGCCTGCAGGGAGGAGAGGAGCTCCTCGGTGGCGCCGGTGTAGCGGATGGAGTTGGAGAGCAGTCCGCGCAGGTAGTCGATCTGTTCGAGGGCGTCGGTGATGCCGTGTTCGTGCTGGAGGATCAGCACCTCGCGGGTGACCTCGGGGGTGACGTTGGGGTTGCCGTCGCGGTCGCCGCCGATCCAGGTGCCGAAGGTGAGGGGGCGGGTGCCGGGGGGCAGTTCGACGCCGACGCGCTGGAGTTCGGCGGCGAGGTCCTCGAGGACGTCGCCGACGGCTCCGGCGTGCAGCTCGTCGAGGTAGTAGATGGCGTTGCGGGCCTCGTCGGCGGGTTCGGGGCGGGCGACGCGCAGTTCGTCGGTCTGCCAGATGAGGTCGATGTTCTCGGCGAGGCGCAGGTCGTGGCGGCGGCGGTCGCCGGCTCCGGAGGCGGGTTCCTCCAGCAGGGCGGCGATGCGGCGCAGCTTGTTCAGGACGCTGCGGCGCGCGGCCTCGGTGGGGTGTGCGGTGAAGACGGGCCGGACGTTGAGGTTGCGGACCGTTTCGCGCAGGTGCTGGGGGTCGGCGTCCTTGAGCATGTCGGCGGTGCGGGCCAGCAGGCCGCCCTCGGCGGCGCGGTGGGCGCGCAGTTCGCGGCCGCGGTGCACCTGCTCGGTGACGTTGGCGAGGTGGAAGTAGGTGGAGAAGGCGCGCACGAGCTTGGCGGCGGTCTCGAGGTCGGTGTCGCCGAGCAGCGCGGCGGCGGCCTCGCCGTCGGTGCGGGTCAGGGCGCGGACGCGCTCGACGAGGTCGAGGAGTTCTTGGCCCTCCTGGCGGACGAGGGTCTCGCCCAGGAGTTCGCCGAGGCGGCGGATGTCCGCGCGCAGCTCCGCGTTGGCGGAGGTGTCGGCGGTGGACGGGGCCTGGGCCCGGGTGGAGGCCTGGGCCGGGGAGGCCTGGTCGGCACTGCTCACAGGTGCGGCTCCTTGCAGTGGTCGAGCGCTACGGGGAGGTGGGCTCCGGGTGCGCTCCGGGTGCACGGAGGCGCCGTCCCGGATCGGCTCCGGGGGTGTCCCCATCTGGTGCGCAGCTCGGCTGCCCGTGCGGACCGCGCTGTCCGACGACACCAGGATAGGTGTCCGGCCGGTTCGGCCGGCGACCGTCTCACCAGGCGGCGCGCGGCCCGATGGCAGGGGGCGGGCTGGCGGCGCAGGATGGGGGTGCGGGGGCGGTGCGGGCGGGCCGTGGGCGCGGCGCGGCCGGGTCGTGGTCCTCTTGCTGCGGGCTCCCGCTTTGCCATACTTACGTTGCCGTAGGTTACGCATCCGTAGCCCGGGTCCCTGCCTCCTCCTCACCCCCTGGGGACGCCCATGACCACCAGTCCCGATCTCTTCGAGGGCACGTCCGCGCCCTCTGATTCCCCCGTGCCGTCCGCGACGCTCGGCGGCGAGAGCAAACGGTCCGTCGAGCAGGTCGCGCTGCTGCTGTTCATCACCGTGCCGTTCCTGGCGCTGCTGGCGGCGGTGCCGCTGGCCTGGGGCCGGGGGGTGAGCTGGCTGGACCTGGGGCTGATGGCGTTCATGTACTTCCTGACCTGCCACGGCGTCACGGTCGGCTTCCACCGGCACTTCACGCACGGCTCGTTCAAGGCCAAGCGGCCGCTGAAGGTCGCCCTGGCGGTGATGGGGTCGATGGCGGTGGAGGGGCCGCTGGTGCGCTGGGTGGCGGACCACCGCAAGCACCACAAGTTCTCCGACCACGAGGGTGATCCGCATTCGCCGTGGCGGTTCGGCGAGACGGTTCCCGCCCTGCTGAAGGGCCTGGTGTGGGCGCACGTCGGGTGGCTGTTCGACGAGGAGCAGACCAACCAGCAGAAGTACGCCCCGGATCTGATCAAGGATCCGGTGATCCGCGGGATCTCGCGGGGCTTCGTCGGCTGGACGGCCCTGTCGCTGGCGCTCCCGCCGCTGGTGGGGGGCCTGGTGACGATGTCGTGGTGGGGTGCGTTCACGGCGTTCTTCTGGGGGTCCCTGGTGCGGGTGGCGCTGCTGCACCACGTGACCTGGTCGATCAATTCGATCTGCCATGCGGTCGGCAAGCGCCCGTTCAAGTCCCGTGACCGCTCGGGCAACGTGTGGTGGCTGGCGGTGCTGTCGTGCGGGGAGTCCTGGCACAACCTGCACCATGCGGATCCGACGTCGGCCCGGCACGGGGTGCTGCGCGGGCAGCTCGACTCCAGCGCCCGGCTGATCCGCTGGTTCGAGCTGGCGGGCTGGGCCACCGACGTGCGCTGGCCGTCGGAGTCCCGCATCGATGCCCGGCGCAGGGAAAACGCCGCGAACGCGGCATGATGGGGGACGTGGCGATCGACGGCAGCGTTTCCAGCAGCGACAAGCCCCGGCGAGGCCGCCGGGTCCGGATGACGGGCGCCGAGCGGCGCCAGCAACTGCTGGACATCGGCCGCGCCCTGTTCGCCGAGAAGGGCTTCGAGGGCACCTCGGTGGAGGAGATCGCGGCGAAGGCCGGTGTCTCCAAGCCGGTGGTGTACGAGCACTTCGGCGGCAAGGAGGGCCTGTACGCGGTGGTGGTGGACCGGGAGATGCGCCAGCTGCTGGACATGGTGACGGGCGCGCTGACGGCCGGCCATCCGCGGGAGCTGCTGGAGCAGGCTGCCTTCGCACTGCTGGACTACATCGAGTCCTACACGGACGGCTTCCGGATCCTGGTGCGGGATTCGCCGGTGGCGCAGTCGACGGGCACGTTCGCGTCGCTGATCAGTGACATCGCCACGCAGGTCGAGGACATCCTGGGCCTGGAGTTCAAGGCGCGGGGCTTCGATCCGAAGCTGGCCCCGCTGTACGCGCAGGCGCTGGTCGGGATGGTGGCGTTGACCGGGCAGTGGTGGCTGGACGTGCGCCGGCCGAAGAAGGCGGAGGTCGCGGCGCACCTGGTGAACCTGGCCTGGCACGGGCTGGACGGCCTGGAGTCGAAGCCGCGCCTGGTGGGCCACCGCAAGAGCTGAGCCGGCCCGCGCAGGGCCGGGCGACGGCGGCGCCCCGCCCCCGCAGCGCGCGGGGGCGGGGCGCCGTCGTGTGCGCCGTCAGCCGTTGGGGTGGCCGCCGGCCGGCGGGCCGAGGGGTTCCGGGAATTCGATCCGGTTGCCGACGGGGTCCTCGGAGGAGAAGCGGCGGTGCCCCGGCAGGTCGTCGTTCCAGACGACGGCGGCCCCGCGCTCTTCGAGTCTGCGGGCGTACTCCTCGATCCCCGTCACCCGCAGCCCAGGGTGCGCCGTGCGGGCGGGGCGGAAGTCCTCCTCGACGTCGAGGCGGAGCTGTACGGCTCCGGCGGCGAACCAGCAGCCGCCGCGGGCGGCGAGGACGGCTGGCTTGGGGATCTCGGCCGTGCCGAGGAACCGGGTGTACGCGCGGAGCCGGTCCTCCGAGCCGGGCGGCGCGGCGAGCTGGACGTGGTCGACGGCGGTCAGCAAGGTCAGTGCTCCTTCACGGCGACGGCGAAGATGCGGCGGAAGGGGAAGACGGTGCCGCGCGGCCCGGGCGGGTAGGCGGCGCGCAGCAGGTCGCGGTACTCGGCGAGGAAGTCCTCCACGGCCTTGTGGTCGTCCCCCAGGGCGGTCAGCACGGGCCGCAGGGCGGTTCCCTTGACCCAGTCCAGGACCGGGTCGGTGCCGGCCAGCAGCTGGAAGTAGGTGGTCTCCCAGGTGTCGGCGGCGCAGCCCAGCTCGGTGAGCCGGGCGAGGTACTCGGCGGGTTCGAGGGTGTGGATGTAGCGGGCGCCGTGCCCGGCGAGCCGGTCGCGCCAGCGCGGGCTGTCGCAGAGCCGGGCGAGCAGGGCGTGGCTGGGTGCGGTGAAGTTGCCGGGGATCTGGAAGGCGAAGGTGCCGCCGGGGCGCAGGGCGTTGATCCAGGCGGCGAAGGAGCCGGGGTGGCTCGGGACCCACTGGAGCGCGGCGTTGGAGACGATCAGGTCATAGGGCTCCTCGGGGAGCCAGCCGGCGATGTCCGCGGGCCGGAAGTCGAGGGTGCCGCCGCCCGGGGTGCGTCCCGCGTGCTCGGCGTCGGCGCGGCGCAGCATCTCCGGGGAGAGGTCGAAGCCGGTGATGTGGGCCTCGGGCCAGCGTTCGGCGAGCAGGGCGGTGACGTTGCCGGGGCCGCAGCCGAGGTCGGCGATGCGGGCGGGGCGGGTGGGGAGTTCGGGTATGCGGTTCAAGAGGTCGAGGAAGGGCCGGGTTCGGTGTCCTGAGTGCCGCAGGTACTGCTGGGGGTCCCAGGTGGGGGCGGCGTGGGTGGTGGCCGTGGGGATGCCGGCCGACGCTGCGATATCGGAATGCATGTTCGAACCTCCCTGCTGGCGGGTCGGGCGGAAGCGGAAGCGGTTCCGGCCCCCTCCATGCCCATCGGTGCACGAAATATATCTTGATATCGAGATTCACGTTTTCAAGATATACACCTCCTGGAATCTCGAATTCAAGAGACTTCACATCGACAGACCCCTTACACTGATCGGCATGGAGGACGAGGTCGACCGATTGGTCGCGGCATGGCGGCGGGAACGCCCTGACCTCGACGTGGAACCGCTCGAAGTGCTGAGCCGCGTGAGCAGGCTCGCCCGCCACCTCGACCGCGCCCGCAGGCTGGCCTTCTCCGAGCACGGCCTGGAGCCGTGGGAGTTCGACGTGCTGACCTCCCTGCGGCGCGCCGGCGCGCCCTACCAGCTCTCCCCCGGCCAGTTGCTGACCCAGACCCTGGTCACCTCCGGAACCATGACCAACCGCATCGACCGGCTCGCCAAGAAGGGCCTCGTCGAGCGGCTGCCCGACCCCAACGACCGGCGCGGGGTCCTGGTCCGGCTGACCCCGGAGGGCCGTGACCGCGCGGACCAGGCCCTCGCCGGGCTGCTGGACCAGGAGCGGGCGATCCTGGCCCAGCTCTCCCAGGCCCAGCGCGCCGATCTCGCCGCCCTCCTACGCCAGTTGACCGCTCCGTTCGACAACGTCCCCGGCTAGCTCCGCCGGCCGTACGCCCGCCCGCCGGGCCAGCGCCACCGCGGCGAGCGTGGAGTGCACGCCCAGCTTGCCCAGCACGTTCTGCATGTGCGTGCGGACCGTGTGCGGGGACAGGAACAGCCGGGCCGCGACGTCCTTGCGGCCCAGCCCCGCCACCATGCACCGCAGCACCTCGTGCTCGCGCGGGGTGAGGGACTCCACGAGCCGCTCGCTGTCGCTGCGGTGCTTGCGTGCGGCCGTCAACTCCCGCAGCACCCCGGTCAGCAGGGCGGGCGGCAGGTGGGTCTCCTCGCGCAGCACGCCGCGGATCACGGCCAGCAGCCGGGAGAGCGAGCAGTCCTTCGCCACCCAGCCGGAGGCGCCCGCCTGGAGGGCGATCGCGGCCCGGCGCGGGTCGTCGCGCTCGGCGAGGACGACGGTGCGGACGGCGGGGTGGGAGCCCCGTACGCCCGCGACCAGCGCGATCCCGTCGGCGCCGGACGGCGGTGGCGGCCCGGAGCCCGAGGTGCGCTGGGCCGGCACCGACCCGGCGGAGGCGCCGAGGTCGGCATCGACCAGGAGCACGTCGAAGCGGCGGCCCTCGGCCACTGCGCGCTCCAGGCAGCGCAGGGCGGCGGGGCCGCTGCCGGCCGCGGACACGTCGACATCGGGCTCGGCCGCGAGCGCTGCGGCGAGCGACTCGGCGAAGATGCGGTGGTCGTCGACCACGAGAACTCGGATGCGAACCACAAAACCCCCAAGGGTCGGGGAACGGACGACTGCGGGTACGGCGCCCGGACCGGTGGTGATCCGCAGTCGCCGCGGCCGCCGCCGAGACATCTCTGCACTACCCCGGACCGGACGCCGTACCCGGCGTGTCTCGACCCCTGAATCAACACCGGCCCCCACCGGTGTCACGCATCAGCGTAGAGCGGGGGGCGGCCCGCGGTTGGCCGAATAGCAGAAGTTTTCCGAGCGGTTTTCCGGCTGGACGGCCCCCAAGGCGCTCTGCCGTGGCGCGAATTCGACCGTCGCGGGGTCCGGAAGACGGCGTCCCGCCCGGGAGGTGCCCCGGGCAGTTGCACGGGGTGCATTTCACCCGGCGTGTGCACGCCGGGCGCCCGCGCACCGCGCCCGCCCAGGGCGCTCCGTCCGCGGCCCGCGCCCCCGCACCGCGCCCGGCGGCCTTGCGCCGCCCCCGGCGCGCACTCCCCCGCGCACCCCCCGCGCACGCACCGCGCCCCCCGCACGACGGGGGTGCGGGGGGCGCGGACGGCACGGGGTGCGCGGGGCCCGCGGTGCACGCGGGCGGCGGGGCGTCAGGAACGCAGGGCGCGGGTGAAGTTCCACGCGTCGGTGATGATGCCCGTGAGGTCGGGGCGGGACGGGGTCCAGCCGAGCCTGTCGTGCGCGGCCCGCGCCGAGGCGACGAGGACCGCCGGGTCGCCGGCGCGGCGCTCCGCGACGACCTCCGGGATCTCGTGGCCCGTGACCTTGCGGACGGTCTCGATGACCTCGCGGACCGAGAAGCCGGCCCCGTTGCCCAGGTTGCAGATCAGGTGCTCGCCGGGGGTGGCCGCCGCCAGCGCGGCCAGGTGGGCCTCCGCCAGGTCGGCCACGTGGATGTAGTCGCGGATGCAGGTGCCGTCGGGCGTCGGGTAGTCCTCGCCGAACACCGAGATCGCCGCCCGCTCGCCCAGGGCCACCTGGAGCACCAGCGGGATCAGGTGCGTCTCGGGGTCGTGTCGCTCGCCGTACCGGCCGTAGGCGCCCGCGACGTTGAAGTAGCGCAGCGAGACCGCGGCCACGCCGTGTGCCGCGCACTCGCCGGCGATCATGTGGTCCACGGCCAGCTTGGAGGCGCCGTAGGGGTTGGTGGGCCGGGTGGCCGAGGCCTCGGTCAGCAGGCCTTCGGTGGGCTCGCCGTACGTGGCCGCGGTGGAGGAGAAGACCAGCTTGCGTACGCCCGCCCCGCGCATGGCGTTCAGCAGGGCCAGGGTGCCGCCGACGTTGTTGTCCCAGTACTTCGCCGGGTTGGCGACCGACTCGCCGACCTGGGAGAACGCCGCGAAGTGCAGCACTGCGTCGTAGGAGGGGTCCAGGTACTGCGCGGCGTCCTGGATCCGGCCCTCGATGAACGCCGCCCCGGCCGGGACGCCCTCGCGGAAGCCGGTGGAGAGGTCGTCGAGGACGGTGACCTCGTGGCCGGCTTCCAGGAGGTGGGCCGCGACGACACTGCCGACGTAGCCGGCACCGCCGGTGACCATGTACTTCGAAGACGCCGTCGTCTTGCTCACTCGTCTGCTGCCTCTCACGGGGGAACGCACGCGCGATGCGTGCACGTGCCGCCCACTGGCATACCGGATTACGGCCCTCCGGGGAAATCGGCGTCCGTCCGCGGCAGCGCGGCCCGCTCCAGCAGACCCGTCCGGGCGGCCAGGGCGGCCGCCTCCAGCCGGGAGCCCACGCCCAGTTTCATCAGGACCCGCTGCACGTGCGTGCGCGCCGTGCTCGGGGCGATCTCCATGCCCGCCGCGATGAGCCGGGTGTCCTCGCCCTCGGCGACCCGGACCAGCACCTCCACCTCGCGCGGGGTGAGCAGCCGCAGCAGCCGGCTGCCCTCGTCGTCCGGCTGGACCGCCGGGTTCAGCAGCTCCGCGAAGGCCCCCTGCAGCAGCTGCGGGGAGACCGCCGCCTCGCCCGCCCGCGCCTTGGCCAGGGCCCGCTCGACGCCCTCGATCCGCTCGTCCTGGCGCACGTACCCGCAGGCGCCCGCGGCGAAGGCCGCCGCGATCCCGCGCGGGCTCGGCACCGGGCCGAGGACCACGACCGCGATCTGCGGCCGCTCCCGCTTGATGCGGACGACCGGTTCGAAGACCCCCGGCTCCGCCGGGGTCGCCGTGCCCAGCAGGCACACCTCCGGCGCCCGGCTGATGACCAGCTCGGCGGCGCCCGCCGCCGGCGCGGCGGCGGCGAGGACCCGGTGTCCGCGCAGCTTCAGGGCCGAGGCGAGCGCCTCGGCCAGCAGCCGGTGCTCGTCGACCACCATGACCCGTACGCCCATTGGGCTCCCACCCCCGACCCTTCTGCCCCGGCAAGCTACACGCTTGTTCGACGGTCCGCGGCGGATACCGCGCGAAAGCCCCCGGAAGGCGGACCTTCCGGGGGCTCGGGTGACCGCGGGACGGCCGGGTGTTCCGGCTCAGCCGGCGGTGTAGGAGGCGAAGAGGTACTCCTGCTCGCCCGGCGAGTAGGGCTTCCTGACGTTCGTGCGCGCCAGGAAGAGCTTGCCGTTGTGGTAGCGGATCTCGGAGTAGTCCGGCGAGTAGGCCGTCTCGACGGTGCGGCTGGCCTTGTCCCCGGGGTTCTGCATCAGCAGGGTCTCCTTCATCGTCGTGCCGTCGATGGAGACGACCTGGCCGCCCTTGTCGTACGGGGGGACCTTGTAGGCGATGACGTTGGGACCGTCCATGCGCAGCGGGTAGATGGTGTAGCGCTCGCCCGCGTCGGCCTTGTCGTTGGTCTGCTTGCCGGTCTCCAGGTCGAAGGAGAGCAGCTCGTTGGTGCGGCCCAGGTCGGAGTCGCCGCCCTGGTGCGGGATCGAGGGCACGTACACCTTGCCGTTGCCGACGACGATGTTGGTGCACTTCTCGACGTAGGTGACGCTGCACTTGCCGCCGAGGTTGCCGGAGGCCATCGAGATGCGCGCCTTCAGCTCGCCCTTGGCGTCGACGACGAACAGGTCGCTGATGCCGGTGGCGTTCTTGGCGGTCTTGCCGACGTCGGCGGCGACGACCAGCGGCTTGGTGGAGATGATCGAGGCGTCCTCGACGCCCTCGGAGAGCTTGTACGAGGCGGTGACCGCGCCGGTCTTCGCGTCCAGGCTCTGGGCGAGGACGGTCTGGTTGCCGATGGAGCCGCACTTGCGGATGACGGCGAGGGCCTCGCCGCCCGCGTAGCCCTCGTCGTGGCAGTTGTCGGCGTCGAGCTTCGGCCCCCACAGGGGCTTGCCGTCGGCGAGGTTCCAGGCGGCACCGCCGCGCAGGCCCGCCGCGGCCACCGTCTGGCCGCTGATGGTGACCTCTTCGAGGTCGGCGGGCTTGTCGCCGGTGGCGCTGCCCTTGGCGTTGCCCTGCCAGACGAGCTTGCCGGCGTTCAGGTCGATGACGCCGACCTCGGTGCACTGGGGGTACTTGTTCTCGGGGGTCGGCTGGACCGCCCGGAACAGCACCGCGGACTTGTTGTCGCTGACGTGCTTGGTCGCGCCGCAGATCTCGCCGGGGAAGGGCAGCTCCCACTTCTTGCCGCCGTCGACGAGGTTGTAGCCGACGACCTTGCCGATGTCGGTCTTGACGTACACCGAGTCGGTCAGCCAGGAGCCGGGGACGGAGACGATGTCGTCGGGTGTCGGGCTCGGCTGGTTGAACAGCGGCCGGCTCTTGGTGCTGGCGGGCACCTTCTCCGAGCCGCCGCCGCCGGCCGGGGTGTTGGTGGCCGTGCTGCCGCCCTTGGCCTCGGGTTCGCTGCCGCCGCCGTCGCCCGAGGCGTACCAGAGGCCGCCGGCGACGATCAGGACGACGGCGAGCGCCGCCGCACCGATGATCATCAGCTGGGTCTTCTTCTGGTTGCCGCCGCCGGCGGGCGGGGCCGCCATGGGCTGGGCGGCCTGCATCGGGGCGGTGGGGGCGCCGTAGGGGCCCGGGGCGCCCTGCTGCGGATAGCCGTAGCCCTGCTGGGGGTAGCCGTACGCGGGCTGCGCCTGCTGCGGGCCCGCAGGTCCGGCGGGCGCGGGCGGCGCGGCCGGGGGTGCGGGCGGCTGCTGCGGGGCCGCGGGCGGCAGCGGCGGCTGCTGCGGGGCGGCCGGCGGCGCGGGCGGCACCGGCGGCGGCGCGCCGAACCCGCCCGGCGGGGGATCCTGCGGCGCTCCGAAACCGCCGGCGGGCGGCTGGTGGGGGGGCGGCGGGGTACTCATCGGTTGCTACTGCCTCTCGGTGGGCGGCTCGGTGGACTCGTTCACTTGCCGAAGACCATCAGGAGCTTCTCGTCCGTGCCCTTGGCGAGCAGGCGGGAGGCGGAGATGTAGAGGTGGCCGCCCACGTAGTCGATCTTCGGGTCGTAGAACGAGCTCTCGATCGGAGCGGCGGCGCCGGAGGGGTTGCGCAGGAGCGCGGTGGGCTCGCCGCCGGCGGCCGGGAAGGCCACGACCTCGCCGCCCTGGCCGGCAGCGGCCTTGCGGTAGGCGATCAGCTGCCCGTTCTCGGCCTTGAGCGGGACGAGGGTGCGGCCTTCGCCCGCCGGGGTGCGCCACTTGGCCTTGCCGGTGGCCAGGTCGAAGGCGACGATCTCGTTCGCCTTGCCGGACTCCGGGGCGGTCGGCATGTAGAGGGTGCCGCCGTCGACGACGGTGGACTCGCAGACCTGGACGGAGCGGAAGAGGCCGTTGGTGCACTCGGTGGCGAAGGTCCCCTCGCCGCTGACGGTGGCGCGCTGCTTGCCGTCGGGTCCGAGGACCACGATGGAGCGCTCCTTCTTCTCCTCGTTGCCGACGTCGAGGACGATCGGGTCGAGCGAGTAGACGGCGGTCACCTTGTACTTGGCGGGGAGCCTGTAGGTCCAGGTCCGCTTGCCGGTGACCGGGTCGGCGTCGGAGACCTCCGCGCTGAGGTCCTCGTCGTAGCAGGTGTTGACGGAGATCATCCTGCTCTGGTGCGCCACGTACGCGTCGGGCTTGCAGCCCTCGGCGTTCGCGCTGCCGAACAGCTTCTCGCCGGTGCCGATCCTGAAGGCGCTGGCGGTGCCGCTGCGGCTGACGGCGACGGTGTCGCCGGCGATGCCGAGGGAGGGGCTGGTCATGATGTCGAAGAGGCCCTCCTTGGGGACCTCCTTGGACCAGCCCTCCTTGCCCGCCTTGAGGTCGACCAGCCGCATCTGGTTGCAGGTGGCGCTGTCGGACTCGCCGTCCTTGTACATGACGACGGTCTTGGCGTCGGCGGTGGTCTGGCGGGTGACGGAGCAGATCGGGGCGGGGAAGGACAGGGTCCACTGCTGCTTGCCGTCGGCGGCCGCGTAGGCGGTGAGGCTCTTCCACGCGCTCTTGACGACGGTGTCGCCGACGACCCACTGGCCCTCGGAGTCGACGCCCATGCCGGGGCCGTCGATCTTGGCGGTCTTCAGCCACAGGACCTTGTCCTCGCCCTGCTTGCGGCCGGCGTTGAGGTCCTCGGAGTCCTTCGCGCCGTTGCCGCTGCCGTCGCCCTTGTCCGGGGAGCCGGTGGGCTTGCCGTCGGCGGGGGCGGAGCCCTGCGCCGCCGGCCGGGCGGGCCCGTCCGGGCCGCCGGAGCCGAACGCGAACCAGGCGCCGGCGCCGAGCACGAGCGCGCCGGCCACGGCGGCCGCGACGATGGCTGCGGTCTTCCGCTTCGGCGGGGTGCCCTGGCCGTGCGGGGCTCCGGGCGCGCTCCCGGGCGGCGGGAACCCGTACCCCACCTGCCCCATGGGCTGCGTCGGCGCCTGCGCGTACGGGTTGGGGCCCTGCGGGGGCATGCCGTACCCCGGCTGCGGCGGGCCGGGAAGGTGGCCGTAACCGGACGGCGCGGACGGCTGGTTCGGCGGCTGGGGCGGCTCGGTCATCAGCGCGTACCTTCGGCGTGCGGGCGGTCGGGGGGATCACCTTTGTATCACTGCCGGCCGACGCACAACGGGCCGGTCGCACCCCTGTTCCCAAGGGCGGACCGGCCCGTGACAGCGCCGTTATCGGGCCAGTTGGCCCGCGCGGCGCGGGCGGCCCCTACGCCTCCTCGGCCAGCTCCAGCCAGCGCATCTCCAACTCGTCGCGGTCCGAGATGAGTTCGCGCAGCTCCGCGTCGAGCTTGGCGACCTTCTCGAAGTCGGTGGCGTTCTCGGCGATCTGGGCGTGCAGGTTCGTCTCGCGGTCCGCCATCTTGTTGAGCTGGCGCTCGATCTTCGCCAGCTCCTTCTTCGCGGCCCGCTGGTCCCCCGCGGAGGCCGACTTGGCCGGGGCCGGGGCGGGCGCCGGGGCGGCCGCCTCGATCATCTTCCGGCGGCGCTCCAGGTATTCGTCGAGGCCGCGGGGCAGCATCCGCAGGGTCGCGTCGCCGAGCAGCGCCATCACCGTGTCGGTGGTGCGCTCGATGAAGAACCGGTCGTGGGAGATGACGATCATCGAGCCCGGCCAGCCGTCGAGGAGGTCCTCCAGCTGGGTGAGCGTCTCGATGTCGAGGTCGTTGGTGGGCTCGTCGAGGAACAGGACGTTGGGCTCGTCCATCAGCAGCCGCAGGATCTGCAGGCGGCGGCGCTCGCCGCCGGAGAGGTCGCCGACGGGCGTCCACTGCTTCTCCTTGGTGAAGCCGAACTGCTCGCACAGTTGGCCGGCCGTCATCTCGCGGCCCTTGCCGAGGTCGACGCGGTCGCGTACGCGCTGCACGGCCTCCAGGACCCGCAGGGACGGGTCGAGTTCGCCGACCTCCTGGGAGAGGTAGGCCAGCTTGACCGTCTTGCCGACGGTGACGGTGCCGGCGGCGGGCTGGATCTCGCCCTGGGTGCGGGCGGCCTCGGCGAGGGCCCGCAGCAGGGAGGTCTTGCCGGCGCCGTTGACGCCGACGAGGCCGATGCGGTCGCCGGGGCCCAGGTGCCAGGTGAGGTGCTTGAGCAGCGTCTTGGGGCCGGCCTGGACGGTGACGTCCTCGAGGTCGAACACGGTCTTGCCGAGGCGGGCGTTGGCGAAGCGCATCAGCTCGGAGGTGTCGCGCGGCTCCGGCACGTCCGCGATGAGGGCGTTGGCGGCCTCGATGCGGAAGCGCGGCTTGGAGGTGCGGGCGGGCGCGCCGCGGCGCAGCCAGGCCAGCTCCTTGCGCATCAGGTTCTGCCGCTTGGCCTCCTCGGTGGCGGCGATGCGCTCGCGTTCGGCGCGGGCGAAGACGTAGTCGCTGTAGCCGCCCTCGTACTCGTAGACCGAGCCGCGCTGGACGTCCCACATGCGGGTGCAGACCTGGTCGAGGAACCAGCGGTCGTGGGTGACGCAGACGAGTGCGGAGCGGCGCTCCTGGAGGTGGCGGGCCAGCCAGGAGATGCCCTCGACGTCGAGGTGGTTGGTGGGCTCGTCGAGGACGATCAGGTCCTGGTCCTCGATGAGCAGCTTGGCGAGCGCGATGCGGCGGCGCTCGCCGCCGGAGAGCGGGCCGATGACGGTGTCGAGGCCGAGGGTGAAGCCGGGCAGGTCCAGGCCGCCGAACAGGCCGGTCAGGATGTCGCGGATCTTGGCGTTGCCGGCCCACTCGTGGTCGGCCATGTCCCGGATGATCTCGTGGCGGATCGTGGCGGCGGGGTCGAGGGAGTCGTGCTGGGTGAGGACGCCCATGCGCAGGCCGCCGCTCTGGGTGACGCGGCCGGAGTCGGGCTCCTCCAGGCGGGCCAGCATCCGGATGAGGGTGGTCTTGCCGTCGCCGTTGCGGCCGACGACACCGATCCGGTCCCCCTCGGACACGCCGAGGGAGATGCCGTCGAGCAGGGCACGGGTGCCGTACACCTTGCTGACTGCCTCGACATTGACCAGGTTGACGGCCATCAGACGCGCTCCAGGGAAAGGGTGTGGATCAGCCCCTCAGCCTAACGCTCCGCGCCGGGGCGGATCGTTCCACCAGGCACCAGCCGCCGAGTGCCATCGCGATCGCGGCGGGCGCGGTGACGGGCAGGGCGACGAGCGTGGCGGTGTGGCCCTCGAAGAGGCCCCCGAGGCCGGTCATGGACAGGCCGAGGACGCCCAGCAGGCTGAGCACGGTCCCGGCGGCGGCGCGGGGCCCGGAGCGGGGCCGGGAGCCGAGGGCGGGCGGGGTCGCCGCCGGGGCTTCGAAGCGGCGGAACACCGCCACCAGCAGGCCGGTCAGGGCCGCCGCGAGGAGCAGCCGCACCGGTACCTGCGCCCACCAGGCGGCCGAGGCCGGCTCGGGCAGCCGGAGCCCGAGGGAGATCTGGGCGGCGTACACGGCGAGCATGGCGGTCAGGTGCCAGAGGAAGGCGGTCATGGCGATCCCGTTGGCGGCGACGACGCCCCGCCAGACGCGGGGCCGGGCCAGCAGGCGCCGCGCCGGGCCGGCCAGCAGCTGCACGGCGCCGACGAGCCACATGCCGTGGCAGAGCAGGGCGAGAGTCGGCGGGGCCATGTTGGACACCTTCTCGCCGGGCATCCCGACCATGGACAGCGGGTACGGCCCGTACGCGACGAGCAGCACGGCGCCGGCCAGCCCGGCGGCGGCGAGGGCGGCGGGGCGGGTGATCCGGCCGTCGGCGCGCAGGAAGCCGAGCTGGTGCACGGCTAGCCAGACGAAGGCGAAGTTCAGGAACTCGGCGTAGGGCACGCCGAGCGCGAACCGGAGCACGTCGACGGCGGCGGCCGCGCCGGCGAGCAGCCCGAAGGCGGCCCAGCCCCACCGGCGGTGCAGCCGGAGCAGCGGCGGGGTGAAGGCCACCATGGCGAGGTAGATCCCGATGAACCACAGGGGCTGGGTGACCATCCGCAGGGCGGCGGCGGTGAGCCGGCCGTCGCCCCGGCCGGCGGCCTGCACGGCGAGCGCCCCCGCGGTCCACACCAGCACGAACACGAGGGTGGGGCGCAGCAGCCGCCGCAGCCGGCCGCGCAGGAAGGCGGCGTACACGGGGGCGCCGGCGGCCTTCCGCTCCAGTGACCGGTAGGACAGGGCGTGGGAGAACCCGCCGACGAAGAAGAACACCGGCATGACCTGGAGTCCCCAGGTCAGCACCTGCAGGCCGGGCAGGACCGCGAGCAGGTTGCCTATCCCCGCGCTGCTGACCGCGGCCATCAGCCAGTGCCCGAGCACGACGGTGCCGAGCGAGGCGACGCGCAGCAGATCGACGTACCGGTCGCGCGAGACGGGCGTGGCCGCGGCCATCGCCCTGACGTTGTTCCCCATGCCTGCACCCTCCCGCCCCCGGGGCCGCGCCGACAGAGCGCACGTACTCACTCCCGCCTGGGTACGGGCCCCCGGGGAGCGGGGGTGCGGGGGCGGGGGCGGCGCGGCCGGTCAGGAGTTGAGGACGGCCGCCACGATCGGGCCCGCCGCGTCGCCGCCGTGACCGCCGCCCTCGACCATGGCGGCCGCGGCGACGTCGCCGCTGTATCCCGTGAACCAGCTGTCCGGGCTGCCGGCCCCGTCGACCTCCGCCGAACCGGTCTTGGCTCCCTTGTCGGAGCCGCGCACCCCGCTCATCACCTCCGCGGCCGTCCCGTTCGCGGCCGTCTGCCGCATCATCCGGACCAGCTGCTGCGTCACCGACGGCTTCATCGCCCGGGCGGCCTGGGCGAGGGGCCGCCCGTCGAGGTCCGCGTCCACCAGCACCGGCTGCCGGAAGACGCCCGTGCGCGCCGTGGCCGTGATCGAGGCGACGTTGAGCGGGTTCATGGTGATCTGGCCCTGCCCGATGTACTCGGCCGCCGCCCCCGCGCCCGTCGCCTCCGGCACCTTGCCGTCGGCGGACCGGACGCCGGTCTTCCAGTCCAGCCCGATCCCGAAGACCTCGCGGGCCTCCTTGGCCAGCGCCGCGTCGTCGTTCACGTCGTCGATCCGCTTGATGAAGGCGGTGTTGCAGGAGCGGGCGAAGGCCGTCGCGAACGGCGCGTCCCCGGGCAGGTCGAAGTGGTTGAGGTTGTGGAAGGAGCGGCCGCCCCAGGAGGCCTCCTTCGTGCACTGCGCCGGCTGGTCGGCCCCCGCCCGGCCGCGGTCGATCAGCATCGCCGCGGTCACGATCTTCATCGTGGAGCCGGGGGCGCGGGCGCCCTCCATGGCCGCGTTGAAGCCGTCCTTGCGGTGGTTGGCGACGGCCAGGACGTGCCCGCTGCTCGGCTTGACCGCGACGACCGAGGCCTCGGGGTAGCGGGCGACGGCCTTCTCGGCCGCGGCCTGGACCGTCGCGTCCAGGGTGGTCCGCAGCGTGCTCGGCTCGCCCTCCGCCAGCGTCAGCAGCGTCCGCCGCGGCGCGCCCTGCCCGGCCGGCTCGATCCACAGCTCGGCCCCGCCCTTGCCGCCCGCCTTCGCCCCGTACGTCTGGCGGAGCTGGTCGAGGACCGGTCCGAGCGAGGGGTACTTCTCGGCGGTGAGCTCCTCGCCGTTGCGGTCGACGGCCTTCACCGGCGGGGCGGCCGGTGCGCCCGCGCGCAGCTTCTCGTCCTTGCCGAGCTGCGGGTGGATCACCGACGGCTGCCAGTCGACGAGCGCCTTCCCGCTGGTCACGCCGCGTACGACGGTCAGCCGGGAGCTGTAGGCCAGGGGCTTGGTCACCCCCTCGTAGGTGATCTCGGCGGCCACCGTGAACGGGACGGTCGCTCCCGTCGGGGCGCCCGGGGTGATCACGGCCTTCGACACGTGCGCCGCGGCCCGGTAGTCGGCCACGGCGCTCTGCGCGGCCTGGGTGTTGTTGGTGAGCTCGGCGGCCTCGCGGTCGTGGCCCGCGGCCCAGGCGGCGAGGAAGGCCTTGGCGGTGCGGGCGGCCTCCTCGTCGGTGACCGGGCCGCCGCCCTTCGCGCTCTGGACGGTGCGGTCGGCGCCCGCGCCGCCGCCGTGCCCGCTGCCGGCGCCGTCGACCAGCGCGTACACCCCGTACCCGGCCCCGCCGAGCATCGCGAGGAACACCCCGCCGACGACGGCCCCTTTGGCTGCCCCGTTCACGTGAACATCCTCCCCAGGATCCCCCGGATCTCTGAACGTGTTCAAAGATCTCCTGGTGCGGACCTTACGCGCCGTCCGCAGGCAATGCACACACGGATACCGGACAGGCCACACGGATCGGCCGGAAACCGATGTCGGCGACGCGCGCAGCGCCATCCGGCGGCGCCGTCCGGCGCCGGGGCCCTCGTCTGCGCCGCTACACCCAGCTGTCCAGCCACATGCGGCCGCGCCAGGTGTCCATCGGGACGGTCTGGCCGGTGTAGATCGGCCAGAAGTAGATGAAGTTCCAGATGATCAGCAGCACCAGCACGCCCGCCGCGATCGCGCCGAGCGCGCGCCGCCGCTCCGAGGAGCCCGCCGGGCCCAGCAGTGCGCCGACCATCATCGCCACCGCCAGGCACAGGTACGGGACGAACACCACCGCGTAGAAGTAGAAGATCGTCCGCTCCTGGTAGTTGAACCAGGGCAGCAGGCCCGCACCCAGCGCGCACGCGATCGCACCCGCCCGCCAGTCGCGGCGGAAGAACCACCGCCACAGCACGTACAGCAGAGCGAAGCAGCCCGCCCACCACAGCAGCGGCGTGCCCAGCGCCAGCACCTCGCGGGCGCACTTGCCGGCCGCGGTCGCCGGGCAGCCGTCCGTGCCGGGTTCGGGGGACTCGTAGAAATAGGAGACGGGCCGGCCCAGGACCAGCCAGCTCCACGGGTTCGACTCGTAGGTGTGCCCCGACGTCAGGCCCACGTGGAACTTGTACACCTCGGTCTCGTAGTGCCACAGGCTGCGCAGCCACTCCGGCAGGAACGACAGGGAGCTGTGCTGGTCCTGCTTGGCGGCCCAGTCGCGGAAGTACCCGCCCCGGCCGTCGTCCGGGCTCAGGATCCAGCCCGTCCACGAGGCCAGGTACACCGCGATCGCCACCGGCACCGTCGAGACGAAGCCGGGCAGCGCGTCCCGGCGCAGCATCGCCGCGTACGGGGCGCCCGCGCCCGCGGTGCGCCGCGCGGCGGCGTCCCACAGCACCGTCAGCACGCCGAAGAAGGCCAGCGCGATGGCACCGTTCCACTTCGTGCCGAAGGCCAGGCCCAGGCAGACGCCCGCGAGGATCCGGTACGGGCGCCAGCCCAGCCGCAGCGTCTCGGCGATCACCGCGTCCGCACGGGTCCGCCCCTCGGCGTCCACCGGGAGGGCGGCCGCGAGCCGCGCCCGCGCCCGGTCCCGGTCGATCAGCAGCGACCCGAAGGCGGCCAGCACGAAGAACATCAGCACCAGGTCGAGCAGGGCCGTGCGGCTCATCACCAGGTGCAGGCCGTCCACCGCGAGCAGCGCTCCGGCCAGGCAGCCGAGGAAGGTGGAGCGCAGCATGCGGCGCCCGATCCGGCACAGCATCAGCACCGAGAGCGTGCCGAGCGCGGCGGTCATGAACCGCCAGCCGAACGGGTCGAAGCCGAACATCCACTCGCCGAGCCCGATGACCCACTTGCCGACCGGCGGGTGCACCACGTAGCCGGGGTCCGCGGGGAGGGCGACGCCGTCGGGGTTGGCGAGGATCGCCTTGTCGATGTCCTTGGGCCAGCTCGCCTCGTACCCCTGCCGGATGGTGGCCCAGGCGTCCTTGGCGTAGTACGTCTCGTCGAATATCACGGCCTTCGGGCTGCCCAGGTGCACGAACCGCAGCACCCCGGCCACCAGTGCCACCGCCACCGGCCCCGCCCAGGCCATGACGCGCTGCCAGGTCCGGGCCGCGGAGGCGGGGATGCCGAGCGCCGTCCACAACTGCGCGGAGGGGCGGGCGTACGGGGGCACCAGGCGGGCGCGGACGTCGGGCCGCCGGGCGCCGGCGGGCGGCGCGTAGCCGAAGCCGCGCAGGCGGCGCAGCCAGGTGGACGGCTCTTCTTCGCGCCCCGCGAACGGTGCGGGCGGGGCCCCCGCGGGGCTGGGCGGCGGCGTCGCGGTACTGGTCACCGGGTCATCGTAGGGAACGCGGCTGTGCGAACCCCAGCGCCGAGCCCGCGGACCGCGGACCGCCCGGGCACGTGGCGGGCGGGACGGCTGAGAGGATGGACGGGTGACGACTGAGCAGCCCGCCCCCTCCGCCCCCCTCGGATCCTCCGGCCCGCAAGGCTCCTCCGGTTCGGGAGGCGTCCTCGTGCTCGCCGGCACCCCGATCGGCGACCTCGCCGACGCCCCGCCCCGGCTCGCCGCCGAGTTGGAGCGGGCCGACGTCGTCGCGGCCGAGGACACCCGGCGGCTGCGCCGGCTGACCCAGGGGCTCGGCGTGCACACCACCGGGCGCGTGGTGTCGTACTTCGAGGGCAACGAATCGGCCCGCACCCCGGAGCTGGTCGAGGCGCTGCGCGACGGCAAGCGCGTGCTGCTGGTCACCGACGCCGGCATGCCGTCCGTCTCCGACCCCGGCTACCGGCTCGTGGCCGCCGCCGTCGAGCAGGACATCAAGGTGACCGCCGTGCCCGGGCCCTCCGCGGTGCTGACCGCGCTCGCCCTGTCGGGGCTGCCCGTCGACCGGTTCTGCTTCGAGGGCTTCCTGCCCCGCAAGGCCGGCGAGCGCCTGGGCCGGCTGCGCGAGGTCGGGGCCGAGCGGCGCACCCTCGTCTACTTCGAGGCCCCGCACCGCCTCGACGACACCCTCGCCGCGATGGCCGAGGTGTTCGGCCCCGACCGGCGCGCGGCCGTCTGCCGCGAGCTGACCAAGACGTACGAGGAGGTCATGCGCGGCGGGCTCGGCGAGCTGGCGGCCTGGGCCGCCGAGGGCGTGCGCGGCGAGATCACCATCGTGGTGGAGGGCGCCCCGGCGGCCGCGCCGGGCGATGTGGACGCCGAGGAGCTGGTGCGCCGGGTGCGGGTGCGCGAGGAGGCCGGGGAGCGTCGAAAAGAAGCCATTGCGGCGGTCGCGGCCGAGGTCGGAGTACCCAAGCGGGAGGTCTTCGACGCGGTCGTGGCGGCAAAGAATGCGGCTGAAAAGATGCTGTAAGACGGTAAAGAGCTAACCTGAAAAGCAAAGATCAGACCGCGCACCGGGCGCTTTGGGAATGAGTCGCCCAAAGACCGTCCAACAGTAGACAGGGCCTGATGCGCTCCTGCCCGCAGAGGCGTCCACTGGCAATGGCACCAGTGGAACAAGAGGAGCTGGCATGAGTGAGATCGCAGACACCTCGGCACCCGTCCCCGCTTCCGCAGTACCCGCCCCTGCCCGCGCCGCCGCACCCGGCGTGGAGACCGTGCACGAGGCCTACTCCTTCGCGTGCATGAAGTGCGGGTACTCCTGGGAGCAGGCGTACGAGATCGAGCACCACATCGACGGCAAGGGCCAGCCCTTCATCATGTACAAGGCGGGCGGCGAGCGCGTGCCGTCGCCGCTGTCGAACCCGACCTGCCACAACTGCGGCGGTCACGTGGTGCGGATCATGCGCGAGGGCCAGGTCTCCTCGGTACTGGGCATGATCGACAAGCTCTACCACCACCGCATCGCCCCCGGCATCGCCGGCCCCGTGCCGGCCGGCGCGAACGAGCCCCGGCCGCCCAGGCAGCGCAAGGCGCCGCAGCACGACGCCCCCGGACCCGTCCCCGTGGACGCCGAGGAGGAGCGCAGGGGTCCGCTCGCACGCCTGCTGAGGTGGCTGCGCCGGTCATAAGATCGGCCGTATGAGCGCTCCCTCCAAGGCCGACCGGAACGACCGGGACACCCCGCCGCCGCTGCCCGAACCCCTCCGGGTGGCGGTGGCCGACTCGCACACCCACCTGGACATGCAGTCCGGCACCGTCGAGGAGGGCCTGGCCAAGGCCGCCTCGGTCGGCGTGACCACCGTGGTCCAGGTGGGTTGCGACGTGAAGGGGTCCCGCTGGGCCGCGGAGACCGCCGCCGCGTACGACAACGTCCACGCGGCGGTGGCCCTGCACCCGAACGAGGCACCCCGCATCGTCCACGGGGACCCCGACGGCTGGTCCCGGCAGGGGGCCCGGGCGGGCGGCGGCCAGGCCGCGCTCGACGACGCGCTCGCCGAGATCGAGGCGCTCGCCGCCCTCCGCCACGTCAAGGCGGTCGGCGAGACGGGCCTGGACCACTTCCGCACCGGCCCCGAGGGGATGGCGGCGCAGGAGCGCTCCTTCCGCGCCCACATCGAGATCGCCAAGCGGCAGGGCAAGGCCCTGGTCATCCACGACCGCGACGCCCACGCCGACGTCCTGCGCATCCTGCGCGAGGAGGGCGCGCCCGAGCGGACGGTGTTCCACTGCTACTCGGGGGACGCCGACATGGCCCGGGAATGCGCCGCCGCCGGCTACTACCTCTCCTTCGCCGGGACCGTCACCTTCAAGAACGCCCAGCCGCTGCGCGACGCCCTCGCCGTCGCCCCGCTGGAGCTGGTGCTCGTCGAGACCGACGCGCCGTACCTCACCCCCGCGCCGTACCGCGGACGGCCCAACGCGCCGTACCTCATTCCGCTGACCGTGCGGGCCATGGCCGCGGTCCGCGGGATCGACGAGGACGCGATGGCCACCGCCCTGGCGGCGAACACGGCGCGCGCCTTCGACTACTGACCCCGGGGGCCCGCCGGAGCCGACCTGTTCGGCACGCTGGGTGACCGGCCGACTTTGGCGAGTGACGGACCCTCCGCTAGGGTGCCGTGCCCGAACCGAAGCCGGGCCCGGACAGTGGAGCGAGCGTCGTGAGCGAGAGTCCTTACCCCGGGCCCTACGGGTCCGCCCCCGACCCCCGCCTTCCGTCCTGGCCGCCGCCCGTCCACGAGGCCCCGGTCGCGACGGCGACCGGGGGCCCGGGGGCGGCGCAGCCCCACCCCGGCCACGCCGGCGGCCCGCCGCACGCCGGAACGGCCGGCGCCGGCCCGGCCCCCGCCCCCTACCCGGACTACGGCCCGAGCCGCATGCCCGTCGGGACACCGGACGCCGAAGCCGCCCCGAGCCCGTACCCCGGCCACCCCGCCGGGCCGGCGGACGCCGTCCCCGATCCCGGTACGGCCCCGCCTGCGTACGCGTTCGCAGGCGGCGAGCCCGGTCCGGCGCCGGCCGCGACGGAGGACCACGCCCCGGGGCTCCCGGGCCCCGCGCCGCTCGCCGGGGCGGAGGGCGCGGCCGAGTCCGGACCGGCCGCGCCCGGCGTGCCGGCTCCCCGGGCACCCGGGGAGCGGCGGGCGGGCCGCCGGCGCCGCGGAGCCGAGCCCGCGGCAGCCGCCGAGAAGGGTGCCGCCCCCGGCCGACGCCGGGGGCGCGCCGGGTCCCGGGAGGAGCCCGGCGAAACCGAGGCCGCAGGGCGGCGGGCCCGGGGCCGCGGCGGCCCGCGCGAGGACCCCGGCGAGGGTGAGGGCGAGGCCGCAGGGCGGCGGGGCCGGGGGCGCACCGGCCCGCAAGAGGAGCCCGTCGCAGGCGGAGCCGTGGGACGGCGGGCCCAGCGGCGGACCGCCCCGGCCGAGGTGGCCCGCGAGGCCGAGGCCGGCGGGCGGCGCCGGGCGCCTGCCGCCCCGCGGGAGGAACCCTACGAGTCAGAGGCGGCGGGGCCGGGCCGCCGGCGGCGCCCGGCCGCGGCTCCGGCGGCCCCCGCCGGCAGGGGCGCGGGATCGGCCGCGGCGGGCGCAACCGCCGCCGCGGCAGCCGCGGGGCCGGGGACCCGCACCGCCTCCCCGGCGTCCGGCGGCGGGCCGGACACCCTGACCGCGCCCGACCCGCTGCCCGGGACCGGGCGCCGGCGCCGCACCCCCCCGGCCACGGTCCCCGCCCCGGCTCCCCTCCGCGTCCCCCTTCCCGTCCCCGCCGGAGGCCAGGCGCGCGACCACTGGCGGCGGATCGTCCCGCAGGCCCTCGTCGTCGCGTTCCTCGCCGGCGGCACCACCGCCTTCGTCGCCACCGACAAGTCCGTACGGCTCACCGTGGACGGCGAGTCCCGGACCCTGCACACCTTCGCCGGCGACGTCGGCGAACTCCTCGCCGCCGAAGGCCTCGGCGTCGGCGCCCACGACCTCGTCGCGCCCGCCCGCGGCGCCGTCCTCGACGACGGGGACGAGGTCGTCGTCCGCTACGGCCGTCCCCTGCGCCTCCTCCTCGACGGGCAGAGCCGCCAGGTGTGGACCACCGCCCGCACCGTCGAGGGCGCCCTGCGCCAGTTCGGGATCCGCGTCGAAGGGGCCTACCTCTCCGCGCCGCGCACCGCGCCCGTCCCGCGCAGCGGCCTCGACCTCGCCGTCCGTACCGAACGCAGCATCACGTTCATGGCCGACGGCGGCGAGACCACCATCCGCACCAACGCCGCCACCGTGCAGGAGGCCCTGGGCCAGGCCGGCCTCACCCTCCAGGGCGAGGACACCACCTCCGTCCCGCCCGACTCCTTCCCGCGCGACGGACAGACCGTCACGGTGCTGCGCATCACCGGCACCCGCGAGGTCCGCGAGGAGCACATCCCCTACGCGACCGAGCGCGTCGAGGACGACGCCCTGTTCGCCGGGACCGAGGTCGTCGAGCGGCCGGGCCGGCCCGGCGCCCGCCGCGTCACCTACTCCCTGCGCACCGTCAACGGAGTCCGGCAGAAACCCCGCCGGGTCGCGGAGGAGGTCGTCCGCGAGCCCGTCACCCAGCTCGTCAGGGTCGGCACCAGGCCGCTGCCGACCTCCGTCGCCGGCGCCGAGGGACTGGACTGGGCGGCGCTCGCCCAGTGCGAGTCCGGCGGCCGGGCCCACGCCACCGACGCCTCCGGGACGTACGGCGGCCTCTACCAGTTCGACGTGCGCACCTGGCAGGCCCTCGGCGGCAGCGGCCGCCCGCAGGACGCAACCGGTGCGGAGCAGACGTACCGGGCGAAGAAGCTCTACGTGCAGCGGGGGGCGAGTCCGTGGCCGCACTGCGGCCGTAGGCTTTACCGGTGAGCACCGCAGAGCAGCAGCCCGACAAGACCCCTGACGCCCTCCTCGGCGCGGCCGACATCCGCGAACTGGCCGCGGCCCTCGGCGTGCGCCCGACGAAGCAGAAGGGCCAGAACTTCGTCATCGACGCCAACACGGTGCGGCGCATCGTGCGCACCGCCGAGGTCCGGCCCGACGACGTGGTCGTCGAGGTCGGGCCGGGGCTCGGCTCGCTGACGCTCGCGCTGCTGGAGGCCGCCGACCGGGTCACCGCCGTCGAGATCGACGACATCCTGGCCGCGGCCCTGCCCGCCACCGTCGAGGCGCGGATGCCGGAGCGCAAGGACCGCTTCGCGCTGGTGCACTCCGACGCGATGCTCGTGGAGGAGCTGCCCGGTCCGGCGCCGACCGCGCTGGTCGCGAACCTCCCCTACAACGTGGCCGTGCCGGTGCTGCTGACGATGCTCGACCGCTTCCCGAGCATCGAGCGCACGCTCGTGATGGTGCAGGCCGAGGTCGCCGACCGGCTGGCCGCCAAGCCGGGCAGCAAGGTGTACGGGGTGCCGTCGGTCAAGGCGAACTGGTACGCGGACGTGAAGCGGGCCGGGGCCATCGGCCGCAACGTCTTCTGGCCCGCCCCGAACGTCGACTCGGGCCTGGTCTCCCTGGTCCGCCGCACCGAGCCGATCAGGACCACCGCCTCCAAGACGGAGGTCTTCGCCGTCGTCGACGCGGCCTTCGCGCAGCGGCGCAAGACGCTGCGGGCCGCGCTGGCCGGCTGGGCCGGTTCCGCGGCCGGCGCCGAGGCGGCGCTCGTCGCCGCCGGCATCTCGCCGCAGGCGCGCGGCGAGTCCCTGACCGTGGAGGAGTTCGCCGCGATCGCCGAGCACAAGCCGGCCGCCGAGAGGCCGGCGCTGTGAGCGGGGGCGTGCGGCGGGGCGTGCACGCGGACGGGGTGACGGTCCGCGTCCCGGCGAAGGTGAACGTGCAGCTGGCGGTGGGCGCGGCCCGGCCCGACGGCTTCCACGACCTGGCCAACGTGTTCCTGGCCGTGTCCCTGTACGACGAGGTGACCGTCACCCCGGCCGACGAACTGACGGTGACCTGCAGCGGGCCCGACGCCGACCAGGTCCCGCTGGACCGTACGAACCTGGCGGCGCGGGCGGCGCAGACCCTGGCGGCCCGGCACGGCCTGTCCGACGCGGTCCACATCCACATCGCGAAGAAGATCCCCGTGGCGGGCGGGATGGCCGGCGGCAGCGCGGACGGCGCCGGCGCCCTGCTGGCCTGCGACCTGCTGTGGGGCCTGAACAGCCCCGTGCAGGACCTGCTGGAGATCTGCGCGGAGCTCGGCAGCGACGTGCCGTTCAGCCTGCTCGGCGGGGCGGCGCTCGGCACGGGGCGCGGCGAGCTGCTGACCCCGGTCGGCGCGGGCACCTTCCACTGGGTGTTCGCGGTCGCCGACGGCGGGCTGTCCACGCCGGCCGTGTTCCGCGAGTTCGACCGGCTGGCCGAGGGGCGGGACGTCCCGGCGCCCGAGGCCTCGCCGGCCCTGCTCGCCGCCCTCGCGGCGGGCGACCCGGACGCGCTGGCCGCCGCCCTGGCCAACGACCTCCAGCCGGCCGCCCTCTCGCTGCGGCCCGGGCTGGCGGCGACGCTGGCCGCGGGCACCGAGGCGGGCGCCCTGGCCGGACTGGTCTCGGGCTCCGGCCCGACGACGGCGTTCCTGGTCCGCGACGAGGAGGCCGCGGCCAAGGTGGCCGCCGCCCTGGAAGCCTCGGGCACCTGCCGCACCACCCGCACGGCCACGTCCCCGGCTCCCGGCGCCACCCGCCTCACGGGGCCGCACCCGGGCTAGTCTGAGCCTGACGGACAAGGGTTGAGGCGGGAGGCGTTCCGAGATGACCGAGCAGGCCGTGACGGACAGACCACTGATTCCGATGCCCGCCCTCACCCCGGCCGCGCTGCGGGCGGCTGTTGCGCAGATCGCCCCGGCGCACCTGCCGGCCTTCGTGGAACACCTTGACCGTGCGGCGGAGCAGAGCGCCGAACAGAGCACCATCGCTCCGCTCCGGGCGTTCCTGCAGTGGTGGGGGGAGTTCGTCGCCGTCCAGCGGCGCCCCGCCCGCGCGGCACGGCTGCGGGAGCTGGAGGCGCTCGCCGAGGCGGCCGGCGACCGGGAGACCCTCGACAAGGCCGTCGCCGAGATCCAGGACATCCTCGCCGCTGCCCGGCGCGAGGCCGCCGCGTGAGCGACGACTGGACCTGGCACTACAACCCCGACGCCCCGCACGTTGTCGGGGCGTTGCCCGAAGAAGTCGTCACCGAGGTGGAGCGGCTTGCAGCCCAGCTCGCCATTCTCGGGCGGGATGCCGGTGACGTCGGTCGCGGCCCGGTCGAGGGCGGTGGTCACCGGACCCTCGACTCGACATCTTCGGCGGCCGCGGCTTCATGATGTTCTTGGCGCCCGAGCGGCTACGGGAGATCTCCGTCGTCCGTGTGGTCTGGGTCGGCTGACCGCCCCGGCGGAAATCAGCCCCGTCGGCGTTTGAGGCGCGGGGGCCGGGCGGAGTCCGGGGAACGGGGGAAGGGCGGGTAGGGGAACGGCCCCGCAGGGCTGCCCGGCCGCGGGCCCGGCTTCGGCCCGCGGCTCCCCCTCCCCCCGCCCCCTCAGAGACAGGCGCGCAGGGCCCGGACCAGCGACTGGGCCCGCGGGTCGGCGGTGACCGACTTGGCGTGGGCATTGGTGACGTAGCCGAAGCCGACGCCCGACTCCGGGTCGGCGAAGGCCAGGGAGCCCCCGCGCCCGGGGTGGCCGAAGGAGGCCGGGGACAGCAGCGGCGAGGCCGGGCTGTGCAGCATGTACCCCGGCCCGAAGCGGGTGTGGACGACCAGCACCCGGTCCGGCCCGGCGGACAGCTCCTGCCCGGCCAGGGCAAGGGTCTCGGGGGCGAACACCCGCGCCCCGTCCTCGGTGTCGTCCAGCAGCGCCGCGTACAGGCCCGCCAGCCCCCGCGCGGTGCCGACGCCGGCCGAGGCCGGGAGTTCGGCGGCCCGGAACCCGGGGTCGTTCTCGTCGGCGAGCGGGGTGATCGCGGCAAAGGCGCGGCGCGTCAGCGAGCCCGGGTCCGCCCAAGCCTCAGAAACGTTTCTGCGGGGCCGCGTCCGCAGCCCCCCGGCCGGCTCCGGCGCCTCCACCGGCCCGACCCGGCCCACGCGGCCCGCGTCCGCCACGGCCTGCGGCAGCCCGATCCAGAAGTCCAGCCCCAGCGGGCCGGTGACCTCCTGCGCGAGCCACTGCCCCAGCGAGGCGCCCGTGACCCGCAGGACCAGCTCCGACAGCAGCCAGCTGTAGGTCTGCGCGTGGTAGCCGTGCGCGGTGCCCGGCTCCCAGAACGCCCGCTGCCCGGCGACCGCCCGCGCCCCGGACAGCCCGTCCACCGCCTCGGCCGGGGTCAGCGGCACGTCCAGCGCCGGCACGCCCGCCCGGTGCGCGAGCAGGTCCCGCACCAGGGCCCGCTCCTTGCCGCCCGCCTTGAACTCCGGCCAGTACTCGGCCACCGGCGCGTCCAGGTCCAGCAGCCCCCGCTGGTGCAGCAGCAGCGGGACGACGGCGGCCACGCCCTTGGTGGCCGAGCGGACCACCTGGGCCGTGCCGGCCGCCCACGGCTCGGAGTCCCCGCCGCCGTCGACGTCCCGCGGGCCCGCCCACAGGTCCACCACCCGCCGCCCGTCCCGGTACACGGCCACCGCCGCGCCCCGGTCGCCGAGTACCTCGAAATTCCGCACGAAGGCGTCCCGGACGGGCTCGAAGCCCTCCGCCACCTGACCCTGGATGTTCACGAGGGGTGCAACCACACGGGGCGCGCGGTTATGCCACCGACACCGAGCGCGGGTCGAAGCCGAAGGGCAGCTCCAGGCGGTGGGCCCGCATGAGCTCCTCGTCGCACAGCAGGTCCTGGGTGCGGCCGTCGGCCGCGATGACGCCCTCGCTGAGCACCACCGACCGCGGGCACAGCTCCAGCGCGTACGGCAGGTCGTGCGTCACCATCAGCACGGTCACGTCCAGCGAGCGCAGGATGTCCGCGAGTTCGCGCCGCGAGGCCGGGTCCAGGTTGGAGGAGGGCTCGTCCAGGACGAGGATCTCCGGCCGCATGGCGAGCACGGTCGCCACCGCCACCCGCCGGCGCTGGCCGAACGACAGGTGGTGCGGGGGCCGGTCGGCGAAGCCGGCCATTCCCACCAGCTCCAGGGCCTCGGTGACCCGCTCCTCGAGCGCGCTGCCGCGCAGCCCGGCCGCGGCCGGGCCGAAGGCCACGTCCTCCCGGACGGTGGGCATGAACAGCTGGTCGTCGGGGTCCTGGAAGACGATGCCGACCCGGCGCCGGATCTCGGCGAGGTTGCGCTTCTCCACGGGCAGCCCGGCGACCGCCACGGTGCCGACGCCGCCGCCGAGGATGCCGTTCAGGTGCAGCACCAGCGTGGTCTTGCCGGCGCCGTTGGGCCCGAGCAGGGCCACCCGCTCGCCGCGCCCGACGGTCAGGTCCACGCCGAAGAGGGCCTGGTGGCCGTCCGGGTAGGCGTAGGCGAGGCCGGACACCTCCAGGGAGGGGGCGGGGGAGTCGACAGGAGCGGTCACAGCATCCATCCGATCACACAGACGGCGAGTGCCGTCGCCGGGAGTGCGGCCGACTGCGCCCACTGGGCGCGGGTGGCCGCGATGTCGTCGATCACCGGCATCGTGCCGGTGTAGCCGCGGCTGACCATCGCGAGGTGGACCCGCTCGCCGCGCTCGTACGAGCGGATGAACAGGGCGCCGGCGGTCTTGGCCAGCACCCCCCAGTGCCGGATGCCGCGGGCCTCGAAGCCGCGCGAGCGCCGGGCGATGGACATCCGGCGCAGCTCGTCGGTGATGACGTCGCCGTAGCGGACCATGAAGGAGGCGATCTGCACGAGCAGCGGCGGCAGCTTCAGCCGCTGGAGCCCGAGCAGCAGCGCCCGCAGCTCGGTGGTCGAGGCGAGCAGGACGGAGGCGGCGACGCCCAGCGTGCCCTTGGCCAGGACGTTCCAGGCGCCCCAGAGCCCGGAGACGCTCAGCGACAGGCCGAGGACGTCGACCCGCTCGCCCTGCGCCACGAAGGGCATGAGGACGGCGAACAGCACGAACGGGACCTCGATCAGCAGCCGGCGCAGCAGGAAGCCCGCCGGGATCCGGGCGAGGGCCGTGACCGCCGCGAGGAGGACGGCGTACAGGCCGAAGGCCCACACCGCCTCGCGCGGTGTGGAGACGACGACCAGGACGAACGCGAACGCCGCGGCGAGCTTGCAGTGCGGCGGCAGCGCGTGGACCGGCGAGTGCCCGTGCCGGTAGAGCTTGTGGGCGTGGCCCGCGCCCACGTCAGCGGACCGGGGAGGCGGCGGCCGGGGCGGCGGCGGCCGGCCCGTCGGTGCGGCGGCGGCGCACCGTCCAGAAGACGCCGGTGCCCACGGCGACGGTCGCGCCGACGCCGATGACGCCGGCGAGCCCGCCGGAGAGGCGGGCGTCGTCCACGTCCTTGACGCCGTAGTCGGCGAGCGGGGATCCGGCGGCGGCGTGCTCGCGCACGTTCCGGTCGATGCCCTGGTCGGCGGCGATCTTCTCCAGGCCGTCGGGGCTGGTCGAGGCGTAGAAGGAGACGAAGCCGGCCAGGACGAGGGCGGTGGCCAGGCCGGTGGCCCACACCTTCCGGGCGGACCGGCCGCCGGCCGGTGCGGCGGCGGGCGCCGCGGCCGGGGCGTCGACCAGCTCGCCGCCGACGCGCAGCTTCAGGGGCGCGGCGAGCCCGCGCGCGCCGTGCACGAGGTCCGGCCGGACGGCCAGTACGGCGCCCACGGTCGTGGCGGTGATGGCGGCCTCGCCGAGGCCGATGAGGACGTGCACGCCGACCATGGCGGTCAGCACCTTGCCGATCGGGACGTCGGTGGTGCCGCCGAAGGCGTAGAGGAGGGTGAAGGCGCCGGCCGCGGCGGGCACGGACAGCAGGGCCCCGGCGAAGGCGGCGGCGGTGACGGAGCGGCGGGTGCGGGGCAGCAGCTTCACCAGGCCGCGGAAGACCGCGTAGGCGACGACCACCGTGACCAGGGCCATGTTGGTGATGTTGACGCCGAGGGCCGTCAGGCCGCCGTCGGCGAAGAGCACGCCCTGCATGAGCAGCACGACGGAGACGCAGAGCACGCCGGTGTACGGGCCGACGAGTATGGCGGCGAGGGCGCCGCCGAGCAGGTGTCCGCTGGTGCCGGCGGCGACGGGGAAGTTGAGCATCTGGACGGCGAAGACGAAGGCCGCGACGAGGCCGGCGAGCGGCGCGGTGCGCTCGTCGAGCTCCCGGCGGGCGCCGCGCAGGCTGACGGCGACCGCCGTGGCGGCCACGGCGCCTGCGGCGACGGAGACGGGGGCGTCGATGAATCCATCGGGCACGTGCATGGCTTGGCTCCGCTTCCTGCGGTCCGGTCCTTGAACCTACAAATTCTTTATCCGTTCAAGAATACGACCCAGTTGCAAATCGTTGGCAAGAGCGGGGAGGCCACAAACAGCAGCGCGCGGTTTCGTGGGAATGTGCGAGGCTGGGGGGAATACGGACTCATATGTTCCGAATAGAGGGAGCTTGTCGATGTCAGCCACCGCCGAGGATCCCCCCACCACCGCCACTGCGACCAGGACCTCCGCCGCCACCGCCACCGCGCTCGCGGCCGTCGTCGAGGAGCGCGTCACCGCCCGTGTCGTCACGGACGATCCGCTCCACCGCAAGATCCCCGTCGCCCTGCGCTTCACCGCCGACCAGCCGCTCGCCGTGCGCATCGTCTTCCCCGCCGGGCTCTCCCCCGAGGGCACCGAGAACGAGTGGGTCTTCCCCCGGTCCCTGCTCGAGGCCGGCCTCCAGGCCCCGAGCGGCACCGGCGACGTACGGATCTGGCCCTGCGGGCGCGTCCAGGCGGTCGTCGAGTTCCACTCGCCCGAGGGGGTGGCGGTCATCCAGTTCGACATCGCCGCGCTGCGCCGCTTCCTGCGCCGGACGTACGCCTGCGCCACCCGCTCGGCCTAACGGGCCCGCCCGAAGAGGACCGGCCCGACGGGACCGGCCCCGCACCCGGTCGGGTGCGGGGCCGGTCCTGTGTGCGGCACGACGTGCGGGTCAGGCGCTGACCAGCTCGCGGTCCTTGTCCGGGCCCTGGTCCTGCGCGGAGCCGGAAGCGCCCCCCGCCTCCAGGTGCCGGCGCAGGCTCTCGCCCTCCACGTCCACGTTGGGCAGCAGCCGGTCCAGCCAGCGCGGCAGCCACCAGGCCCTGTGGCCGAGCAGGGCGAGCACCGCCGGGACGATGGTCATGCGGACGATGAAGGCGTCGAAGAAGACGGCGACGGCCAGTCCGAAGCCGATCATCTTCACCATCTGCTCGCTGGCGCCGATGAAGCCGGCGAACACGGCGATCATGATGACGGCGGCGGCCACGACCACGCGGGCGCTGTACTGGAAGCCGGTGACGACGGCCTGGCCCGGGCGCTCGCCGTGGACGTACGCCTCACGCATCCGGGTGACGAGGAAGACCTCGTAGTCCATGGCCAAGCCGAAGACGACGCCCACCATGAAGATCGGCATCATGCTCATGATCGGACCGGTCTGCTCCACCCCGAAGAGCGAGCCGAGCCAGCCCCACTGGAAGACCGCGACGACCGCGCCGAGGGCCGCGACGACCGAGAGCAGGAAGCCGAGGGCCGCCTTGAGCGGGACCAGGACCGAGCGGAAGACCAGCATCAGCAGCAGGAAGGCGAGGCCGACGACGAGCCCGAGGTAGGGCAGCAGCGCGTCGTTCATCTTCTGCGAGAAGTCGATGTTCATCGCGGTGGCGCCGGTGACGAGCACGCCGTCCGGGCTGCCCTCGCGGATCTCGTGGACCAGTGCCTCGGTCTCCGCGGAGGCCGGGCGGTCCTTCGGGATCACCGTGATGATCGAGGCGTCGCCGTCCTTGTTGGGGCTCGGCGGGGTGACCACGGCCACGCCCTGGAGGCCCTTGATCCGCGCCTCGGTCTGGTCGGCGAGCTTCTTGTCGCCGTCGACGACCACGAGCAGCGGGCCGTTGAAGCCGGGGCCGAAGCCCTCCGAGAGCAGGTCGTAGGCCTTGCGCTGGGTGGTGGAGACCGGCTGGGCCCCGTCGTCGGGCAGGCCCATCTCCAGCTTGCCCGCCGGGATGGCGAGGGCGCCGAGGCCGATCACGCCGGCGAGGAGCACGAGCACCGGGCGGCGCAGCACGAAGCGGGCCCAGCGGGTGCCGCCGTTGGCCTTGGGCTCGGCGCCGGCCGGGCGGCCCTTGCCGAACAGCCTGCTCTTGGTGCCCGCGGGCAGGACCTTCTTGCCCGCGAAGCCCAGGATGGACGGGACCAGCGTCAGGGCGACGAGGACGGCGATGACCACGGTTCCCGCGGCGGCGACGCCCATCTTGGTCAGCATCGGGATGTTGACGACGGCCAGGCCCACGAGGGCGATGACCACGGTCAGGCCGGCGAAGACGACGGCGGAGCCGGCGGTTCCGACGGCCCGTCCCGCGGCCTCGTCCCGCTCGCGGCCCTCGGCGAGCTCCACGCGGTAGCGGGAGACGATGAAGAGGGCGTAGTCGATGCCGACCGCGAGGCCGATCATCATCGCGAGGGTGGAGGTGGTGGAGCCGAGGTCGAGCACGTTGGCGAGGGCGGTGATGCTGGAGACGCCGATGCCGACGCCGATCAGCGCGGTCAGCAGCGGCAGCCCGGCCGCGACCAGCGAGCCGAAGGTGATGACCAGCACGATCGCGGCGATCACGATGCCGATGATCTCGCCGGAGCCCTGCTCGGGCGCGGTCATCAGGGCGTCGCCGCCGATCTCGACGGTCAGCCCGGCGGCCTTGGCGGCGGTGCCGGACCCCTTCAGCGCGTCGCGCGTGTCGTCCTTCAGCTCCATGCCGCTGACGGTGTACTTCACGCTGACGTACGCCGTGGAGCCGTCCCGGCTCACCGCCTGCACCTGGAAGGGGTCGGTGACCGAGGCGACCTGGGCCTTGCCCTCGCCGCCCTTGATACCGGAGACGATCTTCTCGACCTGGGCCTTGTTGGCCTGGTCGGTGATCTTCGCGCCCTGCGGCGCCTTGATGACGATGCGCGCGGAGGCGCCGTCGGCGGACATGCCCGGGAACTTCTCGTCCAGCACGTCGAAGGCCTTCTGGGCCTCCGTACCGGGCATGGAGAACGAGCCGGAGGTGGGGGCGCCCGCAGACGCCGCGCCGAAGCCGGCGGCGAAGAGCAGCGCCACCCATATGAGGGCGACGAGGCCGCGGCGCCGGAAGGCGCCCCTGCCGAGTCTGTAGAGGAAGGTGGCCACGGAGGCGGTTCTCCCGTTCAGGTCGTGGTGGATCCGTCGTGGGACGGATCAGGGCGTGGAGAGCCGGCCCGACGACGAGAGCGGCGTGTCAGGAGCAGCAGGGCGGTGCGCTGTACGGGTCGAGCTCAGACGCCGAGGGCGGGGAAGACCACGGCGTCGATGAACTGGCCGAGGAAGGTCCGGTCGACGGACCGGTCCTCGATCAGCGGGAGCGAGATGAACGCCCCGATGAGCATGTGCGGTACGAACGGAAGGGCCGGACAGTCGGGGGCGATCTCCCCCCGGTCGACGGCTCGCCTCAGCATCACCTGGAGTCCGGTGATCTCCGGGTCGACCAGCAGGTCCCGCAGCGCCTTGTGGAGCTCCGGGCTCTCGTGGACGGCGTGGGCGAGACCCCGCATCAGGGCGGTGTCCTTCGCCATCTGCGCGTCGTCGGAGCGCTGGACCATCTGCCCGAAGTCCCCGCGCAGGCTGCCCGTGTCGATCTCCGCCAGGGAGACCGGCTGGGTGCACCGCAGGGCCTTGGCGACCAGCTCGGCCTTGCTCCCCCACTGGCGGTAGAGGGTGGCCTTGCTGGACTTCGTACGGGCGGCGACCGCGTCCATGGTCAGCGCCTCGTAGCCGACCTCGCGCAGGAGGTCCAGGACCGCCCCGTGGAGTTCGGCCTCCCGCTCGGGGGTGATGCGGCTGCGCCGCGAGGAGACTTCCTCGGGCATGTCCGACACCTCCCGTTCGAGCGAAACCGTTGCGTACACCGACGACGATACCCCTCGAGCCAACGAAACGAAACCGTTCCGTTTCGTTTATGGGGGTGGCGTGGATCACCTGTACGAGTTGCCGCGCCCCTTCGACGCGGAAAGCATTGTGGGGTGAGTCACGACGTCGCGTACCTCCGCTTCCCGCACCTGCACGACGACCTCCTGTGCTTCGCCGCCGAGGACGACCTCTGGGTCGCCCCGCTGGTCCCGGAGGGCCGGAGCCCCGGCCGGGCCTGGCGGATCACCGTCGACCGCACCCGCATCGGCCACCCCCGCTTCTCGCCCGACGGCCGCCACATCGCCTTCACCACCTGGCGCAGCCTCGACCCCGAGATCCACCTCGCCCCGGTCGACGGCGGCCCGGCCCGCCAGCTCAGCTACTGGGGGGCCACCGACACCCGGGTCTGCGGCTGGACCCCGCCGGACAAGGACGGCCGCAGCGACATCCTGGCGGTGTCCTCGCACGGGCAGCCGTTCTCCTACTTCGCCTGGGCCTACTGCCTGCCCACCGACGGCTCCCCCGGCGGGCGCCTGCCGTGGGGGCCGGTCTCCGACATCGCGGTGCACGACGAACCGGGCAACGGGGAAGGAGCCGGCGAGCGGCGCACCCTGCTGCTGACCGGCAAGCCCCCGCACGAGCCCGCCGCCTGGAAGCGCTATCGCGGCGGCGCCACCGGCCGGCTCTGGCTGCACGGCAAACGGCTGCTGGAGGACATCGACGGCCACCTCGACGCCCCGATGTTCGTCGACGGGCGGATCGCCTTCCTCTCCGACCACGAGGGAATCGGCAACCTGTACTCCTGCCTGCCCGACGGCACCGACCTGCGCCGCCACACCGACCACGAGGAGTTCTACGCCCGCCACGCCTCCAGCGACGGCCGGCGCGTCGTCTACCAGTGCGCCGGCGACCTGTGGCTCGTCGACTCCCTCTCGCCCGACGCCTCCCCGCGCCGCCTCGAGGTCCGCCTCGGCGGCCCCCGCGCGGGCCGGCGCATCTACCAGGTGCCCGCCGCCCACCACGTCGACTCCCTGTCCGTGGACACCACCGGGCGGGCCAGCGCCGTGGTCATCCGCGGCAGCCTGTACTGGCTCACCCACCGCGACGGGCCCGCCCGCACCATCGCCGACACCCCCGGGGTACGGGTCCGGCTGCCCGAGATGCTCGGCACGAGCGGGCAGATCGCGTACGTGACGGACGCCGAGGGCGAGGACGCCGTCGAGATCGCCTCCCTGCCGCGGGCCTCCGGCGACCGCGAGCCCCGGCGGCTGGCCTCGGGGCAGCTGGGCCGCGTACTGGAGCTGCTCTCCGACCCGGACGGCGAGCGCCTCGCGATCGCCTCCCACGACGGGCGGCTGCTGCTCATCGACGCCACCGAGGAGTCGGACGGCGAGGTCACCGAGCTGATCCGGTCCGTCAACGGGCCCGTCACCGACCTGGCGTTCTCACCGGACGGGGCCTGGCTGACCTGGTCGCACCCGGGCATCGGGCGCTCGCTGCGGCAGATCAAGATGGCCCGGATCTCCGGCCCGGGCCCGCGCTCCGTCGTGGACGTCACCAACGGCCGCTTCGAGGACGACCACCCCGTCTTCACCCGCGACGGCCGCTACCTCGCCTTCCTGTCCTGGCGCGGCTTCGACCCGGTGTACGACGTGCACACCGGCGACCTGTCCTTCCCGCTGGGCTGCCGCCCGTACCTGGTGCCGCTGTCCTCGGCGACGCCCTCGCCCTTCGCGCTCACCCCCGAGGGCCGGCCCGCCGCCGGCGGACTCGACCCGGTGGAAGGCGAGTCCGGGGAGGGCGACGGCTCGGTGATCGTGGAGGTGGAGGGCCTGGAGAGCCGGGTCACCCCCTTCCCGGTGGCGGCCTCCAAGTACTCGGCGCTGCACCCGGTCCACGGCGGCGGGCTGGTGTGGCTGCGCTGGCCGATCTCCGGAGCGCTCGGCGAGACCTTCGCCAACCCCGCCGACATCAGCGGCAAGCCCACCCTGGAGCACTTCGACATCACCAAGGCCCGCAAGAGCGAACTGGCCTCCGGGCTGGACTGGTTCGCGGTCAGCGGCGACGGCACCCGGCTCGTCCTCAACGACGACGGCGACCTGCGGGCGGTGCCCGCCACCGAGTCGGGCGACAGCGACTCCACCGTCTACCTGGACCTGCGGCGCATCCGGCACGAGGTGGACCCCGCCGCCGAATGGCGCCAGGCCTTCGAGGAGGCGGGCCGGCTGATCCGCGCCTACTTCTGGGAACCGAACATGTGCGGCATCGACTGGGACGGCGTCCTCGCCCAGTACCGGCCGCTGGTCGAACGGGTCGCCTCCCCCGACGAGTTCGCGGACCTCATGCGCGAGGTGCTCGGCGAGCTCGGCACCTCCCACGCGTACGTCTCCCCCGCCCGCCGCAACGAGGGCCCGCCGCACTACCAGCGGCCCATCGGGCTGCTCGGCGCCAACCTCGTGCCGCGGGAGGAGGGCTGGGTCGTCAAGCGGATCCTGCCCGGCGAGTCCTCCGACTCCAAGGCCCGCTCCCCGCTCGCCGGCACCGGGATCCGGGAGGGGGCCGTGCTCACCCACGTGGACGGCCGCCCCGTGGACCCGGTGACCGGGCCCTACCCGCTGCTCGCGGCCGCGGGCGGCACCACCGTCGAGCTGACCTTCACGCCCGCCGAAGGGGAGGGCCGCGCCCGGCGGGTGGCGGTGGTCCCGCTGATCGACGAGCGGCCGCTGCGCTACCAGGACTGGGTCTCCAAGCGGCGCGCCGTCGTCCGCGAGGTCAGCGGCGGCAAGTGCGGCTACCTGCACATCCCCGACATGGGCGGCTCCGGCTGGGCGCAGTTCAACCGCGACCTGCGCATGGAGATGTCCCGGCCGGCCCTGATCGTGGACGTGCGCGGGAACGCCGGCGGTCACATCAGCGAGCTGGTGGTGGAGAAGCTGACCCGCTCGATCCTCGGCTGGGACCTCACGCGCAACGCCCAGCCCGTCAGTTACGCCTCCAACGCGCCCCGTGGCCCGATCGTGGCGCTGGCCGACGAGGCGACCTCCTCCGACGGCGACATGATCACCGCCGCGATCAAACTGCTGGGCCTGGGCCCGGTGGTGGGCCAGCGCACCTGGGGCGGGGTCGTCGGCATGACGGGCCGGCACACCCTGGGCGACGGCACGGTGATCACGGTGCCGATGAACGCCGCCTGGTTCCCGGAGTACGGCTGGTCGGTGGAGAACCACGGGGTGGAGCCGGACCTGGAGATCCTGCGGACCCCGCTCGACTGGGCGGAGGGTCGGCACGCCCAACTGGACGACGCCGTGCACCTGGCGCTGGAGCTGCTGGAGCAGGACCCGGCCGCCGTACCGCCCGGCTACGAGGACGTGCCCGACCTGCGGCGGCCGAAGCTGCCGCCGCGGTAGCGGACAAGGGACGACGAAGGAAGGACGCAGGAAGGGACACGGGAAAGGACGCAGGAGGGGCGCGACCCGGAGAAGAGTACGGGTCGCGCCCCTCGGCGCTGCGGTGCTGTGTGCGTCAAGGCCCTTTGGCAGTCAGGCCCGTTCGGTCACCCGCCGGCTCACGCGTCCCAGTCGTCGAGCTCGTCGCGCGCGTCGTCCAGTTTGTCCTGGCCGCTCTGCCGGGCCCGCTCCTGGCCCTGCTGGGCCTTGCCCTTGGCCTGCTGGGAGCGCTGCGACGCATCCTGCTGGGCTTGCCGGGTCTTGCCCTTGAGCTCCTGCGCCTTGTTCTGGGACTCGTCCTTGATGCCCATGCTTTTCCCTCCTGGAGGGTCTAGGGGATCGGGCCTCGACCAGACTTGCACGACCGGGCAAATGCCGCATTTCGATCAGTTGCGCTGCATCCTGGCCTGCTCGTCGGCGGCCCCGCCCGCCCCCACCAGCCCCTTGGGCCCCTCGCCCAGGCGCGGTTCGAACCGCTTCATCTCCCGCTGTCCGCCGAGCGCGATGAGCGCCGGCAGGTAGCCGCGGACCGACTGCATCCCGCGCAGCCACCACTGGGCGTACACGTGCGCCGAGCGGCGCTCGATGCCGGCGACGATCCGGTCCACGGCCGGACCCAGGGGGTACGTGCGGTTCGCGGGCCACGGCAGCCGCCCGCGCAGCTCGCGCATCACCTCGTGCTGGTCGGCGCCGCGCACCATGTCGGTGTCGGTCCAGGACAGGTAGCCGACACCGACCTTGACGCCCTTGTGCCCGACCTCGGCGCGCAGGCAGTGCGCGAAGGCCTCGACCCCGGACTTGGAGGCGCAGTACGCCGACATCATCGGCGCGGGCGTCATCGCGGCGAGCGAGGCGATCTGGAGGAAGTAGCCCCGGCTCGCGGTCAGGGCGGGCAGGAAGGCGCGGGCGGTGACGGCGCCGCCGATCAGGTTCACCTCGATCACCCGGCGCCAGGAATCGGGGTCGGAGTCGGCGAGCGGGCCGCCGGCGGCCACGCCCGCGTTCGCGACGACGATGTCCACCTTCCCGAAGCGCTGCTCCACCTCCTGTGCGACCCGGGACATCGCCTCCTGGTCGGTGACGTCGGCGTACCAGTGGTCGCTGTCGGTGTGCAGCCGCTCGGAGACCTCCTTGAGGGCCTCCGGCTCCAGGCCGACCAGCGCCACGCGGGCGCCGCGCGCGGAGAGTGTGCGGGCGAGCAGCTCGCCGACGCCGCGGGCGGCGCCGGTGACGACGGCGACCCGGCCTTCCAGACTCCTGTGGGTGCTCACGGCGTCTTCTCCTTCTGCTCCTGGGACGTCGGGGTCAGATACCGGCCGACCAGCTCGCGCACGGCGCCGGTGACGGCCTCGGGGGCCTCGATCGGGGTCATGTGGCCCATTCCGGTGAGCTCGGTCAGCCCCACGCAGTGGGACAGGGCCGCGGCGAGGCCGCGGGCGTGCCCGATCGGGGTGAGCCGGTCGCTGGTGCCGCCGATGACGGCCGTGGGCGCGGTGAGCGCGGCCAGGCCCTCGTCCAGGTCCAGGTCGGCCAGGACCCGGGACCAGCCGTGGCGGACGTCGGTGGGGCAGGCGTGCACGATGCGGGCGCAGGCGTCGACCCGGTCGGGCGCCGAACCGGGGCCCATGGTGGCGTACTTCAGCACCTGCCGGGCCACGGGCGTGACCGGCCCGAGCGGGGCGCGCGAGCCGAGGACGGCCCGGGTCAGGCGGGTCCGTACCGGGCCGGGGCGCCAGGGGACCACGAGGGACTCGGCGGTCAGGCGGGAGCTGCCGGTGCTGCACAGCAGCGCGGCCGCGGTGTGCTCGGCGAACTCGGGCCGGCCCGCGGCGGCCATGATGGTCATGCCGCCCATGGAGTGCCCGGCGACGACGGCGCGCTCGCCGGGGGCGAGGGTGGTGCGCAGCACGGCGACGAGGTCGTCGGCGAGCGCGGTGGTGCTGTAGCCGGAGGCGGGGACGACGGGGCTGCGCCCGTGGCCGCGCTGGTCGTAGGCGATGACCCGGTGGTCGCGGGCGAGGTCGCGTATCTGCGCGGCCCAGAAGGCGGTCGAGCAGGTCCAGCCGTGGGCGAGGACGACGGCCGGGGCCTCCTCGGGCCCGTGCTCCTCGACGTGCAGGCGGGCGCCGTCGGCGGAGACGGCGAACCGTTCGCTCCGCGCGGCGGGCGGGGCGTACCGCCCGGTGGTGGCGTGGGCCGGGCGGCGGTCCGTACGGCGGCTCATGCGGCGTCCTCCTCGGCGGCGGCCCTGGCGGCGGCGGACGCCGCTGCCTTGGCGGTGGCAGGGGCCTTCGCCCGGGCGGGGGCCTTCGCCTGGGCCGGGACCCGCTCGGGGCCGCCGTCCCGGACGCGCACCACCTCGTACTCGCCGAGGTCCACGCTCCGCGTGAGCTTGCGGAACTCGCCGGTGGTCCCCGGCCAGACGGTGGTGTTGCGGCCCTGGGCGTCCAGGTACCAGCTGGTGCAGCCGCCGGTGTTCCAGACGGTCCGCTGCATCCGGGCCTGGACGTGCCGGTTCCACCGGTTCACGGCCGACGGCCGGGCGGCGAGCGCGACCCGCCCGCCCGGGCCGCTTCCCTCGAGGAGGGCCAGTTGGCGCAGGTAGTCCGCCATGTAGTTCAGCTGCGACTCGATCATCAGGATCATCGAGCTGTTCCCGAGCCCGGTGTTCGGCCCGATGATCGTCATCCAGTTCGGGAAGCCGGCCGCGGTCGCCCCGCGCAGCGCCTGCATCCCGTCCTTCCAGTGGTCCGCGAGCGTACGGCCCTCCGCCCCCACCACCCGGTCCGCGATCGGCATGTCGGTGACGTGGAAGCCCGTCCCGAAGACGATCGCGTCGGCCTCGGCCTCGGTGCCGTCTGCGGCGACGAGGGTGGCGCCGCGGACCTCCTTCAGCCCGGAGGCCACGAGGTCCACGTTGGGCCGGGCGAGCGCCGGGTAGTACTCGCTGGACAGCAGGATCCGCTTGCAGCCGATCCGGTACGAGGGCGTCAGCCTGGCCAGCAGCTCCGGGTCCTTGATGGAGCGGGCCATATTGGCCTTGGCCAGCGATTCGATCAGGCCCAGCTGGTTCGGCCGCTTGGTGAAGGCGCTGACCTGGAGCTCGCGGATCCCCCAGAGCAGCCCGCGCCGGGCCGCCCGGGTGAACGGCAGCTGCCGGTGCAGCCAGCGTTCGACCGAGCTGATGGCCCGGTCGGTGCGCGGCATGACCCACGGCGGCGTGCGCTGGAAGAGGGTGAGCCGCTCCACGTCGGGTGCGATGGCCGGGACGATCTGGATGGCGGAGGCACCGGTCCCGATCACGGCGACGCGCTTGCCGCGCAGGTCGTAGTCGTGGTCCCAGCGGGCGGAGTGGAAGACCTTGCCGGGGAATTCGGCCAGTCCGGGCACCTCGGGCATCTTCGGGTCGGACAGCGGCCCCGTCGCGGAGACGACGACGTCGGCGGTGAGCGTGCCGCCCGTGGTCTCGATCTCCCAGTGCAGCCGCTCGGCGTCCCAGCGGGCCGTGCGGACCTCGTGGTTCAGCCGGATGTGCGGGCGCAGGCCGAAGGTGTCGGCGACGTGCTCCAGGTAGGCCCGGATGTGCGGCTGTCCGGAGAAGGTGCGCGGCCAGTCGGGGTTGGGCGCGAAGGAGAAGGAGTAGAGGTGGGAGGGCACGTCGCAGGCGCAGCCGGGGTAGCTGTTGTCGCGCCAGGTCCCGCCGACGGAGTCCGCCCGCTCCAGGACGACGAAGTCCGTGATCCCCTCCCGGCGCAGCCGGACGGCCGCGCCCAGCCCGCCGAACCCGGAGCCGATCACCGCCACCCGGACGTGCTCACGCCCGCCCGTGCCGCCCGTGCCGCCGCCCATGCCGCTCATGCCCGCCGCCTCTCCGCATCGCACCGTCGCGCCACTCTGCCAGCAATCACTGGCACAATCGGGAGGGTAGAGCAGCTCCGTACCCATGGGTAGGGGTCGCACCCGGAAAGTTACTGCCGGTACGCCATAGGCTTCGGCCGTGGCAGACAGGGAAGCGGGGACGACAGTGCGCGAATACCGTACGGAGGAGCTGGCCGAGGCGGCCGGAATCCCCGTCCGCACCCTGCGCTTCTACCGCGAGCGCCGGCTCCTGCCGCCGCCGCGCCGCGAGGGCCGCATCGCCTGGTACGACGACCACCACCTGGCCCGGCTGCGCACCATCGCCGCCCTGCTGGAGCGGGGCCACACCCTCGGCGGCATAGCCGAGCTCACCGCCGCCTTCGAAAACGGCCGCGACGTCAGCCAGCTCGGCGAGCTGCTCGGGATCGGCTGGTCCGAGGAGACGCCCGTGCGGCTGACGCCGGAGGCCCTCGCGGACTACTTCGAGGGAGAGGTCACCCCGGAGAACCTGGCGGCCTCCCTCGACCTCGGCTACCTCGCCACCGACGGCGACGCCATCGTCCACGTCAGCCGCCGCCTGCTCGACGTCTCCTCGGCCCTGGTGCGCGAGGGCATCCCGCTGGCGGCGGTCCTGGAGACCGGCCGCCGGGTCCGCGCGCACGCGGACGCCATGGCCGCCCTGTTCGCCGAGCTCATCGCCGAGCACCTGCCCGACGAGGAGGCGGTGACCCGGCTGCGCCCCCTGGCCAAGAGCGTGGTGGAGGCGGAGCTCTCCCTGGCGATGGACCGCCTGCTGGCGGCGGCCCGCCCGCCGGGCGCCGCTCAGGAGGGGCCGAGCTCGTAGACGGCGGTCACCGGGGCGTGGTCGGACCACCGCTCCGGGTGCGTCTCGGCCCGCTCGACGAACGCCTTGACCGCGCGCGCCGCGAGCCCCGGGGAGGCGACCTGGAGGTCGATGCGCCAGCCGGCGTCGTTGTCGAAGGCGCGGCCGCGATAGGACCACCACGAGTAGGGGCCCTCGGTGTCGGGGTGCAGGGCCCGCACCACGTCCACGTACCCGGCCTCGTCGTAGACCTTCCCGAGCCACTCGCGCTCCTCGGGCAGGAACCCGGCGCTCTTGCGGTTGGTCCGCCAGTTCTTGAGGTCCGCCTCGCGGTGGCAGATGTTCCAGTCGCCGCAGACGACGACCTCGCGCCCGCCGGCCGCGGCGCGCTCGCGCAGCCCGGCCAGATAGGGCAGGAACTCCGCCATGAACCGGTACTTCTCGTCCTGCTTCGCGGTCCCCGCCTCCCCCGAGGGCAGGTACAGGCTGGCGACGGTCACGCCGGGCAGGTCCACCTCCAGGTAGCGCCCGGAGGCGTCGAACTCCTCGCTGCCGAAGCCGACCTGCACCCGCTCGGGCGCCCGGCGCGTGTACACCGCGACCCCGGCCCGCCCCTTGGCGGCGGCCGGCGCGAAGACGGTGTGCCAGCCCTCGGGGCTGCGCACCTCCTCGGGGATCTGCGCCTCCTCCGCCCGCACCTCCTGCAGGCACACGACATCGGCATCCGACCCGGCCAGCCACGGGGAGAAGCCCTTCTTGGCGGCGGCGCGGATCCCATTCACGTTCACGGAGGTCACGATGAGCATCCCAGCACCATAGCCCGACCGTTCCGTACGATGTCCGGATGTCTCACGGGATCCAGCTCCGCGCAGTGCCCTACGACCACCCCGACGCGGTCAGGCTCGACGGCCAGGTCCAGCTCGAGTACCAGGCCCGCTACGGCGGCGAGGGCGACGCCACCTCCCTCGACCCGGCGATGTTCGTCCCGCCGCAGGGCCTGTACCTGCTCGCCTACGACGAGGCCGGCGCCCCGGTCGCCAGCGGCGGCTGGCGCACGCAGGACAAGAACGACGAGGGCTACGCGGACGGCGACGCCGAACTGAAGCGCATGTACGTCATACCCGCGGCCCGCGGCCTCGGCCTGGCCCGCCGCATCCTGGCGGAGCTGGAGGCCGACGCCCGGGCCGCGGGCCGCACCCGCATGGTCCTGGAGACCGGCGACCAGCAGCCGGAGGCCATCGCCCTCTACCTCTCCTCGGGCTACGCCCCGTCGGAGAAGTTCGGCTACTACCGCGACTACGACAGCAGCCGCTGCATGGCCAAGCCCCTCACCCACCCGTGACCCGAATCCCCACAACGGCCCGGGTCCGCCGGGCCGTTCGGCCATGACCCCGGAAACGCCGAGATCCCGCCCGGTCTTTCGACCTGACGGGATCTCGTGACGATTCCCGGTAGCTATCCGAGAACTGTCGTTTGTGGACCTGTGGGGATTTGAACCCCAGACCCCCTCGATGCGAACGAGGTGCGCTACCAGACTGCGCCACAGGCCCTTGCGACGTGTGAAACATTAGCATCCCCGCGGTGCTGCTCCAAAATCCGTTCCCCGGAGCGGCCGTGCGGGGTCATTCGTTGGCCGCGCGGGGGCGGTCCTCGCTCTCGTACTGGTCGAACAGCGGGGTGCGGCCGCGGCCCTGGGCGCGGGGGCGGCCCGGCTGGGGCTTCGCGTCCTGCTTCGGGTCGGCCTTGGCCGCAGGGCCGGGCTGGGCCCGCAGCCGGGGGTCGGTCGGCTCGGCCGCGCTGGAGCGGGTCGCGCTCCAGGCGTCGGGCGCGGCCGGGCCCGTGGCGCGCGGGGCGACCGGGGCGGTGACGTACGTGGGCAGCGGGACCGGGACCGGCTCCCAGCTGTCCCCGCGGACGGGGCCGCGTTCGCGCTCGCGGGTCTGGTCGACCCATTCGGCGTGGTCGGTCTGCTCGACCAGGGCCCGCCGCCCGGCCTCCTGCGGGGACACGGGTGGCGCGGGCTCCGGTTCGGCGCCCGGGGCCTCCTCGGCCTCGCGGCGCCGCGGCCGGCTCTCGCGCAGGCGGCGGGCGGCCGCCTCGGCGCGCCGCCGGTCCATGGTGAACTCGTAGCGCCGCCGCTCCTGGGCGCGCAGGTACGCGATGTACGCGCTCAGCATCACGGCGGGAACGGCCGGGGCCCACAGGTAGGCGATGCCGCCGACGGCGGCGACGACGGCGCCCAGCGTGAAGGCCAGGAAGAGGAGCGCGGTGGTGCGGCGGCGGCGGGCGAGCACCTGCAGCCGCTGCTCGCGGCGCTGCCGCTCCACCTGGGCCGAGCGCGGCTCCGCCCTGGTCGGGGGTACGACGACGGGCCGGGCGTCGGCGTCCACGGAATTCACCGTTTCCGTCGCGGCGTCCGGATCAGCGTGGTACTTGGGCTCCGCCTCTTGGTCGGCGCGCTCACGCAGCCCCTTGGCGTAACGGCGCTCCATTCCCGCCCGGCCGGAAAGCAGCCGAATGGCAGTGGAGAAGCGTTCCGTCGGACGGGCCTCGTTCAGCTCGTCCTGCCTCCGGAGCCACATGGGCACCAAGTAGGCGGCCCAGGCCCCCACAATGACTGCGTAGATGAGGCCGCTGCTGCTCACACCTCACACCGTAGAGGGGCGCGGCCGGGAGGATCCGCCAATTGGACCGGTGTGTCGCACGAACCGGCTGATATCACCGACTTTTTTTGTGATTCTTCGGATCACGTTATGGCCCCATGGTTGCCGGACCATTGGAATTCGAACAGAGATTCGATATTTCTTATGGGGGAGTCGTCCCCTGGGCGCGGCGGCGGTGCCAGCGGCGCAGCAGGCCCTCCGGGACCTCCTCCGCCGTGAGGGCGTACACGAGGTGGTCGCGCCAGGCGCCGTCGATGTGGAGGTAGCGCGGCCGCAGGCCCTCCTCGCGGAAACCGAGCTTCTCCACCACGCGCCGGCTCGGCGCGTTCTCCGGGCGGATGCACACCTCGATGCGGTGCAGGCCGACCTGGCCGAAGCAGTGGTCCACGGCCAGCGCCACGGCGGTCGGCATCACACCGCGGCCGGCGACCTCGCGGTCCACCCAGTAGCCGACGTGGCCCGCGCACATCGAGCCCCAGGTGATCCCGGCGACGGTGAGCTGGCCGACCAGCCGGCCCCGGTACTCGATCACGAAGGGCAGCATCCGCCCCGCGTGGGCCTCCGCCCGCAGGTGGCGGACCATCTGCCGGTACGTGGGCCGCTGGACCACCGGCCCCCACGGCGCGGGCGGCGGGATCGTGGCCTCCCACGGCCGCAGCCACTCGCGGTTGCGCCGGTTGACCTCGCGCCAGGCGCTCTGGTCGCGCAGTTTTATCGGCCGCAGCGTGACGTCGCCGTCGGTCAGTACCACCGGCCAGGAGGGTGCGTTCAGCTCGGGCTCCCGGACGGTCTGGGGTGGTCACCGCCGCGGAGCTGGTCCACCGCGTGCGGCAGGAGCCGAGCGAGGACGGCGAGGCCGTCGCGGACGCCGCCCGTGGAGCCGGGCAGGTTGACGATCAGGGTGCGGCCGGCCACGCCCGCCAGGCCCCGCGAGAGGGCCGCGGTCGGCACCTTGGCCAGGCCCTCGGCGCGGATCGCCTCCGGGATGCCGGGGACCTCGTAGTCCAGCACCCGCGCGGTGGCGTCCGGGGTGCGGTCGGTGGGCGAGATGCCCGTGCCGCCCGTGGTGAGGATGACGTCGTACCCGGCGGCCACGCCCTCGCGCAGCGCCTGCTCGACGGGGTCCCCGTCGGGGACGACGCGCGGGCCGTCGACCGTGAAGCCCAGCGCGAGCAGGCCCTCGGCGAGCAGCGGGCCGCCCTTGTCGGCATACACGCCGGCCGAGGCGCGGTTGGACGCGGTGACCACGAGCCCGCGCGGGGCGGGACGGTCCGCCTCCGGCACGGCCCCGGCGGGCTGCCCGGCCGCGGCCCCCGCGTCGTGGCTGTGGCTGAAGGCGTCGCCGGCGCGCGGGGCGTTCATGCGCGCGTCCAGTCGCCGGACTTGCCGCCGGTCTTCTCCTCGACCCGGACGTCCGTGATGACCGCGCCCTTGTCGACGGCCTTGACCATGTCGACCACGGTCAGCCCGGCGACGGCGACGGCGGTCAGCGCCTCCATCTCCACGCCGGTGCGGTCGGCGGTCTTGACGGTGGCGAGGATCTCCACGGCGTCGTCCGCGACCGACAGGTCGACCTTGACGCCGGAGACGGCCAGCGGGTGGCAGAGCGGGATCAGGTCGGGGGTCTTCTTGGCGCCCATGATCCCGGCGATCCGCGCGGTGGCGAGGGCGTCGCCCTTGGGGACGCCCTCGCCGCGCAGCAGCTCGATCACGTGCGGGGAGACGAGCACGCGCCCGCTGGCGCGCGCCGTCCGCGTCGTGACGTCCTTCTCCGAGACGTCCACCATCCGGGCCGCACCGGCCTCGTCGATGTGCGTCAGCCTGTTCTGCGTGTTCATGGGTACGTGCCGCTCCCGCTCCGGGCCCCGAGGGGCCTGTGTGGTGCAACACGCTACCCGCACCCGCGGCGGTTCAGCCGAGCAGGACCATCAGCCGAGCAGGACCACTTCCAGATCGGCCCCCGGCTCGGCCGAGGTGACGTCCTCCGGCACGACGATCAGGGCGTTGGCGTGGGCCAGTGCGGCGATCAGGTGCGAGCCGGATCCGCCGACCGGGCTGACCGTGCCGCTCTCCGGGTCGTACGCGCCGCGCAGGAACTGGCGGCGGCCGGCCGGGGAGCCGATGGCCTCGTCCGCCTTCAGCTCGGCGCGCACGCTCGGCCGGCTGACGTCGGGCAGGCCCATGAGCGCCCGGATGGCGGGCCGCACGAACAGTTCGAAGGAGACGTACGAGGACACCGGGTTGCCCGGCAGGGCCAGCAGCGGGGTGTGGTCGGGGCCGATGGTGCCGAAGCCCTGCGGCTTGCCCGGCTGCATCGCGAGCTTGCGGAACTCCATGCGCCCGGCGCCCGGCTCGTCCTCGGAGCCGCCGGCCGCGGAGAGGGCCTCCTTGACCACGTCGTACGCGCCGACGCTGACGCCCCCGGTGGTGACCAGCAGGTCGGCCCGGATCAGCTGGTCCTCGATGGTCGCCCGCAGGGTCTCGGCGTCGTCGGCGACGGCCCCGACCCGGTACGCGATCGCCCCGGCGTCGCGGGCCGCGGCGGCCAGGGCGAAGCTGTTGGAGTCGTAGATCGTCCCCGCGGCCAGCGCCTCGCCGGGCTGGACCAGCTCGCTGCCGGTGGACAGCACCACCACGCGCGGCCGCGGCCGCACCCGTACGGTGCCGCGCCCGATGGCGGCGAGCAGGGCGATCTGCGGCGGGCCGAGGACCGTGCCCGCGGCCAGGGCGAGGTCCCCCGCCTGGACGTCGCTGCCGCGGGCGCGGACGTGGGCCCGCGCCTCGGCCGGCCGGTGCACCCGCACCTCGCCGGCCGCGCCCTCCGGGGCCGCGCTGGCGGGGGCCATCCCGGCGGCCGCGCCGCCTCCGGTGCCGCCGTCGGTCCACTCGACCGGGACGACGGCCTCCGCGCCGGGCGGGAGCGGCGCCCCGGTCATGATCCGGGCGGCCTGGCCGGGGCCGACGACGGGCAGCTCGCCGCTGCCCGCCGCCACGTCCCCGACGACCGTGAGCACCGCGGGGAACTCCTCGCTGGCGCCCTGCACATCGGCCGTGCGGACGGCGTACCCGTCCATCGAGCTGTTGTCGAAGGGCGGGAGGGCGACGGGCACGGTGACGTCCTCCACCAGGACACAGCCCTGGGCATCGAGCAGCTGGAGCTCGATGGGCTCCAGCGGCCGGACGGCGGCGAGGACGTCCGCGAGGTGCTCGTCCACCGACCACAGGCGGCTGCGGCCGGCGTCCTGCGATGCGTCAGGGCTGCTCAAGGTCCTACATCTCCTCCGTGACGTAACGGTGAAGCCAGGTGCGGAACTCCGGGCCCAGGTCCTCACGCTCGCACGCGAGGCGGACGATGGCCCGCAGGTAGTCGCCGCGGTCCCCCGTGTCGTAGCGGCGGCCCCGGAAGACCACGCCGTGCACCGGGCCGCCCACGGTCTCGTCGGCGGCAAGCTTCTGCAGGCCGTCGGTGAGCTGGATCTCCCCGCCGCGGCCCGGCTCGGTCTCCCGCAGTATGTCGAAGATCGCGGGGTTGAGGACATAGCGTCCGATGACGGCGTAGTTGCTGGGCGCCTCGGCGGCGCTCGGCTTCTCGACGAGACCGGTGATGCGGACGACGCCGTCCTCGCCGGTGGCCTCGACCGCGGCGCAGCCGTAGAGGTGGATGCTCTCCTGCGGGACCTCCATGAGGGCGATCACGGAGCCGCCGGTGCGCTGCTGGACGTCGGCCATCTGGCGCAGCAGGGGGTCGCGCGGGTCGATGAGGTCGTCGCCGAGGAGGACGGCGAAGGGCTCGTTGCCGACGTGCGGCTCGGCGCACAGGACGGCGTGGCCGAGGCCGCGCGGGTCGCCCTGGCGGACGTAGTGCATGGTGGCCAGGTCGCTGGATTCCTGGACCTTCTTCAGCCGGTCGTCGTCACCCTTGGCGGTGAGCGCGGACTCCAGCTCGTAGTTGCGGTCGAAGTGGTCTTCCAGGGCCCGCTTGTTACGCCCTGTGATCATGAGGACGTCGTCCAGCCCGGCCGAGACGGCCTCCTCGACGACGTACTGGATGGCCGGCTTGTCCACGACCGGGAGCATTTCCTTGGGCGTCGCCTTCGTCGCCGGAAGGAAGCGGGTGCCGAGGCCCGCGGCAGGGATGACTGCCTTTTTGATCACGGGGTGCAACTGAGTCATGGGCAGAACCATAGTGGGTGATGCCGTGGCCCCAGGTTTGATTCCGGTAATTAGATCCGCTTTTGGCCCGCTTCGAAAGGAAATCTGAGTCAGCTGTGGTAAGGAACGCACAGAACCCCCCGCACCCGTCCGAGAAGGCGCTGCTCCGCCGCGAACTCCTGGCCGCCCGTCGCGCCTTGGCGCCCGCCGCCCTGCGCGATGCGGCCCGCGCGCTCGCCCGGTCCGCCCGGGCCCTGCCCGAACTGGCGGGCGCGCAGACCGTCGCCGCGTACGTCTCCGTCGGCTCCGAACCCGGCACCCGCGACCTGCTGGACGCGCTGCACGCCGCCGGCAAGCGCGTCCTGCTGCCGGTCCTGCTGCCCGACAACGACCTCGACTGGGCCGCGTACGAGGGCCCGGACTCCCTCGCCGAGACCACCCACCCGGGCAAGATCGCGCTGCTGGAGCCCACCGGCCCCCGGCTCGGGCCGGACGCGGTCGTCGGCGCCGACGCCGTGCTGCTGCCCGGGCTGGCCGTCGACGGGCGTGGGATGCGCCTGGGGCGCGGCGGGGGCTCGTACGACCGGGTGCTCGCGCGCCTGGAGCGCGCCGGGGCGCATCCGGCGCTGGTCGTGCTCCTCTACGACGACGAGGTGGTCGCGCGGGTCCCGGAGGAACCGCACGACCACCCCGTCCAGGCGGTCGCCACCCCGTCGGGGGTGGTGCGCTTCACGTCTTCGGCGTGAGCCTCAGGGCTTCGGCCCGGGCGTCACGGCTTCAGCGTGAGCGTCTCGGCCGTCGCCTTCTCCACGGCCTCCTTGCCGAAGGGCCAGTCCAGCAGGTCGCCCTTGGCCCACAGGTCGGTCTGGTCCGTGTAGTTGTCGTGGTACGCGTGCCCCGAGGCGCCGGTCAGGTTGATCCAGCGGGACTTGTCCAGGTCGTTGAGGTTCACGACCATCCGCATGGACGGCACCCAGGTGACCCCGTACCCGCCGGAGGCGTTCCAGCCGGTCGCGTTGACGGTGGCCTCGCCGCCGCCCAGGTTCCACGGGCCGCGGTTGAGGAGGGACTGCAGGAAGCCCGGGCCCTCCTTGCCGATCGTCTGGTTCTTCAGCGTCAGCTGGTGCAGGCGGCCCCAGCTCCAGGTGGACTGGTCCTTGCCGAGCTTGGCGGTCAGCTCCCAGCGGGCGTCGCGCATGGCGCGGGCGAAGAGCTGGTCGCGGGTGGTGGTCGCCGGCTGGTTGCGCACGGCCGGCGACTGCCACCAGGCCGACTTCTCGTCCTTGACCAGGCGGCGGACCACCTCGAACCACCGGTCGCCGCCGTCCGGCTGCGCCGAGTCGGCGTCGCGGGTGCCGCACTCGCGGACCGTCTTGGCCAGGTCGTCGGCCGGGCCGCTGGTCTCCTCGCGGACGTTCATGCAGCTGCCCTCGATGCGCAGCTCCTTGGGCATCTTGTCGCCGAAGGCCAGCTGGAGGATGTTGCGCCAGACCGCGTTGAAGTACGCGGCCGCCGCCGAGTCGGGCTCCTGGGTGTAGTTCCAGCCCTCCAGCAGCTTCTGCGCGGCGCGCACGTCCGGGTCGGCGACCTCGATCTTGGCGAGCATCGGGGTCAGCAGCGCGGCGATCTCGCTGCTGTTGTCCATCTGCATGGCCCGCATGTCGTCCATGGAGATCTTGCCGCTGTCCTTGATCTTCGCCTCGATGAGGTCGTTGATCCGCTGGCTGCGGGCGCCGTAGCCCCAGTCGGTGGTCAGCACGTGCGGGTACTTGCCGGCGCCGGTGCCGTTCTCGACGACCGCCTGGTTGGCGGTGACGATGTAGCCGCGGGCCGGGTTGTAGTCGTACGGCATCTCGTCCTGCGGGATGTAGCCCGTGGTGCCGTCGCGGCCGCCCTTCCAGGCGTACTTGGACTCCCAGCCGGGCGCGGGCATGCGGCCGTCCCCGGCCCCGCGCAGCGGGATGCGGCCCGGGGCCTGGTAGCCGATGTTGCCCTTGGTGTCGGCGTAGATCAGGTTCTGCGAGGGCACCTCGAAGTCGCGGGCGGCCTCGCGGAAGGAGGCGAAGTCCTTGGCCCGGTCCAGCTTGAAGACCGCGTCCATCGACTTGCCCGGGTCCAGGGCGGTCCAGCGCAGGGCGATGCCGTAGCCGTTGCCGCGGTCGGGGGCGGAGCCGTTCACCGGGGCGCGGGTGCCGACCGTCTCCAGCTCGTCGCTGCGGTCGGAGATCAGCGGGCCGTTGTTGGTGCCGCGGATCGTGATCTTCTTCGAGGCGCCGCCGGCGACCTTGATCTCCTCCACGCGGGTCGTGAAGGGGACCACCTTGTTGTCGTAGACGTAGCCCTCGGGCTTGACCTGCTCCAGGTAGAGGTCGGTGACGTCGGCGCCCAGGTTGGTCATGCCCCAGGCGATGTCGTTGTTGTGGCCGATGACCACGCCGGGCATGCCCGAGAAGGTGTATCCGGCCACGTCGAAGCGGCACTGGGCCGAGGCGGTGCGGCAGTGCAGGCCCATCTGGTACCAGACCGAGGGCAGCTGCGGGGACAGGTGCGGGTCGTTGGCGAGGAGCGGCTTGCCCGTCGTCGTGTACTTGCCCGAGACGACCCAGGAGTTCGAGCCGATGCCGCTGCCGTTGGGGCCGAGGATCGCGGGGACCTGGTCCAGGGTCTTGGCCAGCGAGGTCAGCGAGGTGCGCAGGCCCACGCTCGCCCCCTGGGCGCCGGCGTTGTCGGCGAGGCCGGTGGGCGAGGCGGTGGAGGCCTGGGAGCCGCTGGTGCCGCTGCCGCCGCCGGTGGTGTTGCCGCTGCCGTTGGAGCCGGCGGCGCTGTTGGCACTGCTGCTGCCGGCCGAGGCGCCGGCGGCGGAGGCGCCCTGCGGGGTGTACTTGCCGCCGTCGACCTTGCCGCCCTCGACGATCGGCTTGTTCCGGTCGAACGGGTACGGCGGGTACAGCTCCTCGATCTGCGCCGGCGTGAGCCGGTTCGCCATCAGGGCGCGGTCGATCTCGTCCTGCATGTTGCCGCGCAGGTCCCAGGCCATCGCCTTCAGCCAGGCCACCGAGTCCACCGGGGTCCAGGCCTCGGGCCGGTAGTCGTCGCTCAGCTTCAGCGCGGCGTGCTCGACGGAGAGGTCCTTGCCGGACTTCCCCTTCAGGTACGCGTTGACCCCGTCGGCGTAGGCCTGGAGGTACTTCTTCGTCTCGCCCGAGAGCTTCTTGTCGTACTCCTCCTGCGCGACCTGGCGCCAGCCGAGGGTCCGCAGGAAGGCGTCGGTCTCGACCTGGCCGGCGCCGAACATCTCGGAGAGGCGCCCGGAGGTCATGTGCCGGCGGACGTCCATCTCCCAGAAGCGGTCCTGCGCGTGGACGAAGCCCTGCGCGCGGAAGAGGTCGTCCTCGTTGTCGGCGTAGAGCTGCGGGATCCCGTGGGAGTCGCGTTTCACCTCCACGGTGCCGGTCAGCCCGGGCACCTTGAGGGTGCCGCTGGTCTGCGGGAACGAGGCCCGGACGGTGTCCAGGCCCCAGTAGGTCCCGTACCCGAAGCCCACGAGGAGCGCCAGGACCAGTACGAGCACGATCAGACGGGCGCGTCGTCCCTTCTTCTTGGCGGAAGGGGCGGTTTCGTTGGCGGGCATCGCTGTCCTTAGAGGGGCAGGGTGGTCCTGGGAGTGCTGAGAGCAACCATAGGCGCAGGACCGGTCCCGTTGATCCGCCAGGGGTCGAGGTGATGAGGACAGGGCCCGACGGGCGTTTCACAATGTGGTTATCACGTAAAGGGAGCGTCAACTATTAGGTAAGGTAACGAAGTACTTGCCGATCTTGTCGCCGGGAGGAACGATCCGCCGGGCGCATTGAGGAGGGCCGCCCACTGACCGTCCACACGCTCAATGCACTTCTGCTCGTCTGTTCGCTGGTCCTGCTGACCGCCGTCGCGGCCGTGCGCCTGTCGTCCCGCAGCGGCCTGCCCAGCCTGCTCATCTACCTCGGCATAGGCATCGCCATAGGCCAGGACGGCATAGGCAACGTCGTCTTCGACAACGCCGAGCTGACCCAGGTCATCGGCTACGCGGCGCTCGTCGTGATCCTCGCCGAGGGCGGTCTGGGCACGAAGTGGAAACAGATCAGACCGGCCCTGCCCGCGGCGATCATGCTGTCGCTGGTCGGCGTGGCGGTCAGCGTGGGCGTGACGGCGGCGGGCGCGTACTACCTGGTCGGCCTGGACTGGCGGCAATCCCTGCTGATCGGCGCCGTCGTCTCCTCGACCGACGCCGCAGCGGTCTTCTCCGTCCTGCGCAAGGTCCCCCTGCCCTCCCGGGTCACCGGCGTGCTGGAGGCCGAGTCCGGCTTCAACGACGCCCCGGTCGTCATCCTCGTCGTCGCCTTCGCGACCGTGGGGCCCGTGGACGCCTGGTACGTGCTCATCGGCAAGATCGCCCTGGAGCTCGCCATCGGCGCCGCCGTCGGCCTGGCCGTCGGCTTCCTCGGCGCCTACGGCCTGCGGCACGTGGCCCTGCCCGCCTCCGGCCTCTACCCGATCGCCGTGATGGCGATCGCCGTGGCCGCGTACGCCGCCGGCGCCCTGGCGCACGGCTCCGGCTTCCTCGCGGTCTACCTCGCGGCCATGGTGCTCGGGAACGCGAAGCTCCCGCACTGGCCGGCGACCAGGGGGTTCGCCGACGGGCTCGGCTGGATCGCCCAGATCGGCATGTTCGTCCTGCTCGGCCTGCTGGTCACCCCGCACGAGCTGGCCGGCGACTTCTGGCCCGCCGTGGTCATCGGCCTGGTGCTGACGATGGTGGCGCGGCCGCTCGGGGTCCTGGTCAGCCTGGTGCCGTTCCGGATGCCCTGGCCGGAGCAGGTCCTGATGTCGTGGGCCGGGCTGCGCGGCGCCGTCCCCATCATCCTGGCGACGATCCCGATGGTGACCGGCATCGAGGGCAGCGACCGCGTCTTCAACATCGTCTTCGTGCTGGTCGTCGTCTACACCCTCGTCCAGGGACCGACCCTGCCCTGGCTGGCCCGCACGCTCAACCTCGGCACCGGCGCCGAGACCGCCTCCGACCTCGGGATCGAGTCGGCCCCGCTGGAGAAGCTGCGCGGACACCTGCTGTCCTTCGCGATCCCGCCGGCCTCGCGCATGCACGGCGTCGAGGTGAGCGAGCTGCGGCTGCCCCCGGGGGCCTCGGTGACGCTGGTGGTCCGGGACGGCGCCAGCTTCGTACCGCTGCCGTCGACGGTGCTGCGGCACGGGGACGAGCTGCTGGTGGTGGCCACGGACCCGGTCCGGGACGCGGCTGAGGCCCGGCTGCGGGCGGTGGCCCGGGGCGGCAAGCTGGCCGGCTGGCTGGGGATCGGCAACGGGAACGGCAGGCCGGGGGCGGGCCGAGCCGGGCGCTGACCTTTCGGAATCAGAGGTTCCGGCGCCTTCCGCGTTTGAACGGCACTCTCATTCCACCATTCCGGCGGAGTTTCGATGGATTGCGCAGGGGTTTGCCCGCAATCACCGCCCCGTGGAATGCGAACTTCCGGCTAATCCCAGGCGAAGACACGCCTTGTCGTCGGAATCACAGGGTGTGATGGCGGACGTGCCTGTACGATAAAGGCACACCAGATCGAACCAACTCTGCCTGACGCAGAGCTGGCGCGACCGCAAAGCGGCCGTGGCTCCCTCCCGCAGTGGGGCGCCCAGGTATCACTCGGTTCTGCGCAAGAGGACAGCTCTCGGGGCTCCCATGTACGGGTGCGGTCGCTTACAAGCGAAACACCGTCCGCAGACGGGGACGCTCTACCAGGCAGCGGAAAGGCAAGGCCGTGACATCCGCGGTCACGACCGACACGTCCGCCCGGCCCGGCTACGGGCAGCTCCTGCGCACGCCCGGCGCCCTCGGCTTCGTCCTCCCGGGATTCGCCGCCCGGCTCCCCTTCGGCATGCTGACCATCAGCATCCTGCTGCTGATCCAGCACACCACCGGCTCCTACGGCAGCGCAGGCATCGTCTCCGCCGTCACCGGCGTCTCCATGGCCCTGTCCGCCCCGGTGATGGGCAAGTTCACCGACCGCCGCGGCCAGAGCGCCGTCCTGGTCCCGGTCGTCCTCCTCCACGCCGCCGCCGTCAGCTCCCTGGTGGCGCTCGCCCTGCTGGGCGCCCCGGTGTGGGCCCTGGCGCTGGCCGCCGTCCCGGCCGGCGCCTCGGTGCCGCAGGTCGGCCCGATGGTGCGGGCCCGCTGGGCCGCCAAGCTGGAGGGCTCGCCGCTCCTGCCGACGGCCGCGGCCTTCGAGTCCGTCACCGACGAGTTCACCTTCGTCGTCGGCCCCGTGCTCGCCACCGCGCTGTGCACCGGGGTCCACCCGGCGGCCGGCCTGGTCACGGAGGCCGCGCTGACCCTGGCCGGCGGCCTCGTCTTCGCCGCCCAGCGGGCCAGCCAGCCCACGGTCCACGCCCCTGCGGCCGCCGGCGAGAAGCACGCCTCCGCCCTGTCCCACGCCGGTCTGCGCGTCCTGATCGCGGCCTTCCTGGGCATCGGCGCCGTCTTCGGCGGCATGCAGGTCTCGCTGGCCGCCTTCTCCAACGAGATCGGCAACCCCGGCGCGAACGGCCTGCTGTACGGCATCTTCGCGGCCGGCAACATGGTCGCGGGCATCGCCTGCGGCGCCGTCGCCTGGAAGATCGGCCCCCGCCGCCGGCTGCTGCTCGGCTACGCCGGCCTGACGCTGACCGCCTCGGTCCTGTGGACCGCGCACTCGGCGGTCCTGCTCGGCGCGCTCGGCCTGCTCGTCGGCCTGTGCATCGCCCCGGCCCTGATCACCGGCTACACCATGATCGAGGCGCTGGTCCCGGCGAACGCCCGGACCGAGGCCTTCACCTGGCTGACCGGCGCCGTCGCCTTCGGCCAGGCCACGGCCGTGACCCTGGCCGGCCGCCTGACGGACGCGCACGGGTCCTCGTACGGCTTCCTCGTCCCGATGGCGGGCACCGCGCTGGCGCTGGCCACCTTGGTGGCGCTGCGGGCGAAGCTGGCCCCGAAGGCCCCGAGCCGGATCATCAGCTCCTCCCCGGGGGCGCCGACGGCCCCGGAGCGTGGTGTCGGTCACCGCACGCCGGTGACGGTGGACTGATCGACCGGAATACGTCACCATGGAGCATCGTTAGCACTCATCGAGTCAGAGTGCCAGGAGGAAATTCGTGCCGACCTACCAGTACCAGTGCACCGAGTGCGGTGAGGGCCTCGAGGCCGTGCAGAAGTTCACCGACGAGGCACTGACCGAGTGCCCCAGCTGCAGCGGACGCCTGAAGAAGGTGTTCTCCGCGGTCGGCATCGTCTTCAAGGGATCCGGTTTCTACCGGAACGACAGCCGCGGTGCCTCGTCCAGCAGCACCCCTGCCTCCTCGAAGCCGGCGTCGTCCACCACCTCGACGGCCTCCGCCGCACCGGCGGCCTCGTCGTCGGGCAGCAGCTCCGGCTCCACCTCGGCCGCCTGAGCCGGTCCGCCCCTTTCCACGCGAAGGCCCCGCCGCCCCTCGGGCAGCGGGGCCTTCGCGCATGCCCCGTTAGGGTGGCGGCATGGCTAACGCAGAGATCGGTGTCATCGGCGGCTCGGGGTTCTACTCCTTCCTGGAGGACGTCTCCGAGATCCGGGTGGACACCCCGTACGGGCCACCGAGCGACTCCCTCTTCCTCGGCGAGCTGGCCGGGCGGCAGGTCGCCTTCCTGCCCCGCCACGGCCGCGGCCACAAGGTCCCGCCGCATCGGATCAACTACCGCGCCAACCTGTGGGCCCTGCGCTCCATGGGGGTGCGCCAGGTGCTCGGCCCGTGCGCGGTCGGCGGGCTGCGCGCCGAGTACGGTCCGGGCACGCTGCTCGTCCCCGACCAGCTGGTCGACCGTACGAAGTCCCGTACCCAGACGTTCTTCGACGGGGAGCCGCTGCCCGACGGGACCGTCCCGAACGTCGTGCACACCACCTTCGCCGACCCGTACTGCCCGGTCGGCCGGTCGGTGGCGCTGGCCGCGGCGCGGGGCCGGGCCTGGGAGCCGGTGGACGGCGGGACCATGGTCGTCGTGGAGGGCCCCCGCTTCTCCACCCGGGCCGAATCGCAGTGGCACGCGGCCATGGGCTGGTCGGTCGTCGGCATGACCGGCCACCCCGAGGCGGTCCTCGCGCGCGAGCTGGGCCTGTGCTACACGTCGATGGCGCTGGTGACGGACCTGGACGCGGGCGCGGAGACGGGCGAGGGCGTCTCCCACACCGAGGTGCTGCGCGTGTTCGGCGAGAACGTCGGGCGACTGCGCGAGGTGCTCTTCGACGCGGTGGCGGCGCTGCCCCCGACCGACTCCCGCGACTGCCTGTGCACGCACGCGCACGACGGCTGGGACCTGGGCATCGAGCTGCCGTAGGCGCGGGGCGCCGGACCCCGGAGAGCGGGGCGGGGCCCGGGAGTCACTCCCCCGCGACGCGCAGCAGCAGCTTGCCCGTGGTGGTGCGGCCGTCCATCAGGCGGTGCGCCTCGGCGGCCGCGGAGAGCGGGAACTCGGCGGTGACCGGCAGCTCCACCGCGCCGCCGGCGACGAGCCGGAAGGACGCGGCGGCGAGGGCGCGCAGGGCCTCCGGGTCGTCCTGGGCGAGGGCGAGGACGGAGAAGCCGGCCACCGAGAGGCCGAGGGGGTACAGCTCGGCGGGCCCGGCCTGCCAGGGCGCGGCCCCGCCGGCGTTCCCGTACGAGACGAGCCGGCCGAAGCGGGCGAGGGCCCCGAGGCTGCGGCGCAGGGTCTCGCCGCCGCCCGGGTCGAGAACGAGGTCAACGCCGCGGCCGCCGGTGGCCCGGCGCACCTCCTCGGGGAAGCCGTCGCCGACGAACACCTCGTCGTAGCCGGAGGCGAGGGCGTCCGCGGCCTTCTCGGGGCGGGAGACGACCCCGTAGACGGCACCGGCGCCGGCGAGCCGGGCGACCTGGCCGGCCACGGTGCCGACGCCGCCGGCCGCGCCGTGGACCAGGACGCTCTCGCCGGTGCGCAGCCGGCCCACCTCGTGGATGAGGGCCTGGACCGTGGGCAGGACGGTCGGCAGGGTGGCGCCGGTGCGCAGGGGGACCCCTCGGGGAGGGCGAAGACGGTTGCGGCGGAGGCGAGCGCGACCTCGGCGTAGCCGCTGTGCGCGGTGAGCGCGGCGACCTCCAGGCCGGGGCTCAGGCCCTCGACGCCGGGGCCGACGGCCCGGACGCGGCCGGAGACCTCCAGGCCGGGGCGGAAGGGCAGGGCCGGGACGCGGTAGCCCTCGGAGCGGGCCTTGAGGTCGGCGAAGTTGACCCCGGCGTAGGCGACGTCGATGGCCACCTCGCCCCGCCCGGGCTCCGGTACGGGCGCCTCGGTGACCCGGAGCACCTCGGGCCCGCCGAACTGCTGGAACTCGATCGCTTGCACGGCTGTATCCCCCGACGGCCAGACTGTTCGATGAACAGCGAACATTGCGTGGACGTGAATGTACGATCCCCATCGAACTTTCCGCAAGGGGGGCCACCCGGGAGGGTGACGGGATTGTCCACAGGCTGGGGATCGTCCACAGGTTCGAGCGGGGGCGGGCGGGTCGGCGGATCGTGAGGGGTGTCCGGACGCCGGGTGCGGCGTCGGTACCTACCCAAGCTCGGTGGTGGTCGTCATGTCCCGTTCTCCGCAGGGCCGCTGTGCCCCTGCTTCCGTCTCGCCCTGTCCTCCCGCCCGGCCGGTGCCCGCGTTCGCGCCGCTGCGGGTGGGCCGGGGCGGGGACCGGCTGCGCCGCGCCCTGCGGCGCCGGCGCAGGGGTGCCTCGGCGGCCCTGGCCGTCGCCGCGGCCGCGCTGGCCGTGGCGGGCGGCGCCCAGGCCGCCACGGCATCGCGCGGGGCAGCGCCACCGGTGGTGAAGCCGCCGCCCGCGCCGGTGCGGATGGTGTCGGCGCCGGTTCGGATCGCCGATGCGGCGACGGTGCGGCTGCTGCGGCCCGGGGACCGGGTGGACGTGGTCGCGGCCGAGCGCACCGGGGCGCCCCGGGTGGTGGCGGCCGGGGCCCGGGTCTCCGAGGTGCCCGCACCGGAGCAGGGCGTGGGGGACGGCGGGGCGCTCGTGGTCCTGGCGGTACCGCGGGAGACCGCACGGGAGCTCGTCGGGGCCGGTGCGGTGGCACGGCTGGCGGTGGCGCTGTGCTGAAGCGGACAGGGATGGCGAATAGGACAGCCGTGCAGTCACGTCACCGCGGATCGGCGACCGACTGGACACGCCGGGCCCCGACTGCCGTAGTTTTCGGAACCGTTGGCTCCATGTCGGGCGGATTCGAAGAGAGGCTCAGTGGTGAGCGAGAAGAAGGAGAGCGTCCTGGCGGGCTTCAAGGCCTTCCTGATGCGTGGCAACGTCGTCGACCTGGCGGTCGCCGTGGTCATCGGCGCCGCGTTCACGAACATCGTGAACTCGGTGGTCAAGGGGATCATCAGCCCGCTGGTCGGCGCGGTCGGCACGAGGAGCCTGGACGTCTACTCCTCCTGTCTGAAGGGCCCGTGCGGCATCGACGCCAAGGGGGAGGCGATCGGCGTCAACATCCTGTGGGGCTCGGTGCTGAACGCCGCGCTGACGTTCCTGATCACCGCCGCGGTCGTCTACTTCCTCATGGTGCTGCCGATGGCGAAGTACCTGGCCAGGCTGGAGCAGCGGCGCAAGGTCCGCGAGGGCGTCCAGGAGACCATGGTGGTCACCGAGCTGGAGGTCCTCAAGGAGATCCGCGACGAGCTGGTCGCCCAGCGCCGCAGCGGCGAGCCCGGGGCGCCCGGCTCCCGTTACTAGCCCGTCACAGGTGGTGCGGCGGCTTCTCGTCGAGGAAGCGGGCCAGGTCGGCCGCGCTCCCGGCCGCCGCAGGCCGCTCCCCCCACCCGCGGTCGGTGTCGTCCGCGGACTGCTGGTCCAGCGGGTCGTCGAAGACGAGCCGCGGCCGGGGCTTGGGCGGGGCGGCGGACTCGGGCCGGGATCCGCTCCCCGCCGGTGCGGGCGCGGGCTGGGGGTCGGAGGCGGGGGTGCTGCTCATGCCTCCAGGGTACGGCGGGGCCCCTTCGCTGCCCGCCCCCGCCCGCCCCGCCGGGGCCGCTGTGCGGCAGGTACCGGTGGGCCGTGCGGGTGAGGGCCGCCGGATCACCGGGAGCCCGTGCGCGCCCCGCCTGCCGGGCCGGGTCCGCGGCTGGTGTGCTGGGCGGTATGACGTACGTACCGATGACCGCCCGCGACCGGGAGGAAAGCCACCGGACCGCCACCCCGCTGGAGCTGTTCTTCGACCTGTGCTTCGTCGTGGCGGTGGCGCAGGCCGGCCGGCAGCTGGTGCACGCGCTCGCCGAGGGCCATGTCGCCGCCGGCGTGAGCGGCTTCCTCTTCGTGTTCTTCGGCGTCTGGTGGGCGTGGATGAACTTCACCTGGTTCGCCTCCGCCTACGACGTGGACGACGTGCCGTACCGGGTGGCGACCCTCGTGCAGATCGCCGGCGTGCTCGTCTACTCGGCGGGCATCCCGCGCGCCTTCAACGACAACGACTGGACCACCGCCGTCATCGGCTACGTGGTGATGCGCCTGGCGCTGACGGTGCAGTGGCTGCGGGCGGCGGCCGGGGAGCGGGGCGCGGCCCGCCGCTGCGCCCTGACCTACGCGATCGGGCTGGTGCTCTGCCAGGCGGCCTGGGTCGGCCTGCTCGTCGCGCCCCCGCAGAGCCGGCGGTGGCTGTTCCTGGTGTGCGTGGCGGCGCAGCTGCTGGTGCCGGTGGTGGCCGAGCACGGGTACCAGACGCAGTGGCACCCGCACCACATCGCCGAGCGGTACGGGCTGTTCACCATCATCGTCCTCGGCGAGACGATCGCGGCCAGCACGGTCGCGGTCCAGTCGGCGATCGACGAGCACGACGCGCTGGGCGAGTTGCTGCCGATCGCGGCGGGCGGGCTGCTGCTGGTCTTCGCGGCCTGGTGGATCTACTTCGCCGTTCCGGCGCACGACCGGCTGCGGACCAATCGCGAGGCCATCCCGTGGGGGTACGGGCACTACGTGATCTTCGCGGCGGCCGCGGCGATCGGCGCCGGGATCGAGGTGGCGATCGAGCACGCGGTGGGCAAGGCCCCCGTCTCGCAGCTCGCCGCCAACCTCGCGGTCTGCGTGCCGGCGGCGCTGTTCCTGGCCTTCGTCTGGCTGCTGCACTCCCGGCACTTCAAGCGGGGCGCGGCCCAGCAGCTGACACTGCCGGTGACCGCGGTGGCGATCCTGGCCTGCGCCTGGACCGGGACGCACGCGGTGCTGTGGGCGGGGCTGGCCGCCGCGGCCGCCGTCGCGGCGGGCGTGACCTTGACCCACCGGGAGCGTTCTGGTGCGTGAGGAGCGCGGGCGGCGTCGGCCGCGGCAGCCGCGCCGGCGACAGGAAGAAGAAACGATGAAGGTCCCGGTACAGCGGTACGCGAAGGACGGTTCGACGGTGGCGGAGTACGGGGAGCTCGCCGACCCGGCGTTCTGGCAGCAGCCCCCGGCCGCCCGGCTCGCGGCGTTCGCCCGGCTGCGGGCCCTGGACTCGCCCGTCTACGTGCCGGAGGGCAAGGGCCGCGGGCACTGGGCGCTCGTACGCCATGCGGACGTGCAGGAGGCGAGCCGGCTGCCGAAGGTGTTCGCGAGCGCCCCCGGGGTGACCACGCCCGAGCCGGCCCGGTGGGTGCGGGCCCTGTTCGGGGACTCGATGGTCAACCTGGACGGCGCCGACCACGCCCAGCTGCGCAAGATCGTGCAGCGGGCGTTCACGCCCCGCCTGCTGGCGGCCGCCGAGGCCGACATCCACGCCGTGGCGGCCCGGATCGTGGACGACGTCCTGGCCGAGCGTCCCGACGAGTTCGTCTCGGCGGTGGCGTCCCGGCTGCCGCTGGAGGTCATCTGCAACATGATGGGCATCCCGGAGCGCCACCGGCCCGAGATCGCCGACCGCGTCAACCACGCCTCCGAGAACATCGGCGTCGAGCGGGGCCTGGCCTCACGGCTGCGGATGCCCGGCCGGGGGCTGCGGGCCCTGGCCCGGATGCAGCGGATGGTCGCCGGCATCGGCCGCGAGCGGCGCAGGAACCCCACCGACGACCTGATCTCGGCACTGGTCTGCGCCAACGTGGACGGGCAGGCGCTGGGCGCCCGCCAACTGGGGGCGTTCTTCTCGCTGCTGATGGTCGCCGGGGTGGAGACCACGCGCAACGCGATCACCCACGGGCTGACCCTGCTGACCGACCACCCCGACCAGCGGGACCTGCTGCTGGAGGACTTCGAGGCGCACGCGGACGGGGCGGTGGACGAGATGATCCGGCACTCGACGCCGATCATCCAGTTCCGCCGGACCGTGGCCGCCGAACACACCCTGGGCGGGCACCTGTTCCACCCGGGCGACAAGGTGGTGCTGTACTACGCCTCCGCCAACCGCGACGAGGCGGTGTTCCCCGACCCCGACGCCTTCGACATCACCCGCTCCCCCAACCCCCACCTGGGCTTCGGCGGCGGCGGACCGCACTTCTGCCTGGGCGCACACCTGGCCCGGGTGGAGATGAAGGCGCTGTTCCGCGAGCTGCTGACGCGGCCGGTCGGACTGCGCGCGGTCGGACTGCCGGACCTCGCCGGGTCGAACTTCGACAACCGCGTCCGCTCCCTGCGGTTCGCGTTCGACCGGCCGTAGCCCACGCGCGGCAGCCGGCGGCAAAAGAGCCCCGGCAGCGGGAGGGCCGGCCGCCGGGCAGGCCGGGAGCCCCGCGGCCGGGGCGGTGGGCGGGGCCGACGGCCGGGCCCGCCCGCTACTGGATGCGGCGCACCGACAGGACGCAGTGGGCGCTGCCCGTGAGCACCTCCTCGTCACCGGCGAAGGCCTGGAGGGTCCGTGCCTCGACCGGCCGGCCGGGCACGGCCTCAGGCCAGGCGCGCGTGGCGAACAGGAAGTAGGCCTGGCCGCTCTCGTTCGCCGCGGACACCCATTCGTCCGGGGCGGTGCAGGTGGCGTTCAGCCCGGGCATGGTGAGGGCGAGCTGGTTGCCCGCCAGCACGAGCTGGACCGGGAAGGCGCTCGGGTTGCGGGTGCCGTCCATGACGACGTCGCCGATGGGCAGGCCGATCTCCTCCAGCAGCCCGCGGGCGGCGGCCTCGCCGGCCTCCCTGCCCTGCGGGCCGTCGCCCAGCGTGTAGGCGAGGAGGTACGGGATGTCGTGGCCTTCGGAGGGGTCGCCGATCCAGGCGAGCACCGAAAGGGTGCCGAGCTGGGACCGGTCGATTTCGGCTTGTGTTGAAGTCATGCGCCGCACCCTAGTCGCCCTTCCGGCGGGCCCCTTCCGGCCTTTCACCCGAGCGGGCTAGACCCCCCAGAATCCCTCTCCGGAATTCGATTGGACGTTCGCGTCCTGATATTGCAGGCGTACGATGCGCGCGCTTTCCGGAATTTCGAACACGACCCACCCCTCGGCCCGCTCACCGACCGCGAGGGAATCGAAGACGAGGGGTTTGCCGGTGGTCAGCTCACCGGTGCGCACCACACCGTGGCGCTGTCCCGCGCTGTCGTAGGCCCACATGCGCCCGAGCGCCCCGTACGAGGCGCCGCCGACGTTGACGAACGACATGGAGGCGGCCACCCAGCGCTTGCCGACGGGCGGGGCGAAGTCCTTCTCGGTGCTGATCGCGGGGTCCACGTACGCGTTGAGCACGGCCTGGAGGTGTCGGCCCACCTGGCGCCCGTGGAACTTCACCGCATCGCCGACGTGGGCCTCCTTCACGGCGCCCTGGCCCTGGGCCGCCCCGGTCGGCGCGGGTGCGGGTTCCTCCTCGGCGCCGGGCACGCCGTCGTCCACGGGGACGGCGGGCGCCGCGGCCGGGGCGAGCGCGGCGCCGTCGGAGGATCCGGAACAGGCCGTGGAGCCGAACAGCAGCAGGGGCAGGAGAGCGGCGGCGGCGAGGGCGGGGCGTGAGGCGGACTGGCGCATGCGCGATCCCTTCGGGGACCTTCGGGGACGTATTCCGGCCAGTCTCACGCGCCCGAGCGGGGAATTGCACACACCGACACGGGTGTGCGCGGCCAGTTGGCGCCCCACTGCCAGCACAATGCGTTCCGACGGATTTCCGCCGCCCGAATCCACCTGGAGGAACGATGGGTACGACCGGCCGCCGAATGGCCCTGGCCGCTCTTTCCGCTCTGACCGCCGCTGCCGCATTCGCGGCCCCGGCCACCGCCTCGCCCCGCAATTCCGATGTTTCCGTACAGCCGTACGCCCACATCGGCGAGGACGGCACGATCACCCTTTCCGGGACCTACCGCTGCGACGCGGGATCACCCATGGGGGCGACGCAGATCTCCGCGACCGTGGTGCAGGGCGAGACGCACCTGACCTCCGGCGCCGGCGAGGCCGTCTGCGACGGCGCCGAGCACGAGTGGCAGAGCACCGGCACGCTCCCGCAGAGCCTCGGCCTGCCGGGCGAGGTCCACCCGGGGCCGGCCCGGTTCGAGGCCCGGCTGCAGGAGGTGCGCTTCTCCGGGCTGATGCCGAAGTCGGTCGCCGTCCACGCCGAGGACGTCCGGGACGGGGAGATCACGGGCTGAGAGCCGGCCCCGTCCGCCGCGCATGCCGTGCCGGGTGCCGTGCGCGGAGCCGGCCGGTAGCCGCCGCTACCGGCAGGCGGGCGCCACGCCGGTCATCGACATGAAGGCGACCGTGTGGCAGCCGGGCTCCGTGTGCGGGCGGCCCTTCGCCCAGTCGACGGCGGTCGGCACTCCGGCGGCCAGCAGCAGCAGCGCCACCACGGCGGGGGCGGTGCGCCCGCTCAGGCGGCGGCGCACGGGAGGATCCGTTCCACGCAGGTCGGTCTCATGGACCGCATCATGGCCCCGCCCCGGGTCCGCCACAACTCGGCGTGAGCGCCCGGTCACCCGGTGCTCCGGCGGCTGCCCGCGGTGTCGAACTCGCACCACACCGCCTTGCCGTCGCCGCGGGACTCCACCCCCCAGTGCGTGGCCACGGCGTCCACCAGGAGCAGCCCGCGCCCCGTGGTGGCCGCCTCCCCCGGGGTGCGGCGGCGCGGCCAGACACTGGAGCGGTCCTTGACCCACAGCCGGATCCGGCGGGTCGGCTCGGGCAGCACCTCCATGGTCAGCACCGCTCCGCCGTCCGTGTGCAGCAGCGCGTTGACCAGCAGTTCCCCGGCCGCGAGCTCCACGTCGTCGGCGAGCTCGGGCACGCCCCAGTCCCGGAGGGCCTGCCGCAGCGCGTACCGGGCCTCCGACAGGCCCTCCGGGTCGGCCTGGTGGATGTACTGGTGGATCCGCGGGGCCCGGTGGGTGCCGGGGTCCGGGGCCCGGCGCAGCACCAGCAGCGCCACGTCGTCGCCGGAGCCCCAGCGCTCCCAGAGCCGGTCCGAGAGGTGGTCGGCGAGCGCCCCCGCCCCCTGGGGGCCGGTGCGGACGGCGTGGGCGAGGGCCTCCATGCCCTGGGTGATGGCGGTGCCGGGCTCCTCCACCAGGCCGTCCGTGCAGAGCACCAGCGTCTCCCCGGGGACCAGGTCGAGCCGGGTCTCGGGGTAGTCCTCCTGCTCGAAGGCCGACGCCAGCCCGAGCGGCAGCCCGCCGCGCACGTTGGGCCAGCCGGTGCGCCCGTCGGTGTGCCGGATCAGCGGCCCGAGGTGGCCCGCCCGGACCGCCCGTACGCCGCCGGTCTCCAGGTCCACCTGGGCGTACATGCAGGTGGCGAAGCGCTCGGTGTCCAGTTCGGCCAGGAAGCGGGAGGCCCGCGCCAGCACGGTCGACGGCGGGTGGCCCTCGCCCGCGTACGCCCGCAGCGCGATCCGGAGCTGGCCCATGATGGCCGCCGCGTGCGTGTCGTGCCCCTGGACGTCGCCGACGACGAGGCCGACCCGGTCGCGGGGCAGGGCGATCACGTCGTACCAGTCCCCGCCGACCTCCCGGCCGCTCCACGCGGAGTGGTAGCGCACGGCGATCTCCCCGCCGGTGATCTCGGGGATCCGGCGCGGCAGCATCGAGGCCTGCAGTCCCGTGGCGAACTCGCGCTCCTGGTCGAACAGCAGGGCCCGCTGCAGGGACTGCGCCACGATGCCGGCCAGGCCGAGGCAGAGGTTGCGCTCCTCGGGGCTGAACTCGGTGCGCCGCCGGTAGAACAGCACCAGCCCGCCGATCGCCTTGGCCTGGGCGATCAGCGGCAGGTAGGCGGCCGCGTCGAAGCGGATCCGGTTCAGGTAGTCCGCGAGCAGCGGGAACTCCTCGGCGAGCGCCGTGAGCGAGGTGACGAACCGGGCCTTGCGGGTGATCACCGCCTGGGACAGCGGCAGGGAGCCGTCGAGCCGGGTGAACCTGCGCTCGCTGAGGATCTCCAGCGACTCCCCGCTGAGCGCGATGATCTTGATGGCGCCGTTCTCCACCAGCCCCAGGGCCAGCCCGTCCGCACCCAGCCGCTCCAGGGCGCCCGCGCCGGTCAGCGCCGCCGTGACGTCGTCGACGGTCACCGCCCGGGACAGCGCCTCGGTGGTGCGCTGCACGATGGTCGCCTGCTTGGCCCGCGCCGACTCCAGCTTGCGCAGCACGGTCATGTGGGCGAGCTCCGCGGTGGCGTCCCGCACGATCCCGACGATGCGCCGCGGCTGCCCGCCGCTGTCGCGCAGGATCCTGCCCTGCGCGTGGGTCCACTGGTCGGCGCCGTCGCGCCGCTGCACCGTGAAGTACGAGCCGTAGGTCTCGGCGCCCCCGTCCAGCGCGGCGCGCACGGAGTCGGCCAGCCGCGCGCCGTCGTCGGCGGGGATGCGCAGGTTCAGCCCGTCCGGGGTGTTGTCGAACTCCTCCGGCTCCAGGTCGAAGACCTCGTACGCCGCCGCGTCCAGCGACAGGGTCCCGGCGTGGAGGTCCCACTCGAAGCTGCCCATGCCGTTCAGGGCGAGCCGCTGCCCGGGACCGGTCACGGGCTCCTGGCGGCCCCGCCCCGGCGCCGGCCCGTGGGCGTGCCCCTGCCCCGCACTGCGGCCCGGTCCGTGCCCACCGGGTCTGTCGCGCTCCGCCGCTGCCACCAGTCACACCACCTAACGGCCGGGCCAGCACGGCTGGGAGATCAGCCGCTCCCACTCCTCGTCAGGATGCCCCGGGAGGGTGCGTCCGGCCTCCCGCCAGCGCTTGACGAGGGACAGGTAGATCGTCGTCTGGTCGGGCGCCGCGTGCGCGCCGGGGCCGGACGGTCCCCCGTACGGGGAGGCGTGGGGTGCGGCCCGCGCGGGGGCCGGCTGCTCCGTCCGGCTGGCCGGGATGCGCACCCAGCCGCGGCCCTGTGCTCGCTGCTCCGCACTCATCGCGGACCCCTCTCAGCTCACCGCGCAGACGTCTTCGGATGTCCCGCGCCGGCCCGGGCGGGCCGTGCGGTCCCGAGCGGGCCGGCCGGCCGGCCCCGGGCGCCGAGGCGCCTTCGGACTCCTGCGACCAGTCTCCCCGCCGTGAACCCCGCACCGTGCACGAATCGCATGGAAGGGCCGAATGAGGGAGCCGTCAACAGCCCCGCGAAGAACAACCCCGGCCAGGACGACTCGAAATCCGCGCCGAGCTCCGGCGTGCCGCCGTCCCCGACGGTCTCCAGGGCGGCCCGCAGCCGGGCGTCCAGCATTCCCAGCCGCGCCAGGTCGGGGTGGAAGCCGGTGGCCGCGATGACGTGGGCGACGTCCAGGACGACGGACTCGCCGGCCGTGGTGGTCAGGCCCAGCCGGGTCCGGTCGCCCACCGGGACCGCCCGGTGCAGGCGGTGCCCGAGCAGCACGGGCACCCGCTGCTCGAAGCGGTCGCGCAGCCACCAGGCCCCGGCGGGCCCGAGCGCGGTCGCGGCGATCCGCTCCCGGGTCGGCGCGGGCAGCCGGCGCACCGCCCACGGCAGCTCGGACCACACCCAGCTGCGCCAGCCGGTGCCCAGCCCGCTGTGCGGACTGCGCAGGGCGCGCAGGGCCGGCCGCTCCAGCGGCTGGGGGACGGTGTTCCAGTCGATCCGGGACCGCCGGGCGACGAGGACCGGCCGGGCCCCGTTCTCGGCGAGCAGGGCGGCGGTCTCCAGGGCGGCCTGCCCGGCCCCGACGACGGCGACCTCCTGCCCGGCGAAGCGGGCGAGGTCGCGGTGGCCGCTGCTGTGCGAGTAGTGGCCGGGCGGCAGCCCGCGCAGCGCCTCCGGGTGGCGGACGAAGGGCATCACCCCGACGGCGAGCGCGACGGTGCGGGCCAGCAGCGGCGGCCCCTCGGCGGTGCGGATGCGGAAGCCGTCGCCCTGCGGGGTGACCTCGGTGACGGTCACCTCCTCCACCTCGGGGGCGGCGCGCCGGGCGAACCACAGGCCGTACGCGCTGAAGGTGTCGATGGGCAGCGGCCGGCCGTGCTCGGCGGCCAGCCCGCGGCCGGCGCAGTACTCGGCGAGGGTGTGCCGGCCGCCGGGCGCGGACAGGTTGGAGGACCAGGGCTCGGACTTGAGGTACATGCCCTCGGGCATGTGGTCGCGCCACGAGGCCATGGGCCGGCCGAGCACGCGCACGCCGATCCCGGCCACCCTCGCGTGCGCGGCGATCGACAGCCCGTACGGCCCGGCGCCGACCACGACGAGATCGTCCATCCGCGTCACCGCTGTCCCTCCAGTCTCATGGGTCCTCCGCCGGTCTCAGCGGCGGTACGGGGCCGGGGGCCGTCTCTGCCGTCACCTCGGGTTTCCCTCGGCCCTGCGCGCCAAACGCCGGCGGGCCCGGTGTCGCCCGCAGGGGGCACCGCTGCGGCCCCCGGTCCCTCACCGGGTCACCAGCTCGTCCGGTTCGGCGGCCGCCGCGCCGCCCGGCGGGCCCTGCGGCGGGGGCGCGGCCGGCGCCGGCGGCGGTACGGTCGGCGCCGGCGGCGGTACGGGCGGTACGGGCGGCGCCGGCGCCGCGGACGCCGACGGCCCGGGGGCGGCCTGCGGGGCGGCCGGCGCCTCGCGGACCCGCTGGCGGGGGGCGCGCACCACCGCGCGCGCCGTGCGCCGGCCGTGGGCGGGGACCGTGCGCAGCACCCGGGCCCCCTTGCCCGCGCCGCGGCCGAGGAACGCGGCGAGCATCGCCAGGAACGGCAGCAGGTCGTCGGCGGCGAACCAGGCGGCCTCGACCCGCCCCCGCTCCACCCGCGGCACCACCCGCAGCGGCCCGGGTCCGCGCACGGATCCGTGCTCCGGCCCGCGCACCGCACCGCGCTCCGGCCCGCGTTCCGCCGCCCGCGCCGCACCGCGCTCGGGCCCGTCGTCCGGCCGGCGCCCGGCCGGTACGACCGGCACCGCCGCCCTCCCGCGCACCGGCCGCAGCGGCCACTGCCGCCCGCGCACCGCCGCCAGCAGCGCGTAGTTCTCCGCCACGAACACCCGCCCGGGCCCACCGGACGGCTGCGGCACCTGCTGCCCCGTCAAGTCCAGGTACACGGCCTGTACGACGTCCAGCCCGCCCTCGTCGGTGAACAGCCGGAACTGCGCCCCCGGCCGGGGGTTGAAGTCCACCAGCCGGAAGCAGCCGTCCTCGTCCCGGCGGAAGTCCAGGTCCAGGATCCCCTGGTAGCCCAGGCGCTCGGCGATCCGCAGCCCGGCCTCCTCCACCGCCGGGTCGGGCAGCCAGCGCCCCACCGCCGTCAGGCCGGTGCGCACCGGCCACGACAGCTCCTTGCGGCCCGACCCGGCGAGCAGCGGGCGCCCGCCCCGGGCGAAGGCCCCGTGGAAGAACCAGTCGGTGTCGGTGCCCGCCGGCAGGAACCGCTGGAGCAGCAGCCGGCTCCCGGCCTCCGCGGTGCGCTCGTACAGCCGGCGCGCGTCGGCGGGTGTGTGCACCAGGGTGGTGCTGCGCAGGCCGGCGCCCGCGGGCAGCAGCCAGGGCCGGCTCCACTTGGCCACTGCGGGCAGGCCGAGGCGCCAGGCGGCCTCGGCGGCCTCGGCCCCGCTGGCCGGGACCACGGTCTCCGGGTGGGGGATGTCCCAGCGCGCGCACAGCCGCGACAGCTCCGCCTTGTCGGCCACGCGCGCCGGGAGCCCGTCGGGCTGATGGGGGATCCGGAACCGCCCGTCGAGCATCGGCGCGATCCGCGCGACGGCGATGGCGCTCAGGTCGTCCATCGCGACGAGCACCGCCGGCCGGCCGATCCGCTCGGACACCCCGACGAGGCATTCCAGCAGCGCCTCCGGCGCCTCGGCGTCCAACCCGCCCGGCGGACCGGGATGTACGGCGTGCAGGTACCGCGAGCGCCCCATGGGACCTCCCCCGGCCTCGACGACGGCATGGACCTCCACGCCCTTGCGCCCGAGGGATCTGACGGCGCCGAGGGTTCCGTGGTGGAACGGATTCCGGTCGAGTCTGAGCACAACAGCGGGCACGTGGCCGGCGAACTCGTACATGGAAGCGGTGTCTTTCACCTAGTCGGACCAAGTGGGGAGGGTGCGCAGCTGCGAATGGCCTACGCAGGCTGTCACCGGACAGGCCATTCGTCGGATGTGATGCCTAACGTCTGTGACAAGCACACCGATTCGGGACAGCCCGGGAGATGCCATGCCCAGACCACGAAGCCGCCTGGCGAGCACCTGCATCGGTACGGTCACGGCCGGGCTGCTCGCCACCGGTGCCGCCCTCGCGGCCCCCGAGGAGGACCAGCCGAAGGCATCGGACACCGCCATGGGCGCCTACCTCGACTACGGGCCGCGCGGGGTCGCCCGCATCCCGTTCCTGTCGAGCTGGCTCGGCGGCCGGGAGATCCGGGTCGGCCACACGTATCTGCCGGGCGACCGGTGGGCCGCCATCGAGGGCGGCGTGGGCTTCCTCGAGGACTGGGCCGAATGGCGCCAGGGGAAGCCGGACCGGATGTTCGTCCTCAACGTGCCCATGCAGGAGCGCAACGAGGGCCGGGTCCCCGACGACCAGGTGGCCCGGCTGATCCGGGAGGGCGCGGACGGCGCGTACGACCACCACTTCAAGCGGCTCGCCGAGCGGCTGGTGGAGCTGGGCGTGCCGGACACGGTGATCGTGCTCGGCTGGGAGATGAACGGGGTCACCTACACCCACCGCTGCGCGCCGGACCCGGAGCGCTGGAAGGCGTACTGGCGGCGCATCGTCAACACGATGCGCTCGGTCCCCGGGCAGGAGTTCACGTTCGATTTCGCCCCCAACCGCGGCCAGGACGCCATCGGCTGGACCCGCTGCTACCCGGGCGACGACGTGGTCGACATCATCGGCATGGATTCGTACGACCAGGGCCCGGGCCGCACCTTCGACGACATGGTCACCCAGCCGTACGGGCTCCAGCACCAGGTCGACTTCGCGAAGGCACACGGCAAGCGCGTGTCGTACCCGGAGTGGGGGCTGTTCCGGCACGGGGACAACCCGGAGTACGTGCGGCGCATGCTCCAGTGGATCGACGAGCAGAAGCCGGTCTACCACACCATCACCGACTACTGCCCGCACGGCGTGTGGCAGTGCAAGCAGAACCCGAAGTCGGCGCGGGCGTTCCGCAAGGCGCTGACGCCCGAGGTGCCCGGGCCGGTGGTCCCGACGCCCGTGGTCCCGACGCCGGTCGTGCCCACGCCGGTCGTCCCGACGCCCGTGGTGCCCACCCCGGTGGTGCCCACGCCCGTCGTGCCGACGCCGGTCGTGCCCACCCCGCAGGTGCCGCTGCCCGAGATCCCCGTGCCGAAGCCCTCGCAAGCCGTGCCCTCGCCCTTGGTGCCCGCCCCGGTCTCCCCCGTGCCGGTGGAGCCGACCCCGGTCCCGGTCGAGCCCACGCCCCTCCCAGCGGAGCCCAGCCGGGCCCCGGTCGAGCCGAGCCCGGTCCCGGTCGAGCCGAGCCCGGTCCCGGTCAAGCCCACGCCCGTACCGGCCCGGCCCAGCCAGGCCCCGGTCAAGCCGAGCCCGGTCCCGAGCCCGGTCGTGCCGCAGCCGCAGCCGCAGCCCTCCCAGCCGCCGCGCCCGCAGCGCCCCTCGCCGGTCAACAGCACGCAGTGGTGCGTGCCGATCAACGTCGGCGAGTGGCTCTCCAAGCTGGTCGGCAAGCAGTCGGTCTGCATCACGCTCGACTGGGGCTCGGACTCCGGCTTCTGGCCCTGGTAGAGCCGTCATCGGACCCGCAGTTCGTTGAGCCGGGCCCGCCAGTCGCGGGCGGCGGGCAGCGCCTCGCGCAGCGCGTCCACCGCCCGTTCGCGCCCCGAGACCTGCGACTCGTGCAGCCGCAGCAGGGGCGCGAGGGCGGAACGGGCCATCAGGAACCGCTGGTTGACGACCGTGTCGGGCCGCCAGTGGTTCTTGTACGGCTCGCTGCCGCGCAGGAAGCTGACCACGGAGCGGCCCTCCGCCAGGGCGCGGCCCGCCTCGTAGCGCAGCAGCAGCGTCGCCACGTCCACCTTCCGGGCCCGCAGGTCCGGGTCGGCGCCGTACAGGTACCCGCCGCTGAGCGCCCCCGACAGCAGGGTGACGTTGGCGGCGACCACCTTCCCGTCCAGCCGGAACTCCGTGAGCCGTCCCTGTCCGGCCCGGACCATCCGCCGGGTGGCCCGGGTCAGGTGCTCGGCGAAGCGCGGCCTGAGGTGCTCGGGGGTGACGCCGCGGCCGCGCCACTGCTTCTCGTGCAGCCGCAGCAGCGTCCGTACGGCGTGGGGCACCTCGTGCTCGGTGACCTCGTGCTCCTCGATCCCGGCCGCGTCGGTCTTGCGGAGCTTGGCCCGCACCCGCTGGGCCCCCGAGGCAGGCATCCGCTTGACCAACTCGTCGAACGGCAGCGCGGGCAGCTCCATGCAGGTGGAGTCGGCGAGCTTGCTGCGCGCACCGGGCCACTGGTCGTAGAGCGCCTCGGCGGCCGCCCCGGGCCGGACCTCGCGCAGGTCGACGACCGCGCCGCGGGCGGCCCGGTGCAGGCCGCGGGCGAGCGCCGGGACGACCTGCTCGGCGTGGTCGGCGGCCACGAGGACGTCGAAGTAGTCGGTGATGCCGCCGCCGAGCGGGACGAGCAGCGGCAGCGGCCGGTGGACGAGCATCAGCGCGGCCGCGCCGACGAGTTCCCCGTCACGGCGCACGAGCACCAGGCGCAGCCGCCCGTCCCGGCCGTACGACAGCCACCACGAGTGCAGCCAGGCGTGGCTCTGGAACGGGGTGGCGGTGGGGCAGGAGCGGAAGAGCCGGTTCCAGGGCTCTTCCAGGGCGGCGAACTGCCGGGGGTCGCGGCACAGCGTCACCGACAGGGCCCCGGTGGAGCCCGTGGTCATCGCACGGACTCCTTCTCCTTGGCCTCGGTGTGCCCGCCGTGCTCGCCCTGGGCGGGCAGGGTGGCGTACTCCTCGACCTCCTTGACGTCCTTGACCTCCTTGACGTCCTTGACCTGCACGGCGTCCTCGGCCGCCCCGGCCTCCACGGTGTCCGGCAGGCCGACCGCGGCGTGTTGCGGGCGCCGCGCCCGGCCGGGCCGGGCGAGCAGCCACAGCCCGCCGAGCAGCCCGCCGGCGCACAGGCCGACCGCACCGCTGATGGGCGCGGAGGGCGAGGCCGGCTCGGTCGGGGCGACGGCCTGGCTGAACAGGATCAGCTGGACGCCGGTGTTCTTGGCGGCCTGGTTGCTGCTCAGCGAGAGGGCGTCGGCGACCGCGTTGGCGATGTCGGCGGCCTCGGCGGCGCTGCGGGAGGTGCCGGTGACGGCGATCATCGGGGATTCGGGGGAGGTCTCGGCCCGCACCTGCGTCCGCAGCCGGCGGGCGTCGATCCCGGCGCGGGGCTGGGCGTACGCGAGGGTGGAGCTGCTGGTGGCGATACGGGCGTACGCCTGCGCGAAGCCGAGGGCGGTGGCCGGCTCGGTGGTGTCGTCGGGGACGGCCACGACGTAGCTGGTGGCGGCGTACTCGGGCGCCTTGAGGACTCCGTACGCGCCGCCCGCGGCCAGCCCCAGCAGGGCGGCGGCGGGCAGCGGCCACCACGCGGGCGGCGGCAGCAGCCGTACCCGGCGGCGACGGCGGTCGGACTTCTTCTGGTCGGCGGTGTCGGCCATGTGCGTGCTCGCTTCCTGGGTGAAGAGGGTTTCCCGCGGGCCCGTTGCGGGCCGCGTCAGGAGGGTCGGATCAGCCGTTGTCGCCGGGCGCGGCGTACGGGCGCCCCGCCGGCGGCCCGGCGGCAGCGGGCGGCAGCCCCCGCCACGTCCCGGCGTCCGCGGCGGGCCCGGCGCTGCGCCGCCCGGGCGCCGGCGCGGGCGCCCCGGCCGGTGCCCGGCCCGGGCCGGGGACCGCGGCGGCCCCGGCCGTACGGTCGGTGCCGGCGCCGGCCGCCGGCACCGGACCCGCGGTAGCCGGCACCGGGCCCGGACCCGCGGTACCGGGCCCACCCGCCACGGCTGCGGGCGTGGCGGCGATCCCGTCGCGGCCGGGCGTCCCGCCGGAGCCGGACGCGGACGTCGCCTCGGCAGCCGCGGCAGGTGCCGGGGGCGTTGCGGCGGGCGTGGTGTCCAGGGCCTGGCGGTAGACCGTCAGGAGGCTCGCGGCGGTGCGCGCGATGTCGTAGTGGCGGGCCACCGGCGGTGGCGGGAGGCGGCGGGCCCCCGCCTCCATGTGCCCGCGCAGGGCTGCGAGGAGCTCCTCGTCGCCGGTGCCGATCCGCCGCGCACCGGGCGCCTCGGCGGCGGGCAGGTCGTCGATCGCGGGGCAGGTGACGTGCAGCACCGGCAGCCCGGCCGCCAGCGCCTCGACCACCGCCAGCCCGAACGCCTCCTCCCGCGACGGCGACACGAAGACGTCCATGGCGGACAGCAGCGCGGGGATCCCGAACGTGCGGCCGTCCGCGCTGTCGCCCAGCGGGTCCCGCTCGCCCAGCAGGTGGATCCGGTGCTGCGCGTCCAGCTCGGCGGCCAGTCGGCGCAGCGCGCCCCGCTCCGGCCCCTCCCCGGCCAGCAGCAGGTGGGCGCCCGGCAGGGCCGCGACCGCCCGGACCAGCGCGTCGAACCGCTTGCCCGGCACCAGCCGCCCGACCCCGCCGACGACGAAGGCCCGCTCGGGCAGCCCGGTCCGGGCCCGCACGGCCCGGCGCGCCCCCGCGTCGAAGCGGAACCGGGCGGCCTCGATGCCGTTGGGGACGACGTGCACCCGCTCCCCCGGCACGCCCCACCCGCGCAGCCGGTCGGCGACGGTGTCGGAGACGGCCACGGTGGCCGCGCCCATCCGCTCGCCGGCCAGGTACAGGGCCCGCACCCCGCGCGACAGCGGCCGGCCCTCGATCTCTCCCTCGCCGAGCGAGTGCTCGGTGGCCACGACCGCCCGCACCCCGGCGAGGCGGGCCGCGAGCCGCCCGTACAGGCAGGCCCGGTACAGGTGGGTGTGGACCAGGTCGTAGCGGCCGTCGCGGACGAACCGCAGCAGCCGCGGCAGCGCGCCGAGGTCCCGGTTGCCCCGCATGCCCAGGTGCACCACGCGCACCCCGTCGGCCCGCAGCCCCTCGGCGACCGGGCCCGGGTTGGTCAGGGTCAGCACGTCGCAGCGCATCGGCAGGTGCCGCAGCAGGAGCCGCAGCTGCTGCTCGGCCCCGCCGACGCCGAGCCCGGTGATGACGTGCAGCACGCGCAGCTCGCGCAGGTCCCGCCCGTCCGGCAGCGCCTGCGTCCCCCGCGTCGCCTCCGTCATCGGGACACCGCCCGCCGCAGCCCCCGTACCCGGTGCCGCAGCTGCTTGATCTGCAGCCGCCCGGGCCCGTCGGCCTGGCTGACGTGCGTGCGCGGCAGGGCGTACGGGCCGGCCAGCCGCCCGGGGTCGATGGCGCACGCGTACCCGTACCCGGCCTCCCGCGTCGCGGCGACGACCCGCGCGTCGAGGTAGCCGTACGGGTAGCAGAACCCCTGCGGCAGCGTCCCGGTCAGCTCGCGCAGCAGCTCCCGGCTGCCCCGCAGCTCCTGCTGCAGCACCTCGTCGGAGGCAGCGGTCAGGTCCTGGTGGAGCAGCCCGTGGGAGCCGATCTCCTGCCCCGCGGCCGCGACCTCGCGGATCCCCTCGGCGGTGAGCAGGGACTTGCGCGGCCCCAGCGGGTCCCACGCGTTGTCCACGCCGAGCCGCCCGGGCAGCACGAACAGGGTGGAGGTGCAGTCATGGCGGCGCAGCAGCGGCAGCGCCCCGGTCAGGTAGTCGGTGTAGCCGTCGTCGAAGGTGAGCCCGACCAGCCCCGCGCCGCGACCGGCGGCACGCGCCCGCAGCAGTTCGCCGACGGACACCCCGCGCAGCCCGCGCGAGCGCAGCCACAGCAGCTGCGCCTCCAGGGCGCGCGGGGTGACGGTGATGCCGTACGGGTCCTCGGCGGGGTCGGTGAACTCGGTGACCGAGTGGTACATCAGGACCCACGGCGAGCCGGTCAGGCGGCGGGCGGCGGCCGTGGCGGCCGGCGCCGTGTCGGGGTCAGCGGACGTTGCGGACATGGCGGAACCTCTGGCTCGTCTGGGCGATCTGGGCGGACAGGGCGGTGACTTCGAGCGCCCGTATGGCCATGCCGGACGCTCCGAACATGGCGGGGACCAGCAGGCAGCCGAGGCCGGCGCTGAGCAGCGGGTCCGGGATCATCGGCCCCGCGATCCAGCCGGTGCCGCAGGCGGCGACGGAGGCGACGGCGAGCCGGGCGATGCTGAGGGCGACCCGGCGGACCTGGATCGCCATGATCCGCGAGCGGATGCCGGTGAGCAGCAGCACGGCGGTGGTGGTGATGCCGGCGGCATTGGCGCCGGCGATGCCGTACGTGCCCCACCGGACGGCGAGGGCCCCGGCGACGGTGTTGACGAACAGTCCGGCGCCCATCGCGAGCGCCGGGAACCAGGTGGGCCGGGCGGTCGAGAAGAAGGGCCGGCTGAGCGCTCCGACGAGGCAGTGCCCGAGCAGTCCGAGGGCGTAGACCCGCATGACGGCGGCGGTGGCCAGGGTGTCCCGGTGGGTGAAGGCGCCGCGCTCGAACAGCACCTGGATGATCTGCGGCGCGTAGCCGATGACCAGGGCGGTGCCCATGAGGACGGCGAGGGAGGCGAGCGCCAGGTCCTGTTCGACGCGCCGCCGGGCCTTCTCGCGCTCACCGCCGGCCATGGCCTGGGCCACGACCGGGAAGGTGACGGTGCAGATCATCAGGGAGAGCACCATCGGCATCTGCGCGACCTTCTGCGCGTAGTTCAGGTGCGAGATGGCGCCGGGCGGCAGGGACGCGGCCAGGAACCGCTCGACGAGGACCTGCGACTGCCGGAAGACGGCGAAGCAGATCACCGGGGCGATCATCCCGACGGCGATCAGGGTGGGCCGGTCGCGGTCGCGCTGGCTGCGTGGTGCGGCCTTGGGCCGGGGCGGGCCGAAGCCCACGTTCCGGATGAACGCGGGCAGTTGGACGAGGGCCATCAGCAGTCCGCCGACGGCGACGCCGGCGGCCGCGGCCCGCACGCCCCACACGGCGTGCAGGGCCACCATCGTGCCGATGATCCCGACGTTGTACGAGACGTAGATCGCGGCCGGCGGCACGAAGGAGCGGTGGGCGCGCAGGGCGGCGCTGAAGTATCCGGCGAGCCCGAAGGACAGCACGGTCAGCGCGGTCATCCGGGTGCACTCGACGGCGAGTGCGGGATCCGGCAGGCCGGGCGCGAGCACGGCGACGACGAGCGGCGCGGCGACGACCAGCAGGGAGGCGACGGCGGCCAGGAACACCGCGAGCCGCGGCAGGGTCGCCCCCACCAGCAGCCGCACGGGGTCCTGGGCGCGGGCCTCCTGGCGGCTGAGCCCGGCCCGGGCGGCCGAGCGGCGGGCGAGGGCGTGGCTGAAGGCGGGCACCATCAGCAGGGCCATGGCGTCCTCGATCAGCAGCGTCGAGGCCATCTCCGGAACGGTCCAGGAGATGAGGAAGGCGTCGCTGTCGTGCCCGGCGCCGAAGAGGTGCGCGATGGTCTGGTCCCGTACGAGCCCGCAGACGGCGCCGGCGGCGGTCAGCCCGGCCGTGACGGCGGCGGCCTTGGCCAGGAACCGGCCGAGCGGCGCCGCCCCCTGGGCCGGACCGGCGGACCCGGCAGCCCCAGCGGACCCATCGGACCCGGCAGCCCCAGCGGACCCAGCGGACCCAGCAGACCCGGCAGCCCCTGCCGCCCCTCCCGCGGCCGACGGACCGCCCGCCCCGGAGACCGCGGCGGCCCGCAGGGCGGCGGGTTCGGGGGACCGGCCCCGACCCGGCCGGTTCGGACGGTGCGGACGGCCCGCAGCCGCGGCGACGTCGGTCGCCGCGGCCGCGGGCCGCCGCCAGGGCGTGGTGTCCGTCACCGGCCGGCCGCACCCGAACAGGCGAGCGGGCCGGTCGTACGGCCGGTACCCCCGCCCGCACCGGACCCGGAAGCGGCACCGGCACCGGCACCGGACGGGAGCGCCCACCAGGCGGCCAGTCCGATGATCACGCCGGTCAGGACGGTGGAGGGCCCGCCGATGTCCGCGTAGAGGAAGTCGGTCAGCTGCCACACCAGCAGGCCGATCGCGACCAGGCCGCAGTCGCGCAGCGCCCCGCCGCCCGCGAGGTACCGGCGGATCCCGGCGACGAGCAGCACCGCCCACCCGCCGGCCAGCGCGGTCAGCCCGATCAGGCCCTGCTCGCTGAGCACCAGCAGGTACATGTTGTGCGGGGAGAGCAGCGGCTGGCGGACGTATCCCTGACCGGCGCCGGCGGTGTCGCTGCCGGAGGACAGCCCGAGCGTGGCGTGGCTGTCGCGGTTCGCGGGGAAGCCCTTGAGGCCGACCCCGGCGGCGGGCCGCTCCCGCCACATCGCCCCGGCGGCGGCCCACATCGTGTAGCGGTCGGTCACGGACTGGTCGGGGGCGCTGGAGACCTGGGTGATGGAGGTGAGCCGCTCGGCGACCATCTCCGACCCGACGCCGAGCCCGCCGACCAGGACCACGCCGGCCGCGGCGAGCGCGAGGAGGACCTGCACGGCCCGCCGGATCCCGGCCAGCCCCATGACGAGCACGGCGGCCCCGGCCGTGGCGATCCAGGAACCGCGGCTGAAGGAGAGCACCAGCGGCAGCACCAGCAGCACCGCGCTGGCACCGGCCGTGCGGCGTACGCGACGGGGCAGGCCGGGCGCCAGCGCCGCGGCGGTCGCGACCACCAGCCCGTACGCCACCACCGTGGCCATGCCCATGACGTCGCCGGGCCCGAAGGTGCCGACGGCCCGGATGTCCTCGCCCTGGTACGAGGCCCCCGTGTGGGTGGCGTACTGCACCACGCCGACGGCGCCCTGCACCAGCGCCAGCACGACGAAGCACCCGGCGGCGATCCGGAACTCCCCGCCGTCGCGCACCAGCAGCACGACCGCCACCGGGACCAGCACGAAGACCTGGAGGTAGCGCACGAAGCCGGGCAGCGCCGCATACGGGTCCCCGGCGGTCGCGGTGGCGACCGCCAGCCCCACGGCGGGCACGCCGAGCACGAGCACGGCGAGCGGGCTCGGGCGCTGCACCCGGCCCCGCAGCGCCTGCACCCCGCACACCAGGACCAGCAGCAGCGAGGCGGCGTCGGCCGGGCCGACCTTGCCGGAGGTGCTGGCGTCGCCCGCGGGGACGGGGACCAGCAGCATCAGGACCGTCGCGGCGAGCGGCAGCAGCGGCCAGTGCCGGCGCAGCAGTCGGGGCAGGCCCGGGCCGGGGCCGCGGCTGCTGCTGCCCGGGCCGCTGCGGCGGCCGCGGCCGCCCAGGGTTACGGCGAGACTCATGGGTCAGCTGCCTCCCAGCCGGAAGCGGAAGAAGGAGGCCGCGGTGCGGGCGAGGATCCACAGGTCCTGCCACAGCGACCAGGTGTCGATGTAGTGGTTGTCGAAGCGGGCCCGGTCCTCGATGGAGGTGTCCCCGCGCAGGCCGTTGATCTGCGCGAGCCCGGTGATGCCGACGGGCATCCGGTGGCGGGCCTCGTAGCCGGGGTGGACGGTGCTGAACTTCGCGACGAAGAAGGGCCGTTCGGGGCGGGGGCCGACGAGGCTCATGTCGCCGCGGACCACGTTCCACAGCTGCGGCAGCTCGTCCAGGGAGGACTTGCGCAGGAAGGAGCCGACGGGGCTCATCCGGTTGTCGCCGGCGACCGTCCAGCGGGTCGCGGACTCGTGCTCGTCGGCGCGCAGGGTGCGGAACTTCAGCAGGGTGAAGGGGCGCCCGTACAGGCCGACCCGCTCCTGCCGGAAGATCACCCCGGGCCCGTCGGAGATCCGTACGGCCAGCGCGCACAGGCCGATGACCGGAGCGGCGGCGAGCAGCGCGAGCGCGGCGAGCACACCGTCGACGGCCCGCTTGACCCAGCGCTCCGGCCGCCGGGCCGGGCGCGGCAGCAGCGGCTGGACGGCGTACCCCCACAGATGGTCGGCGGGCTGGGCGACCCGCATGCCCGTGACCTTGGCGGTGCCGGCCGGGTCGGCGAGCCAGAGGCGGCAGCCGTGGTCGTGGAAGAGCCGGACGAGGGCGGCGGTGCGCTCGTCGGCCTCGGGCGGGCGCGTGAAGACCGCGTGGCGCACGGAGTTCTGGATGACGGCGCGCCGGATGTCCTCGTGGGTGGCGAGCACCGGCACCCCGTCCCCGCCTTCTGCCCCGGCGCCGGTGTCGGCGAGGCCGACGGGCCGCAGCCCGTACTCCGGGCGGCCGTGCAGCGCGGCGGCCACGGCGCTCGCCCCGGCACCGGGGCCGACGACGAGCGCGGAGGCGGGCCGGCGCCGGGCGGCGCGCCGCCGGAGCTGGTTGGCCAGCCCGCGGCCCGCGCAGGTCAGGGCGGTCTGCAGGCAGACCGCGGCCAGCAGCACGGACCAGCCCAGGGCCTGGCGCGGGTCCACGGCGGCCACGACGGCCGCGGCCCCGCACCACAGTGCGGCCACCCGTCCGGCCAGCGCGGGCAGTTCGAGGAGGGCGGACGGCGCGAGCCGCGGCCGGTACAGCCCGGCCTGCGCGTGCAGCAGGGAGGTCAGCACGGCGAGCGGCCCGGCCGCCGCGGGCGGGAGCTCCAGCCCGGGCACGGCCGCCGTGGTGAGTACGGCGGCCAGCGCATCGGCGGCCAGCAGCGGGACGGCCCCGTCACGGCGCCGGACCCGCCCGGGCCGTACCAGGGGGCGGGTCTGGTCGGCCCCTGGCCGGCGCGGGGGGTGGATGGCGGTCACGGCCCGGCGGACGGCGGTGGTTCCGGCGCTGCCGCCCGCGCGCCCCGTGCCGCCCTGCCCGGTGTGCCGGGCGGGTGCGCTGTCCATCGTCATCGGCTGATGCGCTCCTGGTTCAAGGGCCGGGGCCTGCCCAGCAGTTCGTGGTACAGACCGGTGACCGCGTCCGTGGTCCGCCGCACGTCGAACTCGGTCCGGGCGTGCTGCTGGGCCTGCTCGCCGAGTTCGGCGAGCAGCCGCGGCTCGGCGAGCAGCCGTCCCAGGGCCTTGGCCAGGGCCGTCGGATCCTCCGGCGGCACCAGGCAGAGCCGTCCCTGGCCGGGCGGCAGGCTCTCCCGGGCACCGCTGACGTCGGAGACCAGGACCGGTCGACCGCAGGCCATGGCTTCCAGCGGGGCGAGCGCCATGCCTTCCCACCGCGACGGCAGTACAACGAGATCGGCGGCCCGAAGCCACGGTCGGATGTCGGCGGTCCCGCCCGCGAAGAGCACACCGGGCGGCGCGGAGCGGCGCAGCCGCTCGCTGTCGGGGCCGTCCCCGACGAGGGCGAGGCGGGCCTCGGGCAGGTTGCCGAGCACCTCCCGCCAGGCGCGCAGCAGGATGTCCTGGCCCTTCTGCTGGCACAGCCGGCCCACGCAGACGGCCAGCGGGCCGTCACCCAGGAAGGCGGCGGGCAGCGGCAGTTCGGTGCGCGCCGCGGCCCGGTCCGCGGCGCGGTCGGGCCCGCCGGGCCGGTAGTGGTCCAGGTCGACCCCGTTGCGGATCACCGACCAGTGGGCGGCGATCCCCTCGGCCTCGCCGACCCGGCGTTCGGCCTCGCTGACGCAGAGCACCCGGTCGGCCCAACGGACCCCGAAGCGCTCCCAGCGCAGGGCCAGCGCGGCGGTGGCCCCGCCGACGGCGTCGAAGGACCAGGCGTGCGGCTGGAAGACGGTGGGGACGCGGCCGCGGGCGGCGAGCCGCCCGGCGAGTCCGGCCTTGGCGCTGTGCGCGTGCAGGACGTCGGGCCGGGCCCGGCGGATGACCCGCCGGGCGCCGAGCACCTCGGCGGCCAGGTCGGGTCCGGGGGCCCGCGCGGCGCGCCACGGGAGCACCTCGGCCCCCGCGGCGCGGGCCTCGGCGGCGAGCCGGCCGCCGCGCGGGCAGCCGACGACGGGCCGCAGGCCGGCGGCCGACTGGGCGCGGACGAGGTCGGTCACGACCCGGGCCACGCCGCCGTCCACCGGTTGCACGAGGTGGAGGACGGTCAGCGGGGCCGCTGGGGAACGAGAGGAAGAAGGTGAATGGGGTGGAGGCTGTGTCGGCACGCGGAGCGGTCTCCTACGTTCAGCGGCGCGCGTCTGTCTGAACGAAGAGCACGCCGAGGAATTGACCCTGGCTTTCGCCCGAGAACCTGAAGTTCAGGGTGCGGGCGCCACCGGACAGGGCGGGACTCAGGTCGAAGACGTCCGCGTCATATCCGAGATTGTTCATGTGTTCGGGCTGTCGCACGAACGAGGGACGTCCGAATTCCGTGATCGTGGAATTCATCACATCATTAAAAGGATTTTCTGCATCGTTGACGCTCATCCGGCGCCCGCCGTCCGAGGTCACCGTGAGTGAGTCCCCGAGGGTGCCCCGGTCGCCGTCGTACGCGACCACGCCCGCCTTCCCGGCGGCGCCGGCGGGGGCGTTGACGCCCGCGATCTCGACCGTCTCGCCCGCCTCCTCGCCCGCGCCGGCGGCGAGCGACTCGAAGCCGTCCCACACCGAGATCCGACGCAGGGGCTCCTGCGGCTGCTCGTACGCCACGACCAGCGTCCAGCCGCCCCAGGCACCCACCGGCGAGTGGCCCATGGCGATGTTGATCTGGGCGACCGTCCACATCCCGGCGCCGCCCTTGCGCACCAGCGGGGTCACGTCCGCGGAGGCCTGGTAGGCGTCGCTCCCCTCGTCCGTCCGGTGCCCGATCACGGTGTCGGCGAGCACTTCCTTGTACGAGCCGCCCGGCTCGGCGACCAGCACCCTGCCGTTGTCCTCCGGCGGCTTCTGCTCGCCGACCCGCAGGTTCCCGCCCCAGTACAGCCGGGCGTACGAGACCTTCGCCCCCTGCGGCACCTTCAGCTCGGCCCGGGTGGAGTTGTAGGTGTCGGGATCCTTGTCGACCTCGCTGTAGAACATCTCGAAGTCGCCGTTGACCCCCGCCGCCCCCTTGTCGACCTCGGCGCACGGCTCGGCCCCGGGGGCCAGCTCCTTGCGGCAGCCGATGGAGGAGTTCGAGGCGCGGACCAGCCCGCCGTGCTGCACGGCTTGGTAACGCTGGGTGAACGGAATGCGAGGGGCCTGCCCGGGGCCCGGCGGGGCCTCGGCGCCCGCTGCGGGGACGTGGGCCGAAAGCACGAGGCAGGACAGCAGGCCGAGCGTGCCGAGGATTCTGCGGGACGAACCCATGACCCCGTCTCCATTTTCGATCAAGGGGACAAAACAGGAGTGAACCTTGTCAGAAATCGGGCGGGAAATCACGCCGGACTCGCGCGTACGGCCTTTTGGGCGATAACACGCACCCCCGTGGGCGGCGGGTCGTTATGCGATGCGCCACCGGTTCGAACCGAAAGGAAATACGCAGATGAACACGAAGCTGATGCGCACCACCACCACGGCTGCCGCGGGCGCCGCGATCCTGCTGGGCGGCGCGGGCCTGGCCTCCGCCGACGCCACCGCGTCGGGCGCCGCCGTGGGGTCCCCCGGCGTGATCTCCGGCAACGCGGTCCAGGTGCCGATCTCGATCCCGATCAACATCTGCGGCAACTCCGTGAACATCGTCGGGGTCCTGAACCCGGCGTTCGGCAACGTCTGCATCAACCGCTGACCGCACACCCGAGCGTCAACCGCGCCGTCCGAAACGGCGGCATCCGGGTGAAGTGACGCAACCCGAGCCGCGGCCGGGCCGTTGGTCCGGGTGCTCCGGTACCGGGCAATCCTGCAAAAAAGGGATGAACATGATCAAGAAGGTGACGGCTGCCGCGGCCTTTGCGGCCTCGGTCGCAGGCATCGGTGCCGGTATGGCGCCGCAGGCGATGGCCATCGGCAACGACAACGGCATCAACACCGTCAACGGCAACAACGCGGCGCAGATCTACGGCAACCAGGCCACCTACGGCAACATGAGCCCGCAGATGGCGCTGATCCAGGGCTCCTTCAACAAGCCCTGCATCGCCCTGCCCGCCAAGGCCAACCTCCAGTCCCTCGTCGGCCTCGTCACGGTCGGCGTCCTCCAGGACGTCCCGATCCTGTCCAACCCGATGAACCAGCAGTGCACCGAGAACTCCACCCAGGCCAAGGGCGACGAGCCGCTCTCGCACATCCTGGACAACATCCCGATCCTGTCCGGCAACGTCTCCCACGGCAGCTGATCGCACCCCGCACCACCGAGGCCGTCGCACCTTCGGGTCGCGGCGGCCTCGCCGCGTAACGACACCGCTCGTAAATCCGGCCACAATTCCGGGCGACGGCCGAACGCGGAAAGAATTACCGCAGCGGGCCCGGGACCGGGGAATTGGCGGTTTCTTTTCCCTGGCCCAATCGTTGTCATTTCTGCAGTGGACAAGCCCTGCGGGAAGGATCGAAATCACATGACGTACAAGAAGGCACTCGTACTGACCGCCGGCGTTCTGATGGCCGCCGGTGCCGCCTCCCCCGCCATGGCCGACGCGGCCGCCGACGGCAAGGCCATCGGCTCCCCCGGCGTCCTGTCCGGCAACCTCCTGCAGGTCCCGGTCCACGTGCCGATCAACCTCTGCGGCAACACCGTCAACATCATCGCGCTGTTGAACCCCGCCTTCGGCAACGTCTGCGTCAACGACTGACGCAACGTCTCCCGCCCGCAAGGGCAGACCTCCTCGGGGTGGCCTCGGAGTGCACGGCGGTGCACTCCGAGGCCACCTTCGATTCAGCACCGGCCCCCGAGCCGGTAGACAGGGAAGGACCCATGCGACAGGTACTGAGCCGACAGGTACTGGGCAGGGGAGTACTCACGGCCGCGGCCGCCTCGAGCCTGCTTTCGATCGCGACCGGCGCGGCGTACGCGCACCACGGGGCGGTGTCCGAGGCCTCGCACTCTCCGGGTGTGCTGGCCGGCAACAGCGTCTCGGTACCGGTCACCCTCTCGCCGAACGTGTGCGGCAACAGCGTGGACGGCGGAGCGGGGCTCAACCCCGCCTTCGGCAACACCTGCGTCAACGACACCGGTTCGGGCACCCCCTACACCGGGCATGCCCGGCAGGACGGAGACGACGGCGGCGGCCACGACCGCTACCTGAGCCCCGAGCAGGCGGCTGCCATCGAGCGCTACCTGGAGGAACACCAGGAGCACCGCGGGCGGCACGCCCTGCCGGAGCAGCGCCGCGAGGAGGCCTCCGGGTACGGGGAGTCCCGCGGGGAGGCGCCCCGGGAGCGGGCGCCGCGCCACGCCGCCCCCCGGCCCGAGGCCCCCCGGCCCGAGGCCCCCCGTCACGAGGTGCCCCGCCACGAGGAGTCCGGCGACGAGGGCGGTTACGGCGGGCGCGGCGGATCCGGGGACGAGGACTGCGAGGACCACGCGCAGACCCTCCCGGCCCCGGCGCCGGTCCACCACGCGCCCCCGGCCCCCCAGCCGCATCCGCAGCCGCAGCCGCACCCGGGGCCGCCCGCGGCGGAGCACCCCGCTCCGCAGCCCCTCCCCGCGCCGGCCCCGAGGCCGGCGCAGCAGCCCGCCCCGCCCGCGGAGGTCCCCGCACCGCCACAGCCCGCACCGGCCCCGGTCGACGAGGCACCCCACACCCTCCCCGCCCCGGCACCCGTCGAGGAGGCTCCCCACACCCTCCCCGCCCCGGCACCCGTCGAGGAGGCTCCCCACACCCTCCCGGCACCGGCACCGGTCGAAGAGGCACCGCACACCCTCCCGGCCCCCGCCCCGGTCGAAGAGGCACCGCACACCCTCCCCGCCCCGGCGCCCGTCGGGGAGGTCCCCGGTCCCCGGCCGCCGCGCGGCAGCATGCCGGTGACGCACCCGGCTCCGGCTCCCGCGCCGGATGTCGTCCGTCCCGCCGACCAGCCGCCCTCCGCCCCGGCCGGTGACGTCCCCGTCCACCTCCCGCCGGCCGCGGCTCCTGCCCCCGCACCCGGCGCTCCCGCCGCTCCGGCACCCGCTCCGGCGGCCGCGCCGGTGCTCGCCGAGACCGGTGCCGGCCAGGCGGGCGCCGCGGCGATCCTCGCCTCGGCCCTGGTCCTGGGCGGCGCGATCCTGTACCGCAGGTCCCGTATCGCCTGAGGGCAATACCGGTAATCGGAAGAAATATCGGCCGGAGAATCCCCTGTCGGATTCTCCGGCCGCTGCCGTGCGCGCGCCCCGCACGCGTTTCCGCGACGGGAGGGAATCGTTACGCAGGGCGAAAGCGGTGCGACGGTCACCGCTGGAAAAGGATTTCGACAATGAAGCTCACGAAGGTCGCCGCGGTCATCGCCGGCTCCGTCGCCGCCCTCGGCGCCTCCGCTTCCGCCTTCGCGGCCGAGAACGCCGCGCTGCCCCCCATGAGCCTGACGAGCGGGGCCACCGAGGCCTTCGACGCGCTGGCGCCCGTCACCGAGCACGCCCCGCAGACCCTGGGCAACGGCATCGCCGAGCAGGGCGAGACGGTGGGGAAGGTCGTGGGCACCGCCCAGCAGGTCAACAAGGTCCGCAACGACGTGCCGGGGGCGGTCCTCGGCGTGGCGAACGGCGTCACCCAGAACTCCGGCCCGCTCCACGGCGTGAGCCTCAACGGGGGCGGCCACTGAGCCTTTCCGCACGGCTCCTGACATACGACGTGGGCGCCGCCGGCCGAGGCCGGCGGCGCCCACGGGCGTGGTGCCGCTGCGTCAGTCGTTGACGCAGACGTTGCCGAACGCCGGGTTCAGCAGCGCGATGATGTTGACGGTGTTGCCGCAGACGTTGATCGGCACGTGGACCGGGACCTGGATCAGGTTGCCGGAGATGACACCGGGGGAGCCGGCGGCCACACCGTCGGCGCTCGCGTCGGCCATGGCGGAACCGGCGGCACCCGCCGCGGCGAGACCGGCAGAGGCCAGGACCAGGGCTGCCTTCTTGGCAGTGTTCATGGGAAGTGCACCTTCTGTTCGACGTTCTGCCCCGACCGGGGCTCACACCGAACAGAACGGTCCAACCTGCCTTACGGACACGGCCTGAGGCGGATCAAACCTGTTCAGCCCAATTTTTCGGCCCAAGTCCCCTTCACCGCACGGGGTGTTCGGCCGGCCCACGGGACCGCGCCGCCCGCTACGGCAGCGGGATCTCGGGGATCTCGGGGATCTCCGGCACCTCGGGGACCTCGGGAATCTCCGGCACGTCCCCCACCGGCGGAAGGGTGACCGGCAGCTCGGGGATCTCGATCGGCAGCCCCGGGATCTCCGGCAGGTCGGGGAGCTTCGGCAGCTGGATCGGCGGCAGCTTCACCCCGGGCAGCAGCGTCTGGAGGCTCTTGACGAGGCCGTCCAGGGTCGCGGAGACGGAGGCGAGGAGGTCGTCGAGCGCACCGGCCGGGGCTGCGGCCTGCCGGTGGTCGACGTCCTGCTTGACGGCCTCCACTCGTTTCCGCAGGGCGGCGGCCGTGTCACCGTCCGCGGCGCCCGCAGGGGCTGCCGCGCCGGCGAGTATGACGGCCGCGAGGGTCGACGGGACGAGGACGCGCAGGCGGGACGGCTTCGAGCGGTGCATGGGGGTTCCTTCGGTGGTCGCACAGACGCGGACCCGGGTGATCCGCTTCATTGCCCACCGTGCGAACACCTTCTACGGAGCGCAACCGGAGCCCCGCCGGCCGCACCCGGGCTGCTGGCTGCGTACGGGCTTCGCGCACGCGTCCGGAGCGGACTCACCCGCGGCGGGGAAAAGCCGCGCCGGGGCAGGCCGATTGAGTGAAGCCGCGGAACCAAACCCCGACGGGGCAGTTGACCAGGGCGCTCCACTAGCGGGCACTCGTGCGACAAAAGGACCAATGATGCTCAAGAAGATCATGACTGCCACCGCGGTCACCGCTGCCGCCGTCGGCGCGGGCGCTGCTGTTGCCGCCCCGGCCATGGCCATCGGCAACGACAACGGGATCACCACCATCAACGGCAACGGATCCCAGCAGATCTACGGCAACCAGAAGACCGCCGGAGACCTGAGCCCGCAGCTCGGCCTGGTCCAGGGCACCCTCAACAAGCCCTGCATCGCGCTGCCCGTCAAGGCCAACCTGCAGGGCCTGGTCGGCGTCGTCGCGGTCGGTGTCCTCCAGGACGTCCCGATCCTGTCCAACCCGATGAACCAGCAGTGCACCGAGAACTCCACCCAGGCCAAGGGCGACGAGTCCCTCTCGCACATCCTGGACAACATCCCGGTCCTCTCCGGCAACCTCTCCGCCGGCAGCTGACCTCCGCTCCTCCCCCTCCCTGCTTTCTGCGGTGCGGGCCCCGCGCCCGTGGAGCGATGCGACGAGGCCCCGGCAGCATCCGGCTGCCGGGGCCCCCGCATGCCCGGCGGCCCGCCGCAGGGGGACCGCCCGACCGCTCAGCCGGTCCAGAACTCCCACCACCGCGTGAGGATCAGCATCCCGATCACACCGGTGTGCAGGGCCGGCGGCGCCCAGGCGAACTCGGCGAGGAAGCCGCGCACCGGGCCGGGAGCCGGCAGGGCGCCCGTGCGGACCGTGTGCGCGGTGACGGCCCAGAACATCACCAGCGTGGCCACCCAGGTCAGACAGCACCACAGGCACAGGGCGTTGATCTCGTAGAGCGACTGGACCATCAGCCAGGTGCAGAAGCCCACGCCGAAGGCGGTGCCGGCGTTGAGTCCCAGCCAGAACCAGCCGCGGTAGCGGGCGCCGGCCAGCAGGCCCGCCCCGACGCACACCACGACGCCGAACGCGACCAGTCCCAGCATGGGGTTGGGGAAGCCGAAGGCCGCGGCCTGCTCGCTCTTCATGACGCTGCCGCAGGAGACCACCGGGTTCAGGCTGCAGGCGGGCTTGAAGTCCGGGTCCTCCAGCAGCAGGAACTTGTCGAGGGTGATCACCCAGGAGGCCAGCACCCCGGCGGCCCCGGTGAGCAGGAGCAGCCAGGCCAAAGTCCGGGGGGCGTCGGCCGGTTCGGCCTCGTTCCGCGTACGGGGCCGTCCCTGCTGGCGGGGGACTTCCACTGTTTTCGTTGCCATGCGGACCATGGTCCCGCGCCCTGGCACAGACCGGGTCGAACCATGAGGATCCCGGCGCAAGTTGACCTGAAGGGGTGGCGGGAACCCCCGTTGCTTCCCGGACGTTTTACCGAACCCCGGACGTGATGTCAGAGCCAGGGGCTACGTTGAGCTTCCGCGAAGTCACATGCTGCGACGGCCTGGAGACCCACCTTGAGCGATCCGTACGAGACAACCGAGGCGCACCTCGAGCGACTCCTGGGCCGCGCCCTCAACTCCTTCGACCTGCCGGACCGGTTGGTCGAGCGCCTCGGGACGGCGCTCGCCCACAGCTCTTCGCTCCACACCACCCGCCACAGTCCGGCGGCGCGGCTGTGGCGGGAGACCCACCGGCACACGTACCTGCTGGCCGACGGCACGTCCGCGTCGCTGTGGGAGCTGGTCTACCGGCACGAGGCGGACCGGACGATCCGGCACGAGGTCTTCGCGAGCCGGGCGGAGATCCGCCTCGCCGTCTCCCGGCTGTTCGGCGAGAGCCCGGGCGAGTCGGGGTTCGAGCCGGCGCTGGACCGGGCGCTCGCCGCGGCGGAGGACGGGCCCGATGAGGACGTGGCCGCGCTGAGCGCCCTGTTCGCGGCGTCGGCGGCGGACCGGCGGCACCGGGAGTACGCGGTGGACCAGTCCGCCGACCACGCCCGGCGGGTGCTGCGGCGCGCGGAGAACCCGGACCGGCCGGGCGAGCAGACGGCCCGGCTGCTGAGATCGGCCTACGCGCACCAGATCACGCAGGCGTTCGGCACCCGGCAGTGCCTCGCGGACGGCCGGGACGCCGGGTTCAGCCTGTACGAGCACGCGTTCGTCCTGCTGGACGGGAGCGAGATCAGCCTGTGGGAGGTCGAGCACACGGCCACGCCCGACGGGCGCCACATGTGCGAGGTGTACGAGACGGAGGCGGCCGCCCGCGGCGCGATGGAGGTCCGCGCCCGCGTGCGGTGACGGTTGAAGGTGGCGGCAGCGGCGAAGGCCGGCGCCGTCAGGGCGCGGCGGGCTCGGTGAGCGGCAGGTCCAGCGGCGGCCGGGCGGTGACGCGGACGGCGCCGGGCCGGAGGTCGGCGGGGGCCGGTACGGCGCTGCCCGGGAGCTGGACGGCGGCCGCGCCGTACGCCAGGGCCGCGGCGAGCGCCTCGGGGCCGGTGCCGCCGGCGAGGAGGAAGCCGGCCAGGGCGGCGTCGCCCGCGCCGACGTTGCTGCGGACCGCGGCCGCCGGGGCGGTGCCGTGGAAGATCCCCTCGGCGCAGGCCAGCAGTTGGCCGTCGGCGCCGAGCGAGGCCAGGACCGCGGCCGCGCCCAGGGAGCGGAGCTCCTCGGCGGCCTTGGCGGCGTCGCCCAGGGTGTGCAGCGGGCGGCCCACGGCCCGGGCGAGCTCCGCCGCGTTGGGCTTGAGGAGGTCCGGGCGGGCCGACAGTGCGGCGCGCAGGGCCGGGCCGGAGGTGTCGAGGGCGACCTTGGCCCCGGCCCCGTGGCCGCGAGCGACGAGGCCGGCGTACCAGTCGTCGGGCAGGCCGGGTGCGAGGCTGCCGCAGGCGGCGATCCAGTCGGGGCGGTCCGCGCAGCCGCGGACGGTGTCCAGCAGCAGTTCGGATTCGGCCGGGGTGAGCTCGGGGCCCGGTGCGTTGATCTTGGTGAGGGTGCCGTCGGGTTCGACCAGGGTGACGTTGGAGCGGGTCTGCCCGGCGATCGAGACCGCGGTGACGTCCACGCCCTGACGGCCCAGGAGTTCGGCGACGAGGGTGCCGCAGGCGCCGCCGAGCGGGAGGACGGCCGTCGTCGCGGCGCCCGCGGCGGCGACGGCGCGGGAGACGTTGACGCCCTTGCCGCCGGGGTCCATCCGGTCGGCGGCGGCGCGCAGCACCGCGCCGCGCTCCAGCGCCGGGACCTCGTAGGTCCGGTCGAGGGAGGGGTTCGGGGTGACGGTGAGGATCATATGCGGCCTTACGGTACGCCCGTTTTGTCGTGGTTCAAAAGCCGAAACGGGCATGTCCGCCCCCGGGGAGGCGGACATGCCCGTCCAACCGGCCGGACACCGGGCCGACTAGCCGGCCGGGACCGCCTCGGGGGAGGGTGCGCCGGCGCCCGGGGCGCCCTCGCGCTGCTCCACCGGGAGCGTCTTGCGCGGCAGCATGAACATCACCGCGAAGATCACGAGCAGGACGGCGACGACCCACCACATCGCCCCGCGGAAGCCATCGACGTACGGCGCGCCGAAGGCGGCGTCGTCGTCGATCAGGCCGAAGAAGGAGACCGAGGTGAGGGCGAGACCGAGCGCGTTGCCCATCTGGCCCGTGGTGTTGATCAGGCCCGAAGCGGATCCGGCGTGCTCGCGCGGCACCTCGGACAGCACGGTGTCGGTCAGCGGGGCGACGATCAGGCCCATGCCGATGCCCATGACGATCAGCGGGGCGGCCATCTGCCAGGAGGCGATGCCCATCCCGTAGTGCTGCGACTCCCAGATGTAGAGCAGGACGCCGGCGGCCATGGTGAGCGCGCCCGCCTGGAGCACCTTGCGGCCGAAGCGCGGGACGAGCTTCTGCACCGACATGCCCGCCGCGACGGAGACGGCGAGGGAGAACGGGATGCCCGTGAGGCCGGCGCGCAGGGCGCTCCAGCCCAGGCCCACCTGCATGTACAGCGTCCAGACCAGGAAGAACATGCCGGTCGCCACGCCGAACGTGAGCTGCACGGCAATGCCGCCCGCGAAGCTCTTGACCTTGAACAGGGACAGCTCGACCAGCGGGGAGCCGTCCTTGCGGATCTTGTGCTTCTCGTACGCGATGAAGCCGGCGAACACGAACGGCACCGCGGCCATCGAGACGAAGCCCCACAGCGGCCAGCCGTTCTCCCGGCCGTGGGTCAGCGGGAAGATCAGCATGACGAGGCCGAGGGTGGCCAGCACGACGCCGACGAGGTCCAGCTTCAGCGCCTTGGGGGCCTTGGACTCGCTGATGAACCGGCGGCCCAGGATGATGCCGAGGATGCCGACGGGCAGGTTGATCAGGAAGATCGGGCGCCACTCGAGGCCCAGGATGTTCCACTCGGTGAGCAGCGCACCGAGCATGGGGCCGGAGACCGCCCCGAGGCCGACGATCGCGCCGAACATGCCGAAGACCTTGCCGCGCTCGTGCGGCGGGAAGGTGGCGTGGATGATCGCCAGCACCTGCGGGACCATCATGGCGGCCATGCCGCCCTGGAGGAGGCGCGAGGCGACGAGCACGTCGGGGTTGGGGGCGATGCCGCAGAGGAGCGAGGCGGCGGTGAAGCCGGAGATGCCGATGAGGAAGAGCCGCTTGCGGCCGTAGATGTCGCCCAGGCGGCCGCCGGTGATCAGGCCGGCGGCGAACGCGAGCGCGTACCCGGCGGTGATCCACTGGATGGCGCTGGTGGACGCGCCGAAGTCGCCCCGCATCCGGGGTATCGCGATGTTGACGATCGTGACGTCGACCAGGTCCATGAAGGACGCGGCCATCACGATGGCCAGGGCCAGCCAGCGACGGCGGTCGGCCTCGGGTGAGACGGGTGCTGGTGCGTCGGGGGTGGTGGTGCGCTCTGCCGGTGCGGGCCCGCTCTGCCGCTCGGGCGATGTCATGGACGTCTCGCTGCTCATGAAGAGAAACGTAGACGGGATGTAGGTCAGGTTGCGTCCTATTTCGCTGGCAGCCTGTATTTCATGACAGACACCCCTGCACGGCTGCTGACTCTGCTCTCACTGCTGCAGACCCCGCGCGAGTGGCCCGGGAGCGAGCTGGCCGAACGGCTCCGGGTCAGCACGCGCACGATCCGCCGCGACATCGACCGGCTGCGCGAGCTGGGCTATCCGGTGGAGGCCACCCTCGGCGCCGAGGGCGGGTACCGGCTGGTGGCGGGGGCGGCGATGCCGCCGCTGCTGCTGGACGACGAGGAGGCCGTCGCGATCGCGGTGGGGCTCAGGGCAGGGGCCGGGCATGCCGTCGAGGGCGTGGAGGAGGCCTCCGTACGGGCGCTGGCCAAGCTGGAGCAGGTCCTTCCGGGGCGGCTTCGCCACCGGGTGAGCGCCCTGCAGTCGGCCACGACCGCGGTGGTCCGCGGCGACGGGGCCACCGTGGATCCGCACACGCTGACCACGATGGCGGCGGCGGTGGCCGGGCCGGAGCGGCTGCGCTTCGCGTACGAGGCGCGCGACGGGGTGCGCACCCGGCGGCTGGTGGAGCCGTACCGGCTGGTGAGCACGGGCAGCCGCTGGTACCTGGTGGCCTACGACCTGGAGCGGGAGGACTGGCGGACCTTCCGCGTGGACCGGGTGGCGGAGCCCTTCGCCACCGGTGCCCGCTTCGCCCCGCGCGCGCTGCCGATGGACGCGGTGGAGTTCGTACGGCGGGGGCTGACCGGCCGGCAGACGTACCCGGTGGACGTCTCCTTCGACGCGCCGGCCGAGGCCCTGCCGGGCTGGCTGCGCGAGCGGGCCGTGGCGGCGGGCGGCGGCTGCCGGGTGCGGTTCGAGAGCGGGGACTCCCCCGACTGGCAGGCCGCCCGGCTGGCGCTGACGGGACTGCCGTTCACCGTGCACGCGCCGGAGTTCCTCGCGGCCGCCGCGCGCGAGCTGGCGGCCCGGCTGTCGGCCGCCGCGGCCGCGGCCGGAGCCGGGCAGGCGTAGCCCCCGGCACCTGGGGGGGATGGTGCCGGGGGCGGTTCGGGGGTCTTGGCCGGTCAGGCCTTCGGGGGTCCTGGCCGGTCAGGCCACGGCGTCGAAGCCCGTGTCGCGCGCCATGCGCTTCAGCTCCAGCAGCGCGTGCTTCTCGATCTGGCGGATCCGCTCGCGGGTCAGGCCGTGCTGCTTGCCGACCTCCGTCAGGGTCCGCTCCCGGCCGTCTTCGATCCCGTACCGCATCTTGATGATCGACGCGGTGCGCTGGTCGAGCTTGCCCAGGAGGTCCTCCAGCTCCTCGCTGCGCAGCAGGGAGAGGACGGACTGCTCGGGGGAGATCGCGGAGGTGTCCTCGAGGAGGTCGCCGAACTGGGTCTCGCCCTCGTCGTCGACCGACATGTTCAGGCTGACCGGGTCGCGCGCCCAGTCCAGGACGTCGCTGACGCGCTGCTCGGTCGAATCCAGCTCGGCGGCGATCTCCGCGTGCTCCGGGTCGCGGCCGTTCTCCCGGTTGAACTCGCGCTGGATCCGGCGGATCCGGCCGAGCTCCTCGACGAGGTGGACGGGCAGGCGGATGGTGCGCGACTGGTCGGCGATGGAGCGGGTGATGGCCTGGCGGATCCACCAGGTGGCGTACGTGGAGAACTTGAAGCCCTTGGTGTAGTCGAACTTCTCCACCGCGCGGACCAGGCCCGCGTTGCCCTCCTGGATCAGGTCGAGCAGGGGCAGGCCGCTGCGCGGGTACCTCCGGGCGACGGCCACGACCAGGCGCAGGTTGGAGCGGATGAAGACCTCCTTGGCGCGCTCCCCCTCCGCGGCCAGGGCCTCCAGCTCCTCGCGGGCCGGGGCCTCGCCCTCGCGCTCTATCGCGCCGTCGAGGATCTCCCTGGCGTACACGCCCGCCTCGATGATCTGGGAGAGCTCCACTTCCTTGGCCGCGTCGAGCAACGGGGTGCGCGCGATCTCGTCCAGGTACATGCCGACCAGGTCGCGGTCGGCGATCTCCCCGCCCACAGCGCGGGCGCTGCCCGTGGACTGACGGCGGGCGACGGCGCGGGTTGCCATGCGTGCTCCCTTGCAAAGTGTGAGGTCGCGGTGCGGCTGCTGGAACGCGGCTCTGCGTCCCTGGACACTCTCCCGAGTGCCCGCTTCCGATGGAGACAACGACTGGAATCGGGGCAGAATTCCCACGTTGGTCCACTTTTTTCGCGATCTTGCAGTATCCTGCACCGCCGACCCCCTCAGGCGGGTTCCGAACCGTTACCGAACGCGAAGAGGAGCAGGTCAGGGGGGTCGCGGCGGCCACTCCTGCGCCGGCTGCGCTCCTGCCCTTGGAGACGTGCTGCGGCGCTCTGCGGTTGCCCCTGGCCCTACCCGAACTGGACGGAGCGCTTCGACAGGCCCATCCAGAAGCCGACCACCGCGTCGGTGCGGCGGCCGAGGTCGCCGGCCGCGTCGGCCGCGCCGAGGGTGACGAACAGCGGGGCGAAGTGCTCGGTGCGCGGATGGGCGAGGCGGCCGGCCGGCGACTTGGCCTCGAAGTCCAGCAGGCCGTCGACGTCGGAGGCCTCCAGGGCCTCGCGCCCCCAGGCGTCGAACTCCGCCGACCAGGACGGCACGCCGGGCCCGGTGTGGCGCAGGGCGGCGAGGTTGTGGGTGAAGAAGCCGCTGCCGACGATCAGGACGCCCTCGTCCCGCAGGGGCGCCAGCTTGCGGCCGAGGTCCATCAGGCGGCGCGGGTCCAGCGTCGGCAGGGAGATCTGCAGGACCGGGATGTCGGCGTCCGGGTACATCTCCACCAGCGGGACGTAGGCGCCGTGGTCGAGGCCGCGGTCGGGGATGTCCTGGACCGGGGTGCCGGGGGCCTGGAGCAGCGCCCGCACGGAGGCGGCCAGGCCGGGGGCCCCGGGGGCCTCGTAGCGGACGCGGTAGTAGTGCTCGGGGAAGCCCCAGAAGTCGTACACGAGCGGGGCGGGCCCGGTGGCGCCGAGGGCGAGCGGGGCCTCCTCCCAGTGGGCGGAGACCATGAGGATCGCGCGGGGGCGGGGCAGGGCCGCGGACCAGGCGGAGAGCTCGCCGGGCCAGACCGGGTCGTCGGCCAGCGGGGGCGCGCCGTGGCTGAGGTAGAGCGCCGGCATGCGGGCGGGGTGCTGCTGGGTCACGGGAGGCTCCTCGTTCGGGGCGAGGGGGCCGGAGAACAGGACCGACCCCGCGTCGTTCAAATTTGAACGACGCGGGGTCGGCTGTCATTCCCGCGGTACGCCGCCGCCCGTCAGTGGGCGATCACCGGGACCATCACCTCGGCCTCCGCCGCCTCGCCCCCGCCGGAGGCGACGGCGCCGGCGGAGCCGGGACGGCCCGTGGTGATCAGCGTCAGGGCCACGGCGGCGCTGGCGACGAGGATGCCGACCGCCCACCAGATCGCGGTGGAGTAGCCCTCCACCATCGCCTGGGCCTGGACCAGCTTGGCCGCCGGGCCGCCGGCCGCGAGCCCGGCCGCGTGGTCGGTCAGGTACGCGGTGGTCGCCGACGCGGCGATCGTGTTCAGCAGGGCGGTGCCGATCGCGCCGCCGACCTGCTGGGAGGTGTTGACCATGGCGGAGGCGACACCGGCGTCGGCCGGGTCCACCCCGTGCGTCGCCATCGACATGGCGGGCATGAAGGCCGTGCCCATGCCGAGGCCGAGCAGCAGCTGCGCCGGCAGGATCAGCGCCGGGTACGAGGACCCGACCTCCAGCTGCGTCAGCAGCAGCATGCCGGTGGCCGCGACCAGGAAGCCCGGCCCCATCAGCAGCCGCGGCGCGACCCGGGTCATCAGGCGGGCACCGATCTGCGTCGAGCCCGTGATCATGCCGGCGATCATCGGCAGGAAGGCGAAGCCGGTCTTGACCGGCGAGAAGCCCTTGACCACCTGGAGGTAATAGGTGAGGAAGAGGAACAGGCCGAACATCGCGATGACGGCCAGTCCCAGGGAGAGGTAGACACCGCCCCGGTTGCGCTCCAGCAGGACGCGCAGCGGCAGCAGCGGCGACTTCACCCGGGACTCGACGAACACGAACGCCGCCAGCAGGGCGGCCGAGGCGATGAACATGGCCACGGTCACCGCGTCCGACCAGCCGGCCGACTCGGCGCGGGTGAAGCCGTACACGAGCGCGACCAGGCCGAGCGTGGACAGGATCACGCCGGGGACGTCCAGCGGGGCGCGGTTGCGGCCGCCGGCGGGCTCGCGGATGACCAGCCAGGCGCCCGCGGCGGCGACGACGGCGAAGGGGATGTTCACGAAGAACGTCCAGCGCCAGTTGAGGTACTCGGTGAGGAAGCCGCCGAGGATCAGGCCGACGGCGCCGCCGCCGCCCGCGATGGCACCGTAGATGCCGAAGGCCTTGGCCCGCTCCTTGGCGTCGGTGAACATGACGGCCAGCAGGGACAGGGCGGCCGGGGCGAGCAGCGCGCCGAACGCGCCCTGGAGGGCGCGGGCCCCCAGCATCATGGCCTGGCCGTTGGCGGCGCCGCCCAGCGCCGAGGCCAGGGCGAAGCCGATGAGGCCGACGGTGAAGGCGTTCTTGCGGCCCCACTTGTCGGCGATGCGGCCGCCGAAGAGGAGCAGTCCGCCGAAGGCGAGCGCGTACGCGGTGATGACCCACTGGCGGTTGCCGTCGGAGATGCCGAGGTCGGTCTGGGCGGAGGGGAGCGCGATGTTCACGATCGTCGCGTCGAGGACGACCATGAGCTGCGCGAGGGCTATGAAGACCAGCGCCTTCCAGCGGTTGGCATCGGCGGCCGCCGGGGCTGCGGCTGTCGCGGCGGTTTTCGGCATGGGGGTACCCACTTCGGTGTGCGGAATGACGGAAAAGCCGGGTCGGTTCGGCTTGATGATGCTTGGTAAGACTTAGTACGGCTTGGTGAGATTTGAAGATGGTGCGCGGTGCTTTGTGACGCTATCGGGCGCCCCCGGCCGCGTCACGTGGTTTTCTTCGCGGCCTGCTGCGCCTGCTGGGCCTGCTGCGCCTGCCGCCGCATGTCCTCGAGCGTGGCCGCCGAGCCCGGGAGCTCGGAGCGGGCCGGGGCCCTCAACCCGTCGAGGAACAGCTGGAGATGGCGGTGGGCGAAGGTGTCCACGTCCATGCAGGTCACGCCGGGCAGCGGACGGCTGAGCTGGGACAGGGCGACCATCAGGTCGCCCGCGCCGATGTCGGTGCGGACCAGGCCGGCTTCCTGCCCGGCCGCCAGCAGGGCCTCGACCGCGGCGGCCAAGTCCTCGCGGGCTGCGAGGAGTTCGGGGTGCTCGCGGTCGAATCCGCCGTCCAGCATGGGGCACAGGGCGCCGATCCGCTCGTCCGCCGCGGCGTGCGTGAACCGGCAGAGCGCGACGAACGCGTCCGGTGCGGCGGCGAGGGACTCCCGCGCCTCGGCGGTGACCCGGTCCATGACGAAGAGCACGACGTGGTGGACGAGGGCGGCGCGGTCGGGGAAGTGCCGGTAGAGCGTGGCGTTGCCGATGCCGGCCCGGCGGGCGACCTCGTCGAACGGGGCGCCCGAGCCGAACTCGACGAACACCTCGCGCGCCGCCGCCAGGATCCGCTCCCGGTTGCGCACGGCGTCCGCGCGCGGACGCGGGACCCGCGTGGCCGCGGCGGTGGTGGAGCGCTTCATCGGGTGCCTCCCGGCGGTTCACGGACCCCCTAACCGGGGATCCGGTCCCCGCTTCGGGGGACACAGGTTCAAACGGGGATCCAGTCCCCGGTTATTTCACCCCTTCGTGTGAGCTGGGTCACGCAGCGTTCCCGTTCGGCCGCACCCCGCGCGCGGGCGCGCCGCCGCCGCCGGAGGGTGATCGCACGGAGTGCAGCACGGGCCCGAATCCGGCTGCCGCGGACCCGAAGGCGAGCTCCATGACGCAGACCCGCCACCGGATACGCAAGCCCCGCCGCGCCGGGGCCTACATCGGCCTGACCGCGCTGGCCCTCGGCGTCACGGCGACCGCCAGCACCGGTCTGTCCGGCCGCGGCCATTCGGCGTCCGGCCCCGTGGCCACGACCGCCGAGGCGGCGCTCGCGCCCTGCCGGATATCCGGCGCGATGGGGGTACAGATGTCGGAGGGCCTGCCGACGCCTCCCGGGTACTCCCGCTCCACGGGCGAGGTCCGGGCCCTGAACCTGATGATCGATTTCCCCGACGCCAAGGGCGAGGGCACGGCGCTGGACCGGCTGGCGGAGTTCTTCCCGCAGACCGCCGACTGGTTCCGCACCAGCTCCTACGGCCGGCTGACCTACCGGGCCGACGCCCCGATCAAGGCCTGGCTGCGGATGCCGATGCCGTTCGCCGCGTACGGGATCGAGCGCGGCTCCCCCTACGAGCCGGGCTACCGCCAGCTCGTCGAGCACATCGTGAAGGCCGCCGACGGGGAGGTGGACTTCAGCAAGTACGACCTGGTCAACATCCTCGTCACGCCGAACGCGGGTCCCTCCGCCCTGGACACGGTGCTGTCGGTAACCTTCTCCGGCAACGGCGAGGCGCCCGTGGCCGACGGCGTGCCGCTCGCGAACACCTCGTTCGTCTACAGCCGCCAGGACGACGGCTCGGGCTCCTACCGGGAGACCGGCTACCGGGTCCTGCCGCACGAGAACGGGCACGTCTTCGGCCTGCCGGACCTGTACACCGCCGACGGCGGCGGCGCGGTCGGGCACTGGGACATCATGAGCGAGGACTGGGGCGCCAACAACGACCTGCTGGGCTGGCACAAGTGGAAGCTGGGCTGGCTGGACGGCTCGCAGATCAGCTGCGCCTCGGCGTCGGGCGTCACCGACCACGTCCTGACGCCGCTGGCGCTGGAAGGCGGCACCAAGCTGGCGTTCGTCCCGCTGTCGGCGAGCTCCGGGTACGCGGTGGAGGTGCGGACGCGGGCCGGCAACGACGAGGCCGTCTGCAAACCCGGCGTACTGATCTACAAGGTGGACTCCGAGGTCGACACGGGCCGCGGGCCGGTCACCGTCGCGGACAGCGCGGCCGGCAGCGGCGGCTGCACCCGGCGGCCCAATGTGCACGGCGAGCTGTCGGACGCGCCGTACCGGCCGGGCGAGACGTTCACCGACCCGAAGTCGGGCATCAGCATCTCGGTGGTGGGCGAGCTGCGGGACGGGAGCTTCCAGGTGAGGATCACCCGGCCCTGAACTCCTCCCAACTCCACAGCAGCTGGCGGCGGGCGAGGACGCCGACGGCGTGGCGCCGGTAGGCGGCCGTGCCGCGGACGTCGTCGATCGGGTTGCAGGAGGCCGCCGCGAGGTCGCCGAACTGCTTCACGATCGAGGGAGTCAGGAGCGAGCGGGACTCCCAGAAACCGCCCTCGTCGAGCGCGGCCGCGAGGAACTCCTCGGCGACCGTCGCCCGGATCGGGGTCGGGGCGGCCGAGCCGATGCCCGTACGGACGGTGCGGGTCGCCGGGTGCAGGGCGAGGGCGAACGCGCAGACGGCGATGACCATGGCGTTGCGGGTGCCGACCTTGGAGAACTGCTGGGGGCCGTCCGCGACGGCGATGTGGACCGCCTTGATCAGCTCGTCGGGCGCGAGCGCGTTGCGCTTGACCCCGGTGAAGAAGCCGTCGATCGGGATCCGCCGCGCGCCCCGTACGGACTCCACCTCGACTTCGGCGCCCGCGGCGAGCAGCGCCGGGTGGGCGTCCCCGGCCGGGGAGGCGGTGCCGAGGTTGCCGCCGACGCTGCCGCGGTTGCGGATCTGCGGGGAGGCGACCGTGTGCGAGGCGAGGGCCAGACCGGGCAGCGGGACGGCCAGCCGCTCGACGATCTCCGTGTACGGGACGCCCGCCCCCAGGCGGACCGTCTCCCCGCCGACCTCCCACTCGCGCAGCAGGCCGATGCGGGTGAGGTCCATGAGGTACTCGGGGCGGCGGTGGTCGAAGTTGATCTCGACCATCACGTCGGTGCCGCCCGCGATGGGGACGGCGGAGGGGTGCTCGGCCTTGGCGGCGAGCGCCTCTTCCCAGGCGGCCGGGCGCAGGAAGTCCATGGGGTGCTCGCCTTCCTCGATCTGGGCGGGGGCAGGGCTGCCCGCCGAGGACCGGGAGGGCAACCGGGGGCGGAGGATTCCGCCCCCTGCCCACCGTCCCACGAACCCCGCCGCCCCGGGACCCTGCGCCCGTCAACGCGCCGCCCGGAAAACGCGCTCACGCACCGTCAGACCACCGGGCACCCACCGGCGGACCGGTGCAAGATCCCGGGGAGCGCATATCCCCCGTACGCTGCGCACGCCACCCGCTACACTGGCGGCGGTGGTCGGGCTTCCCGGCCGCCGGTACGCCTTCGTAGCTCAGGGGATAGAGCACCGCTCTCCTAAAGCGGGTGTCGCAGGTTCGAATCCTGCCGGGGGCACCGCAGTGTCGAAAGCCTCGGACCTTCGTGGTCCGGGGCTTTCTGCGTGCGGCTCAGGGGATCGGGTCGGACGGGTCAGCTCAGGCCCTTGGTGCGTTCGCCGATGCGGTCGCCCACCGGGACGCCGGTCCGCTTGAGGGCCGCCTTGGTGTGCAGCCCGCCCTTGACCTTGCTCCGCACCGGGCCGTCGAAGCCGTGCCCCTTCGGCTGCGGGGCGTGGCCCGGCTCGGGCGTGCGGAGATCGACCTTCTGCTCTTTGCTCATCCCGTCGTCAACTCCTCGGGAAGCACCCAATCGGACTAGTGGACTATTTGGGATCCTATGCAGAGATGGGGAGGGGCGCACCCGGGCCGCGGGGCGTCCGCCCGTCACGGGCGCGGGACCGCCTGGCGCGGGGCCGGGCCCAGGACCGCGTGGATCAGGTCCTCTGGGCAGGGCGTGCCCCGCGGGAGCTGGTACTTCGCCGCGACCCGGTACTCCCCGGGGGCCGGGGCCAGCAGCTCCGTCCACACGTCCCCGGCGTCGTCGGGGGCCGCCTTGAACAGGCAGCCGGCCGTGTTCGCGTACTCCTTCGGCTGCGCGCCCGCGCCCGTGCCGGAGCCCCCGCCGCCGCGGGCCCGCGAGGCGAAGGTCTCCTGCGGCGGCGGCACCGCCCTGCCCGCGGTGTCCAACAGCCCCAGCCACGGCGAGTGCGGGATCCGCACCAGCACCCGCCCGGCCGCCTGCACGTCGACGACCAGCTGGTCCGCACCGGCCCGGACCACGGTGGCCGGGCCGGCCACCAGGTCGGTGGGCCGGTCGACCTTGAACAGCTGCCAGTTCTCGTCGCCCCACACCGGCTGCAGGTACGGGAGCCCCGCGCGCACCAGCTTCGCCTCGGCCTCCCCTCCCGAGTCGGGTTTGTCGGCGGGCAGCACCACGTAGTGCACGGCCCAGCGCTCGAGCCACGCCCGGTAGCTCTCGGCGTCGAGGGTGTCGTCGTAGAAGAGGGGGTTGCGCTCCAGGTCGGCCTGCCGGTTCCAGCCGCGCGCGAGGTTCACGTACGCGGGGAAGGCCGAGGATTCGCGGTGGCTGCTGGCGGGGACCACCTCGACGCGGCCCCGCTCGGCGCCCGCCCTGCGCAGCTGGTCCACCAGGGGGGCCAGCTCACGGTTCCAGGCGGCCACCGGGGTGGTGCGGACGATGTCGGTGATGCTGTTGGTGGTGATCCACACGGTCAGCCCGACGAAGGCGGCGATCACCGCGCGGCGGTGCCGGGAGCCCGCCGCCGAGTACGGCACGGCCGCCAGCAGCACCGCCCCGCCGAACAGCATGACCAGCCGGGTGACGTTCGAGCCGACCTGGGAGTCGATGGCCCACGTCAGGAACACGCCGAGGACGTAGACGGCGGCGGCGATCCGGACCGTCTTCCACCGCTTGGGCACGAGCAGGGCGATGGCCAGCCCGAACACGAACGGCAGCCAGGCCGACCCCAGCTTCATCGGCTGCGTCCCGGAGAACGGGAACAGCCAGGCCGAGAGCCCGACCACCGCCACCGGGGCCAGCCCCAGCGCGTACGCCCCCGGCCGCCGCCGGCTCAGGAACAGCGCGGCCGCGACCACCCCGAGGAACAGCCCGGCGACGGGGCTGGCGGCGGTGGCGAGCCCGGCGAGCGGGGCCGCCACGGCGGCCTTGGCCCAGCGGCGCTCCGCCCACCTGCGGGGCCAGCAGAAGACGGCGGCGACCGCGCCGAGGGCGAGCATCGCGCCGAGCCCGAAGGTGACCCGGCCGGACATCGCGTTGCAGAAGAGCCCGTACACCCCGGCCAGGGCGGGCCACAGCGGTGTGCGGACGGCGCCGCGGCAGCGGGTCAGGATCAGGGCGAGCAGGCCCGCCGAGACGGTGCCGGCGGCCATCATGGTCGTCCGGACGCCGATCATGTACATCACGTACGGCGAGACCACGCTGTACGAGACGGGGTGCATGCCCCCGTACCAGGCGAGGTTGTACGCCGAGTCCGGATGCCGGCCGACGAACTCGGCCCAGGCGTCCTGCGCGGCCAGGTCGCCGCCGCTGTTGGCGAAGGTGAAGAACCAGACGACGTGCAGCACGGCGGCGACGGCGGTGGCGACCGCCACCGGATGCCGCCCGGCCCACCCCAGGACCCCGGATGCGGGCCCGGTCCCGGCGGCTTCCCCGGTCCCGGCGGCTCCCCCGGACACGGCGGACCCCCCTGCGGCGGCCGAAGCCCCCCGGCTCTGCTGCTGCTCAGCGGTGGTCACTGCTCACTGCCCTACTCCCCACCCCGTTTCGAACACCTGCGTCCCGTTCCGGGTCCTAGACGCGCGTCGGCGCCCCGGGGTTGCCCGGGGCGCCGGTATCACGCGGTCACGGTCACCGGTGTCGGCCGTCAGCCGACACGGGTCAGTTTGGCGCCGAGGCCCGGCGCGGCAAGGTCGCTCTTCAGCGCCACCGGCACCTTCACCTGGCTGGCCCCCTCACCGACGGTCAGCACGCCGACCTCGGTGCCCGCCTTGGCGGTCTGCGGGAGCTTGGCGTCGCCGGTGCCGAGCTTGAGCGCGACGCTGAGCGACGGCCAGCCGACCGCCTCCACGTCGGCGGTGGCCACGACCGGGGTGTGGCCGCCGAGGCCGTCGTCCACGTACCCGACGGTGTCGCCCTTCTTCACCACGGTCGCGTTGACCAGCGACTTCTGCGTGGCCAGCATCAGCGACTTGCTGGCCGCGATGGCGGTGTCGAGGATCGGCACGCCGTGCTGGCCGAGGACCGCGCCCACGATCAGCTGGTTGGTCTTGCCGACCTTCTTCTCCGCGGCGAAGAGCAGGTTGCCGCCCGCCTTGGTGGTGGAGCCCGTCTTGATGCCGAGGGCGCCGTTGCCGGGAATGAGGTGGTTCCAGTTCGGCCAGGACTTGCCGTAGGGGTCGACCCAGCTCACCAGCTTGGTGATCGCGATCAGCTCGGGCATCTCCACGACCTTCAGGCCCAGCTTGACCTGGTCCTCGGCGGTGCTGACCGTCGTCGCGTCCAGACCCGAGGGGTCGGTGTACGTGGTGTTGGTCATGCCGAGTTCCTTGGCGGTGTCGTTCATCTTCTTGACGAACGCCTCCTGGTCGCCGCCGGTGTCCCAGCGGGCGAGCAGTCGCGCGACGTTGTTGGCCGACGGGATCATGATCGCGGCGAGGGCGTCGTACTCGGTGATCTTGTCGCCCTCCTTCAGCGTGTTGACCGTCGACTCGCCCTCGGAGTCCTTCTTGCCGTCCTCGACCGCCGCCTTGTCGACGTCGATCATCGGGCCCTTCTCCCCCTTCTTCAGGGGGTGGTTCTTCAGGATCACGTAGGCCGTCATGGTCTTGGCGACGCTGCCGATCGCGATCGGCTTCTGCTCGCCGAACGTGCCGACGGTGCCGAGGCCGGACGCCGCCATGTACGCCTGGCCCTCCTTGGGCCACGGCAGGCTCGGGGCGGCGCCGTCGAAGGTGTACGTGCTCTTCGCGGTCATCTTCAGCACGGGCTCGGGCAGCGGGCGCACCATCTGCACGACGGCCAGGATGATCAGCAGGAGGACGACCAGCGGGGTGTAGATCTTGAACCGGCGGACGACGGTCCGCATCGGGGTCGGCGGCGGGGGCGGGTTGTTGGTGAGGTCCGCCAGCATGTCGAGCGGCGGCTTCGGCGGCAGCGGCTGCTGCGTGGTCCGCTCGGAGGGGTCCAGACCGGCCGAGGGGGCCGGGGCGGACGCGGCCGCGGGGCGCGCGGCTCCCGCGGCGGGCTTCGCCGGCCCGCCGTCCGCGCGCAGCGGCACGAAGGTGCTGGCCTTCTCGCCGCCGACCGACTTCGGGGGCACGGGCCGGGACGCGACGGGCTTGTCCGCGCCCGCCGGCCTCCCGCCCTTTGCCTCGCCGGCCTTGCCCTCGCCGGCCTTGCCCTCGCCGGCCGGTCCGGCGGCGGCCTTGTCCGCGGCTCCCGCCCCCGGCTTCGGGGCGCGGAAGACGGCGGTGCGCTCGCTGTCGCCGTCGGCCTCGTCCGCGGCTGCCGCCTTCGACCCGGAGCCGGCGGCCGCCGAGCCGGCGCCACCGGGACGGCCCGGGCCGGGCCGGGAGGCCGAAGCACGACCGCTGTCGGCGGACTCGACGTCGCCGGACGGCGCGGGGGCGCCGCCCGCGGGCCGGCCCGGGGCCGAAGCGGAAGCCGACGGCTTGTCCGCGCCCGCGGCGCCCGGCTTCACGGGGCGGAAGGCCGCGGTGCGCTCGTCGTCGGCCGGCTTGGCCGGAGCCGCGGCCTTCTTCGGCTGGAACAGGGAGCCGCGCCCTCTGTCACCGGACTCGACGTCACCCGACCGCTCCGCGGCCTTGCCAGCAGAAGCGGAAGCGGAGGCCTCGGCAGGGCGGGACGCGGACGTGCGGCCGCTGCCGGCGGACTCGACGTCGTCCGACCGTCCGGCGGCCGGCTTCACGGTACGGAAGACCGCGGTGCGCTCACTGTCGGCAGAAGCCGCGGCCTTCTTCGGCTGGAACAGGGAGCCGCGCCCGCTGTCACCGGACTCGACGTCACCCGACCGCTCCGCGGCCTTGCCAGCAGAAGCGGAAGCGGAGGCCTCGGCAGGGCGGGACGCGGACGTGCGGCCGCTGCCGGCGGACTCGACGTCGTCCGACCGTCCGGCGGCCGGCTTCACGGTACGGAAGACCGCGGTGCGCTCACTGTCGGCGGAAGCCGCGGCCTTCTTCGGCTGGAAGAGGGACGGCTTGTCGGCGCCCTCGCCGGGGCGGGAGGGAGAGGCGGAACCGCGGGTGCCGGGCTCGGCCTCGTCCGACCGCGCGGCGGCCTTGCCTGACGAAGCGGAAGCGGAGGCCTCGGCGGGGCGGGGCGCGGACGTACGTCCGCTGCCGGCCGACTGGACGTCATCCGGCCGCGCGGCCTCGTCCGCCGAAGCGGAAGGGCCGTCGCTGTCGGAAGCGGAGGCGCGGTCCGAGGCGGAGGACCGCTCCGTGGCCGCGGGGCGGGCCGGGGCGGAGTCGAGGCGCGGGGCGCGGAAGACCGCGGTGCGCTCGGGATCCGGGCCCGGCTTGGGGGCAGCGGCGGAAGCAGAGTCGAACTTCGGCGCGCGGAAGACGGCGGTCCGCTCGCTCTCGGCGGGGTCGGCGCCCGCCGCGCCCCTGTCGCCCCGGTCGTCCCCCGACTCGGAGTCGAACTTCGGCTCGCGGAAGACGGCCGCCGGCGCGGGGGCCGAACCCGCTCCGGAGTCCACTCGTCCGGAGGACGGGGAAGTCTTCGGATCCACGGAGGAACCGGCGGAACCGGCGGAGCCGGTCTCGGCGTCATCCCCCGTGTCCGCATCCGCGGTGGCGGTCCGCGCCGACGACGAGGCCGGCCCGGCCGCACCCCGGTCGCCCTCCCCGTCCGAGGCAGCAGACGCAGCAGACGCACCCGCGGACTGGGCGTCCCGCGGCCGGAACACCGACAACCGCGGGTCGCGCTCCGCAGCGGACTTCGCCGCCCCCGGCACTCCTTCATCAACCGACTTGTCGGGGGACTCGCCCGCCACCAGTTCCTCCTCGATCGCCACCACGTCCGGCTGTCCGAATGTCTAACAGTGTCCCGTCTCGGGGGCATCGCCCTCGTGCTAGACGAGAACGACATAGTTGCCGGTTCCCCCACAAAGCGAACAGGCACTCTCGACAGATGAATGTGAGAGGCGTCACCCTGTCACTCATCCACGCGGGGAGGCATGGATGGGCAGGAGCCGCAGAACAATTCCGGAGGAGCTTCTGCTGCTCGCTTTGGACCCGGCCACGGGTACCACGGCGCAGCCGCAGTCGCTCGACCTCGGCCTGGCCGGGGCACAGCTAGTGGAGCTGGCTCTGGCAGGACGGATAGCCCCTGACGGGGATCGTATCGCCGTGGTGATGCCACGGCCGACAGGAGATCCGACTCTGGACTCCGCACTGGAACTGCTGCGCAGGCGCGGCAGCCCGGTACGGGCCGTCCACTGGATCGGCGGACCCCGGCTGGGGCTCCGCCAGGTGTACCTCGCGCACCTGGAGCGCTGCGGCATGGTCCATGCCGTCGCGGGTCAGATGTGCGGAGTGCTGCCGACGACGCGCTACCAGGCGACGGACACGGCGATCAGCCGGGAGATCCGCGCCCGGCTCGACAGCGCGATCCGCACCGGCGTGCCGCCGGACCCGCGGACCGCGGCGCTCGCCGCGCTGGCCCATGCGGTCGGGCTCGGCAAGCACCTGTACCCGGGCAACGAGGGGCGGTCGTCCAGGTCCCGGCTGCGGGACCTGATCCGGCACGACCCGATGGGCGGCCTCGTGGCGCACGCCGTGATGGACGTCCAGAACGGCGTGGCCGCACAGCCGCGCCGGGAGCGCGCAGCAACACCGGCCGCCGCGCGTGCCACGGCGAACGGGGTTCCGATGCAGGCACGCCGCACGGGTGCGATGGCGCGCGCCGCCGCGCACTGATCCCGGCGGCACGAGCACGCGGCGCCGTACCGCAGCCACACCGGCACCAGCAGGCGCCACCAGCCACACCGGCACCACGCAGCAGCACCCGGCACCACACCGCACCACACCGCACCTCGCACGACGCACCGCGGCACCACCGAGAACCACGCGCAGATCCACAGCCCCACCGAAACGCCATCGCCGCAACCGGAGTCCTTCCAGACCCGGTTCGGGAGCCGCCAGCGCGCGGGGTGGCGAGACCGGTCCGCCGGTCTCGCCGCCCCGCGCGCACGCATTTCCGGGCCGTTCTCCGGCGCCGCCCCGCCCTTCGGTGGCAATCTGCTCACCATCAGACACGCAGAGAGACAGATCCAGAAGAAGGCGGAGGTGCCGTTCACGTGGCGTCCAATGTCAATCCCACCGTCCGACGCCGCCGACTGGGCATGGAGTTGCGCAAGCTCCGCGAGGACAAGGGCATGACGGCCGAACAGGTCGCCGAGCGCCTGCTCGTGTCCCAGTCGAAGATCAGCAGGCTGGAGAACGGCCGCCGGTCCATCAGCCAGCGCGACGTCCGCGACCTGTGCGACGTGTACGAGGTCGAGGACCGCCGGCTCGTCGACTCCCTGATGCAGATGGCCAAGGACTCCCGGCAGCAGGGCTGGTGGCACGCCTTCGGGGACATCCCGTACAGCGTCTACATCGGGCTCGAGACCGATGCGGCCAGCCTGCGCACGTACGAACCCCAGATGGTCCCGGGCCTGCTCCAGACCCCGGAGTACGCCCATGCCCTCATCCGCGGCGCGCTACCCGAGACCGCGCCGGCCGATGTGGAGAAGCGCGTCCAGGTGCGCATGCACCGGCAGAAACGCCTTTCCGAAACCGACAACAACAACCCGGACGTCGGGCCCCTGCGACTCTGGGCGGTCATCGACGAGGCGGTGCTGCGCCGGCACGTGGGCGACGCCCAGGTCATGGTGCGCCAGCTCGAGTACTTGATAGAGCAGTCGGAGCAGCCGTACATCACGGTGCAGGTGATGCCCTTCTCGATGGGCGCGCATCCGGGGGTGAACGGCCAGTACGCCATCCTGGAATTCCCGGACGCCTCCGACTCGACGGTCGTCTACATCGAGGGCGTCACGAGCGATTTGTACCTGGAGAAGGCCAATGACGTTCAGAAGTACAGCGTGATGTACGAGCACCTGCGCGCCCAGGCACTCAATGTGGAACAGACGCGGCAGTTCATCGCCGAGGTCATCGACCAGTATTCAGGCAAGGACAAGTAAACGGGGAGGAAACGGGCCAGGTGGCGAGGGGGGCCGGTACGGTACACCGTCACTCCCCGGCCACGGAACTCCTGACTGGAATATGCCACCCGGTCGGGTGAATGACCTCTTCACCCCTCGGACGGTGCCGGTAGCGTCGATCACGTCGCCCGGAAGAAACGAATGGCCGGAGCGACACCCCCTCCTGGCACCACTCGTAGAACCGGAGAAAAACATGGCTATTCGTCAGGGCGCGACGGAAAACTGGACCAAGTCCTCCTACTCCGGCGGAAACGGCGCCTGCGTCGAGGTCAAGTCCCCCGTCATGGAGGCCATTGCCGTCCGCGACTCGAAGGCGCAGGACGGTCCGTCCCTCACCTTCGCGCCGGGCTCCTGGACCTCATTCGTCGCCGGCGTCACCGAGGGCGGGCTGGGGCGCCTCGCCTGAAGGCCACGGGGAACGTCCCATCCGCCCCTCCCGCACCACCGTCCGCACCGCATGCAGCATTGACCGCAGCCCTCTCGACTGGTCCGCCGTCCTGGCCGAGGGGGCTCTGTCATGCCCGCACGGACAAGCGCCCTACCTCAGCTGATCGACGTACCGGTCGGTCCCCGGCACGGTCGGAACGAACGGCGCCACCAGCTCCACCCGCCCGAGCCCCGCCTGCGCCACCTCCCCGTCCAGCCCCCGGAACCGCTCCCAGCAGCTGCGCGGGTCGGCCTCCAGGAACCACAGCAGCGTCAGCCGGGTGTCGACCCCCTCGACCTGCTTCACGTACGTCATCCGGTCACCGGGCAGCGGCGTCGGCCGGAACACCACCACCATCGCCGCCGGCGAACCCGCCAGCCGCGCCGGCAGCGCCCGGCTCCGCAGCCACTCCAGCAACTCCTCCCGCTGCTCCGGCCCCTCCGCGTCCACGACCTGCACCACGAGCCCCTCGTACGGATGGTCCAGGGCGTGGAAGTCCCGCGGCCCGGCGGCCCCGTCCCGGTACACGGTCGCCTCGTGGTCGTGGAACGCGGTGAAGACGTGGGTCCGCTCGCGGTACACGCGGGCATCGCGGTTGAGCCGCTTGTTGATGCCGACGGTCCACCTCATGTGCTCGTCGTAGCGGCCCTCGGTGACCCAGTACGTCGAGATGTAGCACCCGGCGGTGACCGGCTGGGCCACCGCCGACTTCTCCGGGTAGCGCAGCTCCTGCAACTCCCTCGTCGCCACCCAGCGGCGTCCCGCGTACATCCAGGGCATGGCCATGGCCCCGGCGTAGTAGTGGTCGTCCTCGTACCAGCGGTTGTACGCGTACTCGTGGCCCGGGTGCGGCTCGACCATCGTGATCAGCGCATGGCCGGGCCGGACCCCGTACGGCCCGACGCCGGCCAGCACCGCATAGTCCTCGACCCGTGTGTCCTCTGTCGTCATGCACGGCTATCTAGCCGACACACCCTCAGATGGCGAGAGGCATCACACGATTCCACCCCTCGATACATAGATGCCACCTACATCCTTCCCGGACTAGCATGCCGCCACGCCACCCACGAAGGAGCCGCCATGCTGCCGCCGCTCGCCGCCCGCGCCACCGCCGTCGCCGGCTCCCCGATCCGCGAGATCCTGGCCCTCACCGCCCGCCCCGGCGTCATCTCCTTCGCCGGCGGCCTGCCGGCCCCGGAGCTCTTCGACACCGAGGGCCTCCGGGCCGCGTACGACGCCGCGTTCACCGCCTCGCCCACCAGGGCCCTGCAGTACTCCACCACCGAGGGCGCCCCCGAACTCCGCGCAGCGGTGGCGGCCCGCACAACCGCCCGCGGCCTGCCCACCGCACCCGACGACCTGCTGGTCACCACCGGCTCCCAGCAGGCCCTCGCCCTGATCACCTCCGCACTCGTCGACCCGGGCGACACGGTCCTGGTCGAGAACCCCACCTACCTGGCGGCGCTCCAGAGCTTCGGCATGGCCGGGGCCCGGGTCGTACCCGTCCCCTGCGACGACGAGGGCATCCTCCCCAACGCCCTGGAGCAGCTCGTGGCCCGGGAGCGCCCCAAACTCCTCTACACCATCCCCACCTTCCAGAACCCCACCGGCCGCACCCTGCCCGGCGCCCGCCGCGGCGAGGTGGCGGGCATAGCCGCCCGCCGCGGCCTCTGGCTGGTGGAGGACGACCCGTACGGCGACCTCCGCTTCGAAGGACGGGACATCCCCTGGCTCGCCGCGCACCCCGGCGCGGAGGACCGCACGGCCCTCCTGGGCAGCTTCTCCAAGATCCTGGCCCCTGGCCTCCGGCTGGGCTGGCTCCGCGCGCCCGCGGCCCTCCGCCGCGCAGCGGCCGTCGCCAAACAGGCGGCCGACCTCCACACCTCCACGGTGGACCAGCTGGCCGCGGCCCACTACCTCGCCACGGCCGACCTGGACGCCCACATCGCCCGCGTCCGCACGGCCTACCGCACCCGCCGCGACGCCCTGCTCGCGGGCCTGGCCGAGGCCCTCCCACCGCACTCGACCTGGAACCGCCCCGAGGGGGGCATGTTCGTCTGGGCCCGCCTCCCGGAAGGCCACGACGCCACGGCCCTGCTCAAGGCAGCCATCCACCACGATGTGGCCTTCGTCCCCGGCGCCCCCTTCCACACGGGCACCCCGGACCCCCGCACCCTCCGCCTCTCCTTCACCACCCACACCCCGCCCGACATCACCACGGGCCTGGACCGCCTTGCCACCGCCTCCTCGGGTTCTTCGAGGTGGTGAGGGACCGCCCACGAGACGACGCCGACGAAAACCGCTGTCCGGCGACCGGCAGACAGTGATAGAGATCCAGCGTGACCATGACACTCGAGTTCCCCGCTCTGCTGCGCCTGATCGACGAACGGTCGACCGCCTTCCGCGCCGCGATCGCCTCCGCGCCCAGTCTCGACGTACAGGTGCCGACCTGCCCCGAGTGGACGCTGTTCGACCTGGCGCAGCACATCGGCGAGGGCCGCCGCGACTGGGCCGCCACCGTCGCCGCGGGGCCTGCTCCGGCCAAGTCCGCAGCGGAGGGCGCCCCGGCCGCCCCCCGGGAGCGCGAGGCCCTGCTGGCCTGGCTGGCGGAGTCCACGGACCAACTCCTGGACGCCTTGCGGGAGGCCGGCCCGGACCGCGGTTGCTGGGCGTGGTGGGAGACGCTGCAGTCGCCCCACACCGCTGGTGCCGTGGCCCGGCACCAGCTCCAGCAGATGGCGGTGCACACGTACGACGCCGAGATCACCGTAGGCGCCCCGCTGCCGCTGCCGGACGAGGTGGCCCTCGACGGTGTCGACGAGTTCCTGTCCACCTGCGTCGCCACGACAAGTGCCTGGCCGCACAAGCCCGCCGTCATCGACTTCCACGCCACCGAGGGCCGCTCCTGGCGCCTCTCGCTCTCCGCGGCCGGCGCACGAACGGTCCGCCTCCCCGGCACCGCACCGGCCCCGGACGGGACCGTCTTCTTCTCCCTTCGGGGCACGGCCAACGAACTGGTCCTCAGCCTGTACGACCGCATCCCGGTCGACTCCCTGGCGACCGACGGCGACCGAGGCGTCTTCGCCCAGCTCAGCGCCTGGGACCCGGACGAGTAGCCTCAACACCGACCCCACACCGACAGTTCTGCCCACACCGTCTTCCGCGGGGGCGGCCCCAGCGTGACGCCCCACCGGTCCGCGTAGGCGGCCACGATCCGCAGCCCCCGCCCCTCCCCACCCTCCACGGGCAACCGGTCCACCCGCGTATCGGCCACCTCGACGCGCAGCGTGTCCCCCCGGACGGCCAGCTCCAGCCGGAAGTCCCGCCCGGCAACCCGCCCGTGGGCAACGGCGTTCACCGCCAGCTCGGCCACCACCTGCGCCCCCGCCTCCAAGGGCAGCCCCCACCCCCGGAGTTGCTCGACGGTCAGCAGACGGGCGAGACGCGCTCCACGCGGCGTGGAGGAGAGCTGCACACCAAACCGAAGGAGCTCACGACTTTCGAGATTCATGTCACTCAGCGTGGCCGGTCGTGCCTACCCTGAACAGCGACGACGCCACTGTGTACCGAGACTGTCCGGCGCTTGTCCGGCCTTGTCCTGCCTGTCCGCAGCGACGGTGTGGGTACGGGGCGTTGAGGATGTCGGGCACGTCGGGAGTGGGTGCGCCGGCAAACGCATCCCGCGCCCGGAGTACCTGGACAAGGCCGACGAGGCACTCGCCGCCGGGGGCCGCGTAGCGGCCATGAAACGGGACGTGGAGCAGGCCCGTTACCCGAAGCGGGTCCGCGATCTGGCCAAAATGGAGTCGCGTGCGGTCGAAATCGGCGCCTACCGGATCCACGGCATACATGGCCTGTTGCAGACCGAGGAGTACGCCCGAGCGCTGTTCGAGATGCGGCAGCCTGCCTACTCACCGTCCGAGGTGGACCGGTTCGTGGCCGCACGCTCCGCACGCAGGTCGATCTTTGAGCGTGACCCTGCTCCGTCGCTCAGCTTCGTCCAGGAAGAGGCGACCCTACGGCGTCGTATCGGGGGCACAATGGTCAGGCGGCGGCAACTCGAACATCTGCTGGAGGTGGTTCAGTTGCGCAACATCGCATTCCAGGTGATGCCGCTTGATGTCGAAGTTCACGCCGGTATGGACGGCGGGATCGAAGTGCTCAAGTTTGGCGACGGCTCGGCAGTCGGGCGGTCCGAGGGAGCCTTCGGCGGGCGGCCTGTTTCCGACCCGCGGCAGCTCCGGATCTTGGAACTGCGCTATGGCATGATCCGGGCCCAGGCTCTCACCCCGAGGGAGTCAGTGGCCTTCATCGAGCACGTCCTGGGAGAGACATGACCCACAACCCTGAGCTGGCGTGGTTCAAGAGCAGCTACAGCGATGGCAGCGAGGGAGACTCCTGCGTCGAGGTCGCCCGCACCGCCAAGCGCGTCCACGTCCGGGACTCCAAGGACATCGCCCGCCCCCACCTCACCTTCTCCCCCACCGCTTGGGCCGACTTCGTAGCGAAGAGGCGCAGCAGCCGCTGAGACGGCAGGAGCGCGTAGCGATCTGATGCGCACCCCAAAGCCGCCGGGCACCAACCGACGCGGCTCGCGCGGCCGTAGGTCCCCCCGGGCCGTCCCTCCCCCTCCCCCGGGGGCCGCCCGACAGTCCTTGTCGTTCCGGGGCGGTCGTCGGGGTCAAGGGTGGCCGCAGGCCATCGCGTAGCGACGCGACGAAGGAGCGCCCTTGAGGCCGGCGGCCGCCCCGGAAGGACACTGGGACTGGCGGGCAGCCCCCGGGCACCCCTCCGACCCCGCCCGCCCCCGACCCGCCCGCCCCCTCCACCCCTCACCCCGCACCCCTCACCCCGCACCCCTCACCCCAGCCCTTCGCACAGCAAGGGCCCCACCCGCAGTCCCCCGCGGGCAGGGCCCTCACCTCCGTACAACAGCCGAGCCGGGTCAGACCCGGTCAGCCGCAATCAGCACGTACTGGAACGACCCGTCCCGGTACGAGTTGATGAACGCCTCCTCGATCCCGGTGACCAGCGAGGACGTGGCCCGCAGCTCCCAGTACGGCAGCGTCGCCGGCGTCAGGTCGATCACGGCCTGCGGCACAAGCCGGTTGTCGGCCATGGCGCGCAGGTACTCCCTCCGGGAGTGGATGTTGCACTCGAAGTGGGCGTTGATCTGCGAGACCCACTTCGACGGCTGGCCGTACCGCGGGTTCCAGCACCCGGTGATGGTCACGTACCGGCCGCCCACCTTCAGGATGCGGCTGTGCTCCGACATCAGGTCGTGCAGGTCGACGTACATGCTGGACTCGTTGTTCCACGAGCCCGCTGCCTGCCCCGTCTCGAACGGCATGTCGAGCATGTTGCAGACGCGGGCCCGCACCGACTCCTCGATGCCGAGCTCGCGGGCGCGGCCGTTGGCGAAATCGGCCTGCTTGGAGGAGAGCGTGACCCCTTCCACCGTGCAGCCGAACCGCTGGTGCGCCATGACCATCGACCCGCCGCGGCCGCAGCCGGCGTCGACCAGGGTGTCCTCGCGGCCGATGGAGCCGAGGTGGTCCAGGAGGACATCCGTCTGGGCCGACTCCAGCCTGTGCAGCTCGGCGATCAGCTTCTTCTCGTACTCGCCGTCCGCGGGGTCTCCCAGCGCGGCGTGGTCGACGTCGCCGATGCCGTAGTGGTGGTGGTAGAGGCCGTCCACGTCACCAAGGCGCAGGTTCACCGGCCGGGCCTCGGCGTTCCAGTAACGGGCGATGTCCCCCTGGTAGGGCGTGGCGGGGGCGGGGATGAAGGTGGTGGTGCTGACGGTGCTGGTCACGGATAAATCCATCCTTACCAAAAGTCGGGCAGGCTGTATCGATAGGTGTTCGTGCTGTGCCAGTAGTGGTTGCCGTCGACCCAGACGGCCACGCCGCGCAGGAAGCGCAGCACGCTCGGGGCGGGGCAGGCGGCGGCCAGTTCGGCGGACGCGGCCTCGAACTCGTGCATGAGCTCGTTGTGGACCTCGACCGCCTTCAGGTAGCCGTCCCGATCCGAAAGGCCCTCGCGTTCGGAGATCACCACGGGCAGGTTCAGGTGCTTGCCGGGGCTGGCCAGTTCCTTGGTGTACGAGTACAGGTCGTTGGAGATGGTGGTGGCGTTGCCGGCGAGCGCGATGACCCGCTGCATGGCGGGCTGGGCGTGCAGGTCCGCCGGCAGTTCGTACCCGCCGATGCTGTCGGTGAGCGTGGGGCAGGGGCGGAAGTTGTTGAACTGGCGCATCGCCAGGTACTCCCACACCTCGGGCATGTAGTCGGTCTCGGCCCAGGCGGCCTCGGCGAGGTAGCCCATGTGCAGGCGGGCCATGTCGTGACGGAAACGGTCCGCCTGGGAGGCGGTGGCCAGCTCGGCGAAGTACGCCATGGCGGAGCGGTAGGCCCGGCGCGGGGCGTCGCAGTGCAGCGACTCGGCCCAGCCGGGGGCGTACTCGGTGGTGGTGTGGAGGGGATCGAGGGCGGTGTGCGCCATGAGGAGGCGGCCGCCCAGGCCGACGGGGGAGCCGCCGTGGTCCTCGCAGTAGCAGTCGTCCACCACGTTCTCGGCGACCATCAGGCGGGTGGCGGCCATGAGGTGCTCGATGGTGGGGGCGTCGGGGTGGCAGGCGACCATGTAACGGGCCACGGAGAACCCGTCGAACTGGTCCTCCCACTCCGGGGGATACAGCTGGACCTCCTCCACCGCCCAGGCCTTGATCCGGCGGCTGACCTCGGCCACGCGGGCGGGGTCGGGCTCGGGGACCGGGTGGTAGTAGAGGCCGGGGATGGGCCGGCCGGCGGGTTCGGGTGACGGGGCCTCCGGCGGGGGCGCGGGCAGCCCCGGTCCCGCGGCCGAGGGCGGGGCGGCGCCCCGCCGGGCCAGGGAGAGCCCGCCGGTGCCGAGCCCGCTGGGCCCCCGCAGGAGCCGCTCCAGCGCGGCGCGGGGCGCGCGCACGGCGGGCCGGGCCCCCTGCACGGGGGCGGCGGACGCCGCCGAGGCGGGGGCGGACGCGACCGAGGCAGGGGCCGCGGCGGACGCGACCGAGGCGGGCGGGGTCGGGCTCCCCGCGGGGGGCCCGGGCCACCCGACGGGCACGGCCGACACGGCGGCATCCCCCGCGGCAGCCCGCACCCCGGAGCCGAGTGCCGTCACCGAAGGCGGGCCCGGCAGGCCGGGGCGCCCGCCGCCGGGGGCTTCGGCGCCGGCCGCGGCACCGGGCTGGGCCACGACGCCGGCGGGGACGGCCGCCGGGGTCGACGGGGCCGCCGGGGCCGCGGCGACAGCCGCGGGTACGGCCGGAACGGCCCCGGTGTTCGGCACCGCCGGCGAAGGCGGCCCCGGCAGACTGGGCCGCCCTCCGACGGCGGCTTCGGCGCCGGCGGCGGACTGCACCGCGGCCGCGAGGACGTGGGCCCCGAATCGAGCCGCAGCTCCGGGCAGGCTCGACTGCAGCGGGGAAGGCCCGGGAACGGGCATCCGTAGCTCCTTGATGAGGTGGTTGGGCTGACCCGGATCCCGGGCACGCTCGTCCGACCCGGGACTGCCCGGGCTACCGCAGCCGCCGTGGCGGCGACCAAGAGTCCGTACGGGTGGGCCGACGGCCGGGAGGGGACCCTCGGGGCCGCCCGCCGAACCCTCGGGCCCCGCCCGCCAGGGCGCAGGACCGTCAGGCTCCGGCCGACAAGCGCAGGCACCGTCGCCCCGGAACCTGCGGGCCACCGGAGCCGCCAGGCCCCGCGGCCGTCGGGCCGGGCCGGACTCCGGAGCCGCAGGCTCCGGACCGAGGCGACACCCGGCCCATCGGGCCACGGGGCCTCGGCCCCGAGGCCGTCAGGCCCTCGGGCACCAGGCGGGGCCCGGGCCCGTGACCGCCAGCACCGAACCCCTGCCGGGCTTGCAACCGGCATGCCTCGGACCGCCAGACACGAGGCCGCCAGGCCCCGGACCATCAGGTCCACCGGACCGAAGCCAGGTCCAAGAGACCGGTAGCCGCCAAGCCCTACAGCCGTCCGGCCTGAGCCCTTCCTGCTCTGCAGACCGTCCGGGTCCGGCCCCTCGGGCGCCGGGGCCTCAGGCCCGGGGCCCACTCGGCTGCCGCTCCGTCAGCCCGGCACCCCCGTCGGGCCATGCCCGCCGTAGCGACCGGCCTGGCCGTCGGACCAGTGCATCGACCCATCGGCCGCATCGACCGGCACAGCCAGAGCGACCGACACGGCCAGAGCGACCGAAGCAGCCGAAGCCACCCAGGCAGCCGAAGCAATCGGAGCGACCACAACAGCCACACAAGCAGAGCGCCCAGACCAACGCGGCTGCCCCGGCCACCCGGCCCGGCCGGCAGAGACCACCGACCAGCGACCACCGACCAGCGACCACCGACCAGCCCCCGTCAGACCGCCCCCACCGCCCGGCCCGCCCGGCCCGGCCCCCGCCCCCTAGTCGTGCCGTCGGGCGATCTGCACGTTCTCCAGCACGCCCAGCGCATCCGGCACCAGGATCGCGGCCGAGAAGTACGTCGTGACCAGGTACGAGATGATCGACCGCTCGTCGATGCCCATGAACCGCACCGACAGCCCCGGCTCGTACTCCTCCGGCAGGCCGGTCTGGCGCAGGCCGATGACGCCCTGGTTGTCCTCACCCGTACGCATGGCGATCACCGAGCTGGTGTTCTCCTTGCTGATCGGGATCTTGTTGCACGGCAGGATCGGCACTCCGCGCCACGCCGGGACCGACTGCCCGCCGACGTCGACGTGGTCCGGGTACAGCCCGCGGGCGTTGAGCTCCCGCCCGATCGCCGCGATGGTCCGCGGGTGGGCGAGGAAGAGCTTCGTGCCGCGCCGCCGGCACAGCAGCTCGTCGAGGTCGTCGGGGGTCGGCGGGCCGGAGTGGGTCTGGATGCGCTGCTTGAAGTCCGCGTTGTGGAGCAGGCCGAAGTCGCGGTTGTTGACGAGCTCGTGCTCCTGCCGCTCGCGCAGCGCTTCGATGGTCAGCCGCAGCTGTTCCTCGGTCTGGTTGTGCGGTCCGTTGTACAGGTCCGCGACCCTCGTGTGGACCCGCAGCACGGTCTGCGCGATGGAGAGCTCGTACTCGCGCGGGTTGACCTCGTAGTCCACGAACGTGCCCGGCAGCTCCGGCTCGCCCGTGTGGCCGGCCGACAGCGCGATCTCGGCCTCGCCGTGGCGGTTCTGCCGCTGGTGCGGCAGCGCGCTGAACTGCGTGATGTGCGCCTGGAGGGTCGGCGCGGTGCCCAGGATGGCGTGGAAGTCGGACCGCGTCAGGGTCAGCAGCGTGCCGGGCGTCTCGGCGGTGGCGGTGTAGTCCCACGTGCCGTCGCCGTCGAGGAGCGCGTGCTCGCCGAAGCGGTCGCCGTCGGCGAGGACGGCGACGGCGACGTCCTCGCCGTACTTGCCCACCGAGGTCTTGCTGATCCGGCCGTGTGCGATCAGGTGAATCCGTTCAGCAGGGGTGCCGCGCTCGACCAGTACCTCGCCGGCGCGGAAGTCGCGCTGCACGCACCGGCCTGCCAGGGCGTTCAGCACCTCCTCGTCGTCGTAGCCGCGCAGCAGGGCGAGTTCGCCGAGCTCGCGCGGGATCACGCGGACGTTCGCGCCGTCCTGGACGAACTCGATGCGTCCGTCGCCGACGGTGTAGGTGAGGCGGCGGTTCACCCGGTAGGTGCCGCCCTTGGTCTCGACCCAGGGGAGCATCCGCAGCAGCCAGCGGGAGGTGATCTCCTGCATCTGCGGGGCGGACTTGGTCGTGCTGGCAAGGTTGCGCGCAGCCGCTGTGCTCAGGCTGGACTGCGGGGGCAGCTCCGGCCGGGCCTCGGGACTGGTCTCGACGGTCATGCGGGCGAGCTCTCCTTCGCAAGGGCGGCGACCGGCGCACCTGCGCGCCACCGGTGGGGTGAAAAAGAGGGATGAGGAGTAAAGAGGATGAATGCCCGGGATTCTGGATGTACGTCCAGATCCCGGGGAACAGTAACGTCGGTGCACCCGTCCGCCCCCTGAAAGAGCGCCGGTTTACCTCGAAGCGGTGATCTTGAAGCCGGATGCGTTTATGCGGGCGATCGGCGACATTCAAGCCAGATCGAACGCGCCGAAGCCGAAGCCGAAGCCGAAGCCGAAGCCGAAGCCGAAGCCGATACCGACACCGACACCGACACCGACACCGACGCCGACACCGGCCAAGAAGAAGACGGAACCGCCGGCGCACGAGCCATGCACGCGACTCCCGCCCCGACCCCTTCCCTCCTTGGCGCCCCCCACCTAACCTGACGCCGCGTCAAATTCACTCGTACCGCGACAGCATCAGCGCCGCCCGCGGCGCTCCGGGAGGCGATCGCACATGCTGCTGCAAGGGAAGACGGTCGTCGTCTCCGGCGTCGGGGCCGGCCTCGGGCACCAAGTCGCGGCCGCCGTCGTACGCGAGGGCGGGAACGCCGTGCTCGGCGCGCGCACCGAGGCGAATCTCGTCAAATCCGCCGCCGAGATCGACCCGGACGGCACCCACACCGCCCACCGCGCCACCGACATCTGCGACGAGGCGCAGTGCGCGGCCCTCGCCGCCCTCGCCGTCGAGCGGTTCGGCGGCATCGACGCCGTCGTGCACGTCGCTGCCCTGGACTCCTGCTTCGGCGGCATCCAGGACGCCGACTTCGACACCTGGCAGCAGGTCCTCGACGTCAACCTGCTCGGCACCCTCCGCATGACGCGGGCCTGCCTCCCCGCCCTCAAGGCCGGAACCGCCGGCCCCGGCGGCGGCTCCGTCGTCATCATCGGCACCCAGTCCGCCGTGGCCGCGCCGAGCGAGGTCCAGCAGGCCGCGTACGCCGCCTCCAAGGGGGCGCTGACCTCGGCCATGTACTCCATGGCCCGCGAGCTCGGCCCCCACCGCATCCGGGTCAACACCGTGCTGCCGGGCTGGATGTGGGGGCCGCCGGTCCAGGCCTTCGTCACCTTCACCGCGCACGCCGAGGGCATCCCCGAAGCCGAGGTGCGGGGCCGCCTCACCCGGCGGATGGCGCTGCCCGACCTGGCCACCGACGGGGACGTCGCCGACGCCGCGGTGTTCTTCGCCTCCGACCGGGCCCGGGCGATAACCGGCCAGTCCCTGCTGGTCAACGCCGGGGAGCTGATGCGGTGAGGGCCGGGACGCACCCTGTCGGCGCGAGCCCGGATCGTATGCTCACGGCATGACCCCTTCGAGTGACGCCCCGAGCCCGGACCCGGAACCGGACCCGGAAGCCGCCGCCCCGGCCCCCGCGCCGGGCCCGGCCGCCCCGCCCCCCGGGCCGACCGAGAACGCGATGCGCCGCGCGCTCCGCCGCGCCCGCGACGGCGTGGCGCTCGACGCCGCCGAGGCGGCCGTGCTGCTCCAGGCGCGCGGCGCGGACCTCGACGACCTCACCGCATCCGCCGCCCGGGTCCGCGACGCCGGCCTGGCCGCCGCCGGCCGCCCCGGCGTGATCACGTACTCGAAGAGCGTGTTCATCCCGCTCACCCGCCTCTGCCGCGACAAGTGCCACTACTGCACCTTCGCCACCGTCCCCGGCAAGCTCCGCCGCGCCGGCCACAACATGTACATGTCCCCGGACGAGGTCCTGGACATCGCCCGCCGCGGCGCCGCCCTCGGCTGCAAGGAAGCCCTCATCACCCTCGGCGACAAGCCCGAGGACCGCTGGCCCGAGGCCCGCGCCTGGCTGGAGGCGCACGGCTACGACGACACCATCTCCTACGTCCGCGCCATCTCCATCCGCATCCTGGAGGAGACCGGCCTCCTCCCCCACCTCAACCCGGGCGTGATGTCCTGGGCCGACTTCCAGCGGCTCAAGCCCGTCGCCCCCTCCATGGGCATGATGCTGGAGACCACCGCCACCCGCCTGTGGTCCGAGCCCGGCGGCCCGCACTTCGGCTCCCCCGACAAGGAGCCCGCCGTACGGCTGCGCGTCCTGGAGGACGCCGGCCGCTCCTCCGTGCCCTTCACCTCCGGCCTGCTCATCGGCATCGGCGAGACGTACGAGGAGCGCGCCGAGTCGCTGTTCGCGCTGCGCCGCACGGCCCGCGCGTACCACGGCATCCAGGAGCTGATCATCCAGAACTTCCGCGCCAAGCCGGACACCGCGATGCGCGGCATGCCGGATGCGGAGCTGGACGACCTGGTCGCGACCGTCGCCGTCGCCCGGCACATCATGGGGCCCTCGGCTTGCCTGCAGGCTCCGCCCAACCTGGTCGACGGCGAGTACGCCCGCCTCATCGGCGCCGGCATCGACGACTGGGGCGGCGTCTCCCCGCTCACCCCCGACCACGTCAACCCCGAACGGCCCTGGCCGCAGATCGACCTGCTCGCCGAGCAGTCCGCCGCGGCCGGGTTCGAGCTGCGCGAGCGGCTGTGCGTGTACCCCGAGTTCGTTCGGCGCGGCGAGCCGTGGCTCGACCCGCGGCTGCTGCCGCACGTACGGGCGCTGGCCGATCCGGACACCGGTCTGGCCCGTCCGGACGCCACCGTCGAGGGGCACCCGTGGCAGGAGCCCGAGGAGGTCTTCACCGCCGCCGGGCGCACCGACCTGCACACCGCCATCGACACCGAGGGCCGCACCGGCGACCGGCGCCAGGACTTCGACCACGTCTACGGCGACTGGGACGCCCTGCGCGAGGCCGCCGCCCCCGGGATGCGGCCCGAGCGCATCGACACCGACGTACGGGCCGCGCTCGCCCAAGCCGCCGACGACCCGACCCGGCTGACCGACGCGCAGGCGCTCGCGCTGCTGCACGCGGACGGACCGGCGCTGGACGCGTTGTGCCGGATCGCGGACGAGCTGCGGCGGTCGGTGGTGGGCGAGGACGTCACGTACATCGTCACGCGGAACATCAACTTCACCAACGTCTGCTACACCGGCTGCCGGTTCTGCGCGTTCGCGCAGCGGCGCACCGACGCCGACGCGTACACGCTGTCGCTGGAGCAGGTCGCCGAGCGGGCCGCGCAGGCCTGGGAGGTGGGCGCGGTCGAGGTGTGCATGCAGGGCGGCATCCACCCGGACCTGCCGGGGACGGCGTACTTCGACATCGCTCGGGCCGTGAAGCGGCGGGTGCCGGGCATGCACGTGCACGCCTTCTCCCCGATGGAGGTCGTCAACGGCGCGACGCGGACGGGCATGTCCGTACGGGACTGGCTGACCGCCGCCAAGGAGGCCGGGCTGGACTCCATCCCCGGCACGGCCGCGGAGATCCTCGACGACGAGGTCCGCTGGATCCTGACCAAGGGCAAGCTGCCGACGGCGGACTGGATCGACGTGATCACCACCGCGCACGAACTCGGCATCCGGTCCTCCTCGACGATGATGTACGGGCACGTGGACCAGCCGCGGCACTGGCTCGGCCACCTGCGGACGCTGGCCCGCATCCAGGAACGGACGGGCGGCTTCACCGAGTTCGTGACGCTGCCGTTCATCCACACGAACGCGCCGGTGTACCTGGCGGGGATCGCCCGGCCCGGGCCGACGGTCCGGGACAACCGGGCGGTGACGGCCATGGCCCGGCTGCTCCTGCACCCGCACATCACGAACATCCAGACGAGCTGGGTGAAGCTGGGCACGGAGGGCGCGGCGGAGATGCTGCGCTCCGGGGCGAACGACCTGGGCGGGACGCTGATGGAGGAGACCATCTCCCGCATGGCGGGGTCGAGCTACGGCTCGTACAAGTCGGTCCGGGACCTGGTGGCGGTGGCGGAGGCCGCGGGCCGCCCCGCGAAGCCCCGCACCACCCTGTACGGCGAGGTCCCGCCGGAGCGCCGGCGCGCCGCGGCCGCCTCGGACGGCCACCTCCCGCCGCTCCTCCCCGTCCTGGACTGAACCCGCCGGGCGGCGGATCCGCCGGGCTCCCGGGGCGCCGCCCCGGACCCCGCGCCTCACACGCCGGCGGGGCTGCACGTACCGCACCCTCGGCTTCGAACGCCGGAGGCGCATCAGCCCGCGCGGCGCCTGAGCCGAGCCCGGGCAGTAGTACCGGACAAAGCCCGGCCGGACGAAGTCCGGGGCACGGGTGCCGGGCGCCCGGCACCCGGCGGATGCGGGCGGAGCCCGCGCAGGGGCGCCGGGTCGAGCCCGGGGCAGGGGCGCCGGGTCGAGCCCGGGGGGAAGGCCGGACGAGGTCCGGGGCAGGCGTGCCCAGCGGGCCCGGGCAGCGGGCGGATGCCGGGCGGAGCCCGCGCAGGGGCGCCGGCAGAGCCCGGCGGGGTACCGGACGAGGTGCGGGGCGGGCGTGCCGAGCGGGCCCGGGCAGTCGGCGGGGGCCGGGGCCGCAGGCCCCGGTTTCGGGAAGGGGCGGGGTGGGGAAACGGCTCCGCGCAGCGGCGGTCCGCCGGCCCGGCCGCCCACCCCGGCTCCGCGCACCGGGCGGACGGGCGGACGGGCGGACGGTCAGCCCACCAGGAGGTCCTTCTTCAGCTGGGTCAACTCCCGCGGGGTGACCGCCAAAGCGTCGTTGAGGTAGCGGTCGAAGGTGCCGTACCGCACCTTCACCTCCTCGTACCCGGAGTCCAGGTACTCCGCCCGCACATCCAGCATCGGCTTGTACACGGCCGCCTGCTGCACCGGCATCCGCGCCAGCAGCGCCTCGTTGGCCGCCCGCCGGTAGTCGTTGCTGGCCAGGTAGTCCGCCATGACCGTCTCCCGCGGCACCCCCAGCGCCGTCAGCAGCGCCGCCGCACCCCACCCGGTGCGGTCCTTGCCCGCCGTGCAGTGGAAGAGCACCGCGCGGTCGCGGTCGCGCTCCATGCCCTGGAACACCCCGGCGTACGCGGCCTTCCCGCCCTCCCCGGAGACCATCGCCTTCTCGGCGTCGACCATGGCCCGGGCCGCCTCCTCGGGCGTCCTCGGGGCAGCGGCGAACGCCCCGGAGCCGGCGAAGACGTCGGCGACGGTGTACGCCGCGCCCGCAGGCACCTCGTCGGGGTCCTTCGTACGCTCGCTCTCCATCCGCAGGTCGAAGACATTGCGCACCCGCAGCCGCCGCAGCTTGGCCAGGTCGTTCTCGGTCAGCTTGTCCAGCGCGTCGGAGCGGTAGACCTCGCCCATCTTGACCCACTGCCCGCCGGCGGTCCGATAGCCGCCCGCATCGCGGAAGTTGACGGTGCCTTCGAGCCGGATCAGCCGGTCGGCGAGGTGCAGCGACCCGCCGCGGGCGGGGGTGAAGTCGAACCACTGGCGGTCGGCGGCGGGCAGCCCGGTGACGACGGCGCGCCCCTCGGCCCCGCCCGCGGCGACGACCTTGCCGCCGGCCTTGACCTCGACCCGGCGCACGCCGGGCGCCTTCCACTGCAGGGCGTACGACCCGTCGGCCCCGGCGGTGACGGTGGCCTCCGTGAACGGGATGGCGGTGCGGCCGTGGTGGTGCCCGGCCCAGGGCAGGTCCCAGCCCGCGGAGGCCGCGGCGGCGGCGGTGGCGGCAGGGGCCGCGACCAGGGAGGCGGTGAGCGCGCCGGTGACGACGGCCGCCGCGAGGAATGCCTTCTTCATGACGCCCAGGCTCCGGGCGACCGCGGAACTCCGCGTGAACAGCACATGGCCGAAACCGGCCACCCCGAAGGCAAGTGGCAAAACGTGCCACTCCGCTTCCACCTGCGAAGATCACCGCCGTCCGGACCACCGCCCGGCTCCGGCACCCCGGCCACAATCCGGCCCTTCCCCCTTCCCCCGCGAGGCTCGCGACCGCCACCTTCCGCTTTTGATCAGGCATGTCCACTACAGTGCGCGCCAGAGCAAGCGGGGTCGGGGGGAGCACCATGGACACGGCGACGAGCGCAGCAGAGACGGCAAAGACGGCAGAGACGGTAGAGACGGCACAGACGGCAGAGACGGCAGCAGCACGTGCGGCCGGTGCAGCCCCCGCCTCAGCGGCCGCGCAGGCCCCGACTCCCCCGACTCCCCCGGCGGCGAACGCGCCGGCGCCCGCCCCCGCCCCGCCGGCGCAGGCCGTGCCCGGCCCCCGCCCCCGCCCCGCGACCACCGCCGCCGCACCGCCCGGAGCCACCCTCGGCGGGCGGTCCCCACTTGCCTCCGGCCTGTGGGGCCGCGCCGAGCAGCAGGACTTCCGCAGCCGGATCCGCGGCACCCTCCTCGGCGCCGCGCTCGGCGACGCCCTCGGCGCCCCCCTCGCCGGCCTGACGCCCGACGCCATCCGCGAGGCCCACGGCCCGCACGGCCTGACCGGCCCCGCGCCCGCCCACGGCCGCCGCGGCGCCATCACCTCCGTCACCCAGCTCACCCTGTTCACCATCGACGGCCTCATCCGCGCCCACGTACGCCGCGACACCGGCACCTGGCACCCGCCGACCGACGTCCACCGCGCCTACCTGCGCTGGTTCGCCACCCAGCACGACTGGGGCCCCGACGAGCGCCGCAAGGACAACGGCTGGCTCGCCCGCGAGGAATGGCTCTACGCCCGCCGCGACCCCGACCGCAACTCCCTGACCGGCTTCGCCGACACCGTCCTCGGCACCCTCGCCCGCCCCAAGAACCCCACCGCCCGAGACGCCGCAGCCACCGCCCGCTCCGCCCCGTTCGGCCTGCTCATCGGCTGGGAGCCCGCCCTCGTCCTGCAACTCGCCGTCGAGTGCGCCGCCCAGAGCCACGGGCACCCCACCGCCTACCTGGCCGCCGGCGCCTTCGCCGTCATCGTCCACGGCCTCACCCGCGGCGACACCGCCGACGCCGCCGTCCAGCGCGCCCTCGGCCTCCTCGGCTCCCGCCCCGGCCACCAGCCCGTCACGGACGCCCTCCAGTACGCCGTCGCAGCCGCCGCCGCAGGCACCAGCCCAACCCCGCACCACAACACCGCGGGCTCAGCGGGCGTAGGCCCCGCAGGGGCAGGCCCCGACGCAGCCGCCCCCGACACCGCCGCCTGCGCCCCCGCCCCCGACGCGGCCCCCGACGCTGCCGCCACCCTCGCCGCCGCCGTCCACTGCGCGCTCGCCGCCGACGACGTCCCGCACGGCCTGCGCCTCGCCGTCAACCTCGGCGGCAACTCCACCGCCACCGGCGCCCTGTGCGGAGCCCTCCTCGGCGCCCTCCACGGCGAGACCGCCCTCCCGGCCGCCTGGCTCGCCGAGCTCGAAGGCCGCGCCACCCTGCTCGAACTCGCCGACGACTTCGCCCTGGAGATGACCCAGGGCCCCGCCCTCCACACCCCGACCACCGCCGCCCCGGGCTGGCTGGCCCGCTACCCGCGCGGCTGACCGACACCCCCGCCGCCCGCGGGGCCGCCCCCTGCCGCTCCCGGCCCGGACACCGTAGCTTTGGCCCTACCACGCCACGGAGGTTGCCTCGCCCATGCGGATCGCCACGACCATCTTCCTGACCGACCGCTCCGTCACCCCCGTCCGCCTCGCCCGCAGCCTCGAGGAACGCGGCTTCGCCGGGCTCTACCTGCCCGAGCACACCCACATCCCCGTCGCCCGCGACACCGCCGCGCCCATGGGCGGCGAGCTGCCCGAGATGTACGGGCGCACCCTCGACCCCTTCGTCGCCCTCGGCCAGGCCGCCGCCGTCACCAGCCGCCTCGGCCTCGGCACCGGCATCACCCTCGTCGCCCAGCACGACCCCATCGTCCTCGCCAAGCAGGTCGCCACCCTCGACCACCTGTCGGGCGGCCGCTTCACCCTCGGCGTCGGCTACGGCTGGAACGTCGAGGAGGCCGCCGACCACGGCGTCGAATGGCGCACGCGCCGCGAACTCGTCCGCGACCGCATGGCCCTCATGCGGACCCTTTGGGCCCCCGAACCGGCCGCCTACGTCGGCCAGTACGCCTCCGTCCAGGCCAGCGCCGCCTGGCCCAAGCCGGCCCAGCCGCCCCGCGAGCTCGGCCCCGGCCAGCCCCTCCACGGCCCCCGCACCCTCCTCGGCGGCGCGGCCGGCCCCAAGCTCTTCGCCGCCGTCGCCGACCAGGCCGACGGCTGGCTCCCCATCGGCGGCGGCGGCCTCACCGAATCCCTCCCGGTGCTGCGCCGCGTCTGGGAGGCCGCGGGACGCGACCCGAAGTCGCTCCAGGTGGTCCCGTACGCCGTCCGCCCCAACCCGGGCAAGCTGGCGCACTACGCCGAACTGGGCATCGAGGAGGTCGTCCTCCAACTCCCCTCCGCGGAGGAGGACGAGGTGCTGCGCACCTTGGACGACTACGCGCAGTACCTCTGAAGGGAACCGACGCACATGCCGGGTCAGCGCAAGCGCAAGCGCAAGCGCGACAGGGAACGGGGGCTGCGCCCGGCGGAGCTCCCGCCGGGCCACTGGGAGCCGCTGTTCTCGACGCAGGAGCAGGCGGAGCTGAGGGCGTACGTCCGCCGCCTGCAGGAGGAGGGCAGGGTCACCGACCCGCGTCTGCTCCGCATCGACATGTTCTGCGGCCGCCTGCACCACCCGACGACCCACCAGGTCAGCATCTACGTCCCGGACGCACCGGCCCGGGCGACATAGAAGACGCGGCATGCGCAGAAGCCGTCCACGCCGGGCCTCCGAGCTCAAGGCGGGCCCGGAACCGGCCGTGGCGCCCGCAGCCGGGACCACCTTCCTCAAGGGGATCACAGGGGCCGGAGCTCCGGCGCGCCCGCATCACGAGAGGGGTCGGGGGCTGCCCGTCAGTCCCATCGTCCTTCCGGGGCGGGGCGGCCTGTCAAGGGCGCTCCTTCGTCGCGTCGCTTCGCGATGGCCTTCGGCCACCCTTGACAGGCCACCCCGCCCCGGAACGCCGAAAGACTGCCGGGAAGCCCCCGAAGGAACGGCATGGGGGACAGGACAGGAAAGCCCCATCGGAGCCCCACCCCTCCCGCTCCGAGCAACCAGAACACCACCGGCCAACGCCCAGATCCCCACCCCGCCACCCCACGCCCCAGATCGCTACGCGCTCCTCTCTCCCCGGCGACCGCCGCCCGTCCTGGGCTGGTAGCGCAACGGATCGCTACGCGCTTCTCCTTTCTCGGCGACCGCCGCCCGTCTGGGGCTGATGACGCACCAGATCGCTACGTGGCCGATCCTTCTCGGCGGCTGACGCCCGTCTGCGGCGGGTGGGCGCCCGAGACCGCTACGCGCTGCCGCCGGATCGGCGACTGGCGGCCGTCGTGAGTGATGACAAGGGCGCAAGCGCCCCGTTCATGCCTCTTTGGTGACGGGATGGAGGCGGATTCGGTGCCACTCGGAGCCAGACGGAGCCTGGCATCAGAAAGGTCGTCATTCGGCTACCCGAAGGGCCATTCGCGCCCCACAAACGGTCGAAGAACCCTTTCTGCAGGCCGACCGCCCCCTCACCCACGCATCCGCCGATCCGCCTATCAGCCCCAGACGGCGGTCGGCCGCCGAGAAAAGAGAAGCGCGTAGCGATCTGTTGCGCTACCAGCCACAGACGGCCGTCGGACGCCGAGAAAAGAGAAGCGCGTAGCGATCTGTTGCGCTACCAGCCACAGACGGCCGTCGGACGCCGAGAAATGAGGAGCGCGTAGCGATCTGAGGGCGCTGCCCGCTCCCGATGGTCCTGTCATTGACGTCTGGTGCGGGTTGGAGCCCCTCGGCTCCCCAGATGGCCGCTTTGGCGGGTCTGGGGATCAGCTTCCCGCATGCCCGGTGCCGGGGAGGGATGGGAATCCGGGAAGGAAGGATTCTGCACCGGGGGCGGGAGAGGGAGGTCTCTGACGAGGGAGAAGGCTGGACATGACCCCCTGGCCATCCTTCGGGGGCTTCCCGGCAGCTCTTTGGCATTTCGGGTCGTGTCGGCCTGTCAAGGGTGGCCGAAGGCCATCGCGAAGCGACGCGACCGCAGGGAGCGCCCTTGATAGGCCGGCGCGAACCGAAAGGACAATGGGCGGCCGGGACGCCCCCGGACACCCTCCGACGCCGGTCGACCGTGACCCGGCCCCCCGACTCCCGCCGACACCGTCCCCTGCCGCTCGCGTCGACCCCGCCCCCGCCGCTCCCGCCTCCCCGCCCTCCGCCGCTTCAGGCTGCCTTCCTCTCCGGATTCCCTGCGCCCTCTCCCCACCCCCCTCTTGTCTGACGAACCGTCAGCTACCACCATGGCCCCGGCACGACGGACGCGAGGGACGCGGCAGGCGCGACGAAGGCGAGGCGGGGTTCCATGGCAGGCATACCGGCAACGCGCACGTTTCCCGAGGGCCGGCTGGCCTACGGGATGCAGCTCCCGATCCAGTCGCAGAGCACCCTCTACGCCGAGCCCTGGGAGGCTTCGGCCGGCGCCGCCGACCTGGCCGAGGTGGCGCGGGCCGCCGACCGGGCGGGATTCGGGTACATCGCCACCTGCGACCACGTCGCCATCCCGCGACGCCTCGCCGGCCCCATGGGCACCACCTGGTACGACCCCGTGGGCACACTGGCCTTCCTGGCCGGGATCACCGAGCGGGTGCGGCTGCTGAGCCACGTCGCGATCCTGGGGCTGCGCCACCCGCTGCTGTCCGCCAAGCAGTACGCCACCGTCGACCACCTTTCCGGCGGCCGACTGATCCTGGGCGTCGGGGCGGGACACGTCGCGGAGGAGTTCGAGGTCCTCGGAGTCGACTTCGCCGGGCGCGGGGCGCTCCTCGACGAGGCCGTGGACGCGCTGCGCGCCGCCCTCGGCCCTGAGGAGTACCCGGTGTTCGAGGGGGAGCGGTTCTCGTTCAGCGACCTCGGCCAGCGGCCCCGCCCCGCGCAGGCCCGCATCCCCGTCTGGGTCGGCGGTTCGTCCCCCGCGGCGGTGCGCCGCGCCGCCGTCCGGGGTGACGGCTGGCTCCCGCAGGGCGACCCGCGTGACCGGCTGCCCGCGCAGATCGCCCGGATCAGGGAGCTGCGCGAGGCGGCGGGGGTCACCGGCCCGTTCGAGTTCGGCGCGATCACCGAGGCGCTGTACGTCGGCGAGCCCGGCTGGGACACCGGCCGCCGGACCCTGGCCGGCAAGCCGGAGGTGCTGGCCGAGTCGCTGCGCGCGTACCGGGCGCTCGGCGTCGACCAGATCCAGGTCCGCTTCCGCAGCCGCGACCGCGCCGAGCTGACCGACCAGATCACCGCGTTCGGAGCCGAGGTGGCCCCCCTCCTCCACGACTGAAGAGGAGAAGGGTCGAGACGAGAAAAGACGACCCGACCCGAGCCGACCCGACCCGAGCCAAGCCAAGCCAAGCCAAGCCAAGCCAAGCCAAGCCAAGCCAAACCAAGACGAGCAGCAGGAGCGGGCACATGGGCAAGTTGGACGGGCGTGTCGTGATCATCACCGGTGCGGCGCGCGGGCAGGGCGAGCAGGAGGCCCGCCTGTTCGCCGCCGAGGGGGCCAGGGTGCTCCTCGGCGACGTGCTGGACGAGCAGGGCGCCGCCGTGGCGAAGGAGATAGGCGAGGACCGGGCGCGCTACGTGCGCCTGGACGTGAGCCGGGAGGAGGACTGGGCGGCGGCGACGGCGGCCGCCAAGGAGGCCTTCGGCCCGATCGACGGGCTGGTCAACAACGCGGGGATCCTGCGCTTCAACGAGCTGACCGCGACGCCGCTGGCGGAGTTCCAGGAGGTGGTGCAGGTCAACCAGGTCGGCGCGTTCCTCGGCATCAAGACGGTGGCGCCCGAGATCGCGGCGGCGGGCGGCGGCACGATCGTCAACACGTCCTCGTACACGGGCCTGACGGGCATGGCGTACGTGGGTGCGTACGCGGCCACGAAGGCGGCGATCGTCGGCCTGACGCGGGTGGCGGCGCTGGAGCTGGCGGGCCGGAACATCCGGGTGAACGCGATGTGCCCGGGCGCGGTGGACACCCCGATGGCCAATCCGGGGCTGCTGGACCCGGCGAACCTGAGCGACGAGGCGCGGGACGCGATGGCGGAGCTGTACCGGCGGGTCGTGCCGATAGGGCGGGCGGGGCGGCCGGAGGAGATCGCGCGGCTGGCGCTGTTCCTGAGCAGTGAGGACTCCTCGTACATCACCGGGCAGCCGTTCGTGGTGGACGGGGGCTGGATGGCGGGTGTGAGCGTGCTGTGAGGGGGCTCAGCCCGAACCCTTCCTGATGGGGCGTCAGCTATTGACGCTCCGCCCTCCCCGATGGAACAGTCGATCCCATCGAATCTGACGAGACGTCAGAAACCAAAGGACGGTGAACCCCCTTGGAATTCGGGCTCTTCGTGCAGGGATACGTCCCCCAGGCGCGGTCCAAGGTCGACCCCGAGGCAGAGCACAAGGCGCTGATCGAGGAGACCGAATACGTCATCCAGGCCGACAAGTCCGGCTTCAAGTACGCCTGGGCCTCCGAGCACCACTTCCTGGAGGAGTACTCCCACCTGTCGGCCAACGAGGTCTTCCTCGCCTACCTCGCCCACGCCACCGAGCGGATCCACCTCGGCTCGGGCATCTTCAACCCGCTCGCGCCGGTCAACCACCCGGTGAAGGTGGCCGAGAAGGTCGCCATGCTCGACCACCTCTCCAAGGGCCGGTTCGAGTTCGGCACCGGGCGCGGCGCCGGCAGCCACGAGATCCTCGGCTTCCTGCCCGGCGTCACGGACATGAACCACACGAAGGAGATCTGGGAGGAGACCATCGCGGAGTTCCCCAAGATGTTCCTCCAGGAGGAGTACGAGGGGTTCCAGGGCAAGCACTGGTCGCTGCCGCCGCGCAAGATCTTCCCCAAGCCGTACGGCAAGGGCCACCCGGCCATGTGGTACGCCGCCGGGTCGCCGTCCTCGTACGCGATGGCGGCGAAGAAGGGGCTCGGCGTCCTCGGCTTCAGCGTGCAGAAGGTCTCCGACATGGAGTGGGTGCTGGAGCAGTACAAGACGGCGATCCAGGAGGCGAAGGCGGTCGGGGCCTTCGTCAACGACAACGTCATGGTCACCTCGACCGCGATATGCGCCGAGACGCACGACAAGGCGGTCGAGATCGCCGTCAACGCCCACATGAACCGGTTCCAGTCGCTGGTCTTCCGCTACCACGACACGTTCCCGCGGCCCGAGGCGATTCCGCAGTGGCCGGAGATCCTGCCGGAGTACAACGCGGAGATCATCGAGCTGCTGATCGCGGAGGAGCTGCTGATCTGCGGCGACCCTTCCGAGGTCCTGGCCCAGTGCAAGCGGTGGGAGCAGGCGGGCGCCGACCAGCTGTCGTTCGGCCTGCCGACGGGTGTCTCGTACGAGGACACCATGACGACGATCAAGCTGATCGGGGAGCACGTGATCCCGAGGATCGACACCGACCCGGTCCACCGCACGACCCGCTTCCGCCAGTCGGTCTGACCTCGCCCGGCGGGGTAACGGGCCCCCGGCCCCGAGGGGGCCGCCCGCGTCGGGCGGGCCCCGGCCCCCGGACCCGGACCCGACGGCGGGCGGCCGCCGGGGCGGGACATCGGCCACCGGGCCCGGACATCGGCTACCGGGCCCGGACATCAGCCGCCGGGGCAGGACACGCGGCCGGGACAGGACATCAAGCGAAGGGACGCCACCGCCATGCTCGACCACCTGATCAGGGGCGCGACCGTCGTCGACGGCACCGGCGCCCCCGCCCGCCCCGCAGACGTCGGCCTGCGCGACGGCCGCATCGCCGTCATCGCCGCCCCCGGCACCGTCACCGAAGAGGCCCGGACCACCGAGGACGCCACCGGCCTCGTCCTCTGCCCCGGCTTCGTCGACCCGCACACCCACTACGACGCCCAGCTCTTCTGGGACCCGTACGCCACGCCCTCCATGAACCACGGCGTGACCACCGTCGCCGGCGGCAACTGCGGGTTCACCCTGGCCCCCCTCAACCCGGCCCGCCCCCAGGACGCCGACTACACCCGCCGCATGATGAGCAAGGTCGAGGGCATGGCGCTGGCCGCCCTCGAGGAGGGCGTGGACTGGTCCTGGTCCTCCTTCGGCGAGTACCTCGACGCCCTGGAGGGCCGGATCGCCGTCAACGCCGGCTTCATGGTGGGCCACTGCGCCCTGCGCCGCTACGTGATGGGCGAGGACGCGGTCGGCGGCCGGCCCACTCCCGACCAGCTGCGCCAGATGACCGACCTGCTCCACGAGGCCATGGCCGCGGGAGCCTGGGGCCTGTCCACCACCCAGTCCTCCACCCACTCCGACGGCGACGGCGCCCCCGTCGCCTCCCGCCACGCCGGCCCCGCCGAGCTGCTGGCACTCGCCGCGGCGGTCGGCGAGCACGAGGGCACCCAGCTGGAGGCGATCGTCGCCGGCTGCCTCGACCAGTTCTCCGACGCCGAGATCGACCTCTTCGTGGAGATGTCCGCCGCCGCCGGCCGCCCCCTCAACTGGAACGTCCTCACCATCGACGCCGCCGTCCCCGAACGCGTCCCGCGCCAGCTCCTCCCGAGCGAGCGCGCCCGCAAGGCCGGCGGCCGCATCGTCGCGCTGACGATGCCGATCCTCACCCCCATGAACATGTCCCTCGGCAGCTTCTGCGCCCTGAACCTGATCCCCGGCTGGGGCGAGGTCCTCGCCCTGCCCGTGCCGGAGCGGATCGCGAAGCTGCGCGACCCCGCCGTCCGGGCGGAGATGCTGCGCCGCGCCGACAGCAAGGAGGCCGGGGTCTTCCGCCGCCTGGCCGACTTCGGGCGCTACGTCATCGGCGACACCTACAGCAAGGACAACGAGGGCCTCAGCGGCCGCGTGGTCCGGGACATCGCCGCCGAGCGGGACCAGGACCCGTTCCAGTGCCTCGTGGAGATATGCGCCAACGACGGGCTGCGCACCGTCCTGTGGCCCATGCCCACCGACAACGACCCGGCCAGCTGGGCCCTGCGCGCCGAGACCTGGCAGCACGAGGACGTCATGTTGGGCGGCTCCGACGCCGGCGCGCACCTGGACCGGATGTGCGGGGCCCCGTACACGACCCGCTTCCTCGGGGACTGCCTGCGCGGCCGCAAGCTGCTGCCGCTGGAGCAGGCGGTACGGATGCTCACCGACGACCCGGCGCAGCTGTTCGGGCTGCGCGAGCGCGGCCGGATCGCCGAGGGCTGGCACGCGGACCTGGTGCTGTTCGACCCGGAGCGGATCGACGCCGGGCCGGCGACGCTCGTGCACGACCTGCCGGGCAACAGCCCGCGGCTGGACGCGCGGGCCGTGGGGATCGTTTCGGTGCGGGTCAACGGGGTGGAGACGGTCCGCGACGACCGGGTGACGGGCGCGGTCCCGGGCACCGTGCTGCGCTCGGGCCGCGACACCCGGACGGTGAGCACCCGATGACGACGGGAACGGGAGCGGCAGCGGGGCCGCAGCGCCTCTTCATCGGCGGCGACTGGGTGGAGCCGGCCGGCGGCCACTACGAGGTGGTCAACCCGGCGGACGAGTCGGTGGTCGGTCTGGCCCCCGAGGCCTCCCCCGCCCAGGTCCTGGAGGCGGCCGCCGCGGCCGCGGAGGCCTTCGAGGGGTGGGCGCGCACGCGGCCGGAGGAGCGGGCGGCGATCCTGGACCGCGCCGCGGACATCATCCAGCGGCAGTACGAGCCGTGGTCGGAGCTGGCGCGCGCCGAGACCGGGGCGACGACGGCGACCGCCCGCGGCATGCAGGTCGGCGTCGGGGTGGCCCGGTTCCGGCGGTACGCCAAGGGCGCCCTGGAACCGGTGGAGCGGGGACTGCCGCCGCAGGTCACGGAGGCCGGGCCGATGGGCCGGGCGAGCATCCTGGGTGCGCTGGAGGTGCGCCAGCCGGTCGGCGTGGTCACCTGCATCACCTCGTACAACAACCCGTGGGCCAACCCGGCGGGCAAGGTGGCCCCGGCGCTGGCCATGGGCAACACGGTGGTGGTCAAGCCGGCCCCGCAGGACCCGCTGTCGGTGTTCCGGATGGCGCAGGCGCTGGCGGAGGCGGGGGTCCCGCGGGGCGTGGTCAACGTGGTGGGCGGGCAGTCGGTGGAGGTCGGCGAGGCCGCGGTGGCCTCCCCGCACGTGGACATGGTGTCCTTCACCGGGTCGACGGCGGTCGGGCAGCGCATCGCCGAGGTCTGCGGCCGGACGATGAAGCGGCAGCTGATGGAGCTCGGCGGCAAGGGCGCGGCGATCGTGCTGGACGACGCCGACCTGGACGCGGCGGTCGCCGGCATCGGCACCACCTTCTCCTTCTACAGCGGGCAGATCTGCACCGCCCCGACCCGGGTGATCGTCCACCGGTCGGTGTACGGGCAGCTGCTGGAGAAGCTGGCCGGCTACCTGGCGCACATGGAGGTGGGCGACCCGGCGGAGCGGGGCACGGTGGTCGGCCCGGTGATCTCGGCGGCGCACCGGGACCGGGTGGAGTCGTACGTCGAGCTCGGGCGGAAGGAGGGGGCGCGCCTGGTGTACGGCGGGGAGCGCCCGGTGGTCGGCGAGGGTCCCGGCCGGGGGCGCGGCTTCTACGTGGCGCCGACGCTGCTGGCGGACTGTACGAGCGGGATGCGGGTGGTGCGGGAGGAGATCTTCGGGCCGGTGGTGGTGGTCGTGCCGTTCGACGGCGGGGAGGACGAGGCCGTCGCGCTGGCCAACGACAGCGACTACGGCTTGCTGAGCTACGTGTGGTCCGGGGACGCGGCGCGCGCCTTCCGGGTGGCGCGCCGGCTGCGGGCGGGCGGGGTCGGCGTGAACACGGTCGGCCGGAACATGGAGGCGCCGTTCGGCGGCTTCAAGCGCTCGGGGGTCGGCCGCGACGTGGGCTCGTACGCGCTGCACGCGTACAGCGAGGTGCAGTCGATCGTCTGGCCGGGCTGAAAGTCACACGGGAAACTTTTGAACAGGGCGAAACGGACATGGCTGCGGTTTCCGCATAACGGAACGCCATGTCCGCGCCCTGCGAACCGGCGGCATTGCGGCGATGTAACCTGGCATTGCGAACCATTAAGCAGCTGTTGCCTCATTATTCAAAGGCGATTTCGCAAGCCAAGGTCCGGATCCAAACCCTCCGGATGTGGAAATCGCACCCTCTAACGTCCTTTGACATGACACAGCTGGACGTACGGCCCCCGGCCGAGGACACGGCAGGCGGCACCGCCGACGTACGCGGCAAGGGCCTCGGCAAGGGCTCCGTCGGCCTCGTGGGCAGCGCCGTCATCGGCATCTCCACCGTCGCCCCCGTCTACTGCCTCACCTCGACCCTCGGCTCCACCGCCGGCGAGGTCGGCGTCCAGATGCCCGCCGTCTTCCTGGCCGGCTTCCTGCCGATGCTGCTCGTGGCCTTCGCCTACCGCGAGCTCAACAAGGCCGTGCCGGACTGCGGCACCTCCTTCACCTGGACCGTGAAGGCCTTCGGCCCCCGCATCGGCTGGATGTGCGGCTGGGGCCTGGTCATCGCCACGATCATCGTGCTGTCCAACCTGGCGGGCGTCGCCACCTCCTACTTCTGGCTGCTGGCCGGCGAGATCACCGGCAACGCCTCCGTCGCCGCCCTGGACGACGCCAAGCTCGTCCACATCGCCACCTGCCTCACGCTGATCGCCGCCGCCACCGCCATCAGCTACCGCGGCATGACCGCCACCAAGGGCGTGCAGTACACCCTGGTCGGCCTCCAGCTCGCCGTCCTCGCCGTCTTCGTCGCCATGGCCTTCCACAAGGCGTCCGGCGGCGCCGGCGCGGCCGGCGTCTTCGACACCGGCGCGGACTTCTCCTGGCAGTGGATGAACCCCTTCGCCGTCCCGTCCATGGGCGCCTTCACCGCCGGCCTGTCCCTGTCGATCTTCATGTACTGGGGCTGGGACACCTGCCTCACCGCGAACGAGGAGACCATCGGCTCCGCGAAGACCCCCGGCCGCGCCTCCCTCATCGCCATGGTCGTCCTCGTCGGCTCCTACCTGGCCACCGGCATCGCCGCCCAGATGGCCGTCGGCTCCGGCGACAAGGGCCTCGGCCTCGGCAACCCGGAGACCTCCGGCAACGTCTTCGCCGCCCTCGCCGGCCCCGTCATGGGCCCCGTCCTCGGCATCCTGCTCTTCGTCGCCGTCCTCGCCTCCGCGGCCGCCTCCCTGCAGACCACGTTCATCCCGGTCGCCCGCACCGTCCTCGCCATGTCCACGTACGAGGCCCTGCCCGCCTCCTACGCCAAGGTCCACCCGCGCTTCAAGACCCCCGGTCGCGCCACCGTCACGGCCGGCGTCGCCACCGGCGCCTTCTACACCGTCATGACCCTGGTCAGCGAGAACGTCCTCACCGACACGATCTTCGCGCTCGGCCTGATGATCTGCTTCTACTACTCGCTGACCGCCTTCGCCTGCGCCTGGTACTTCCGCGGCGAGCTGCGCCGCAGCGTCCGCGACCTGTTCCTCAAGGGCGTCCTCCCTGTCCTGGGCGGTCTGCTGCTCGCCGGGGTCTTCCTCAAGACCCTGATCGACATGTGGGACCCCTCGTACGGCTCCGGCTCCACCGTTCTCGGCGTCGGCAGCGTCTTCGTCATCGGCGTGGGCCTGCTGGCCCTCGGCCTGGTCGTCATGGCCGTCACGGAACGCCGCAGCCCGGCCTTCTTCCGCGGCGAGGTCCTGACGAAGTCGACGCCGGCACTGGTGGTCGAGGACTGAGCGGAACCGGGGCCGAACGGAGGGCGGCGGGCGCGACACGCCGACCCGGGGGGTGACCCCGGCCCCCGGCAGGTCGTTCACCAGGGCATGAACGCCAACGCCATGAAGCGCAGCCTCGCCGCCCTCGCCCTGTCCTCCGGCGCCCTCGCCCTCGCCGCCGGCGCCGCCCACGCCGACGCCCGTGCCAACGCCGACCTCGGCGGCCAGGGCGCCCAGTCCATCGCCCCGCTCGCCCAGCGCGTCGGCGACATCGTCGACCACCCGGGCCACGCCGTGCAGGACACCCGCACGGCCCTGGGCGTGACCGCGGGCGCGGCCGGATCCGCCGCCAAGTCCGCCGACTCCTCGCTCGCCGGCACGGGCACGGCCCTCCAGGGCGTGCCGCAGGCGCCCGGCGTCCGCTGAGGGACCGGGGCCCGGCCCGGGACGGGACCGGTCCCTCCACCGGGCCCTCGGCCGGAGTCGGTCGTTGATCAGCGCATGATCCTCTGGTTGCTCAACACCTTCTCCACCCTGACCCTCGGCGTCCTCCTGGTGGGCGGCTTCGTCGGCCTCGCCGCGGGCGGCAGCCTGGCCGCCCGCCGCCGCTTCCCGCACCTGGCGGGCGGCGAGCACAACGAGATGGTCGGCGTCGCCCTCGGCATGTTCGGCGCGATCTACGGCATCATCCTCGCGTTCGTCGTGGTCACCCTCTGGACCCAGCTCGAGAACACCCAGAGCACGGTCGCCACGGAGGCCACCGACCTCGCCCTGATCGTCCGCAGCGCCGAGGCCTTCCCACCCGCCGACCGCGCCCGCGTGGAACGCGCCGTCGGCGACTACGTCCACTCGGTCGTCGAGGTCCAGTGGCCGCTGATGCGCGAGGGCCGCCCCAGCTACGACGCCACCGCCGAGCAGACGCACGGCCTGTACAAGGCGCTCCAGGCGTACGAGCCCGCCGGTCACCGCAGCGAGACCTTCTACGACGAGGCCGCGGGCCGCCTCAACGACGTCGCCGCCCAGCGCCGGGCCCGCATCGACATGGCCAGCACCTCCCTGCCGATGCTGCTGCAGGTGCTCGTGTACGGGGGCGCGCTGGTCATCCTCCCGCTCACGTTCCTGTTCGGGCTGCGCAGCCTGAGGATGCAACTGCTGTTCGTCTCGGCGGTGGCGGCGCTGATCGGCTTCAGCCTGCTGCTGGTGATGGTCCTGGACCGCCCGTTCGCAGGCGAGTTGAGCGTGAGCCCGGCCCCGTACAAGGAGGCGGCGCTGGCGCAGTTCTGGCACTAGGGGGCGGTAACGAACGGCTCAATCCGGCCGTCGTGCAAGGAAGTTGCCACTTCCGCCACTCTCAACGTATAGCGCACCGGGGGGCTTGCGGCAAGACCCGGGCCGTCCCGCAGAATCTCGATCATCACGATCAGAAACTGCGGCACCGGGAGCACTTCATGCGCGTTTTGTTGTCCGCCTATGACTCGCGCGGTGGCGTCGAGCCGCTGGTGGGGCTCGCCGTACGGCTGCAGGAACTCGGCGCGCAGGTGCTGGTGTGCGCGCCGCCGGACGAGGAGTTCGAGAAGCGGCTGGCCGTGGTCGGCGTACAGATGGTGCCGACCGGCACGTCGGTGCGCGACCTGGTGACCGGCAAGGTCCCGCCGACGGCGGGGGGCGTGCCCAAGCGCGCCGCCGAGCTCGTCGCCGCCTTCCACCAGAACGTCACGGCGGTGGCCGAGGGCTTCGACGTGCTCGTGGCGACCGGCCTCGTACCCGCCGTGGCCGGCGTGCAGGCGGCCGCCGAGCAGCTCGGCATTCCGTATGTGTACGCGAGCTACCAGCCGGTCAGCCTGCCGTCGCCGCACCACCCGCCGATCCCGCGCCCGGGCCGGCCGCTTCCGCCGGAGGTCACCGACAACCAGGCGCTGTGGGAGCGGGACGCCGAGGACGTGCAGGCGGTGTTCGGCGAGCCGATCAACAGCTACCGCGAGTCGATCGGCCTCGCACCGCTGGACGACATCCGCGACCGCGTCTTCACCGACCGGCCCTGGCTCGCCGCCGACCCGGTCCTCGCCCCGTGGCAGCAGCCGTCCGACCTGGACGTCCTGCAGACCGGCGCATGGGTCCTGCCGGACGAACGCCCGCTCCCGGCCGAGCTGGTGGAGTTCCTGGACGCCGGCGAGCCGCCCGTCTACGTGGGGTACGGAAGCATCCCGATGCGGGACCCGCAGGACGTCGCCCGGGTGGCCGTCGAAGCGATCCGCGCGCAGGGCCGCCGCGTGGTCGTCTCCCGCGGCTGGGCCGACCTCGCGCTGATCGACGACCAGGACGACTGCTTCGTCGTCGGCGAGGTCAACCACCAGGCGCTGTTCCGCCGCTCGGCCGCCGTCATCCACCACGGCGGCGCGGGCACGACCACGACGGCCACCTGGTCCGGCGCTCCCCAGGTGGTGGTGCCCCAGGGCGCCGACCAGCCCTACTTCGCGGGCCGCGTGGCCTACCTGGGCATCGGCGCGGCCCACGACGGCCCGACCCCGACCGCCGAGTCCCTCTCGGCCGCACTGCGGACGGCCCTGGCCCCGGAAACCCGCGCCCGCGCCGCCACGGTCTCTGCAGCGTTCCGAACGGACGGCGCCGCGGTGGCGGCAAGGCTGCTGGTCGAGGAAACGGGGAAGTAGGGGCGCTGCCTCGAAGAGGCAGCATCACGGTGGACCGGGGCCGGACCGGGGCCGGACCGGGGCCGGACCGGGGCCGGACCGGGGCCGGACCGGGGCTGGACCGGGGCCGAGGATCATACGGCTGCGCCCACCGGCCCCAGACGGCAGCCGGACGCCGGGACGTGCCGCGCCACGTAGCGATCTGGTGCGCTACCAGCCACAGACGGCCGTCGGACGCCGAGAAAAGAGGAGCGCGTAGCGATGGGGGGCGCTCCCCGCCCCCGGTGGTCATCATCATTCGCAGGAGGGATTCTGCACCGGGGACGGGAGAGGGAGGTCTCTGACGAGGGCAGAGGCTGGACATGACCCCCTGGCCATCCTTCGGGGGCTTCCCGGCAGCTCTTTGGCATTCCGGGGTGGGCCGGTCTGTCAAGGGTGGCCGAAGGCCATCGCGAAGCGACGCGACGAAGGAGCGCCCTTGAGAGGCCGGCCCGCACCGGAAGGACAATGGGCGGCCGGGACGCCCCCGGACACTCCCCGACCCCGATCCACCGCGACCCGGCCCCCGCGGCTGCCGACCCGCTGGCCCGTGTCGGGCAGCCGGGCTCCGACTGCACCGTGCCTCCGCCTGACCGCAGCCGCCCGGGTCGCTTTTCGGCGCCGCAACTGCCGTGACCAGCAGCGGGGTTCGTCGTACGCTGGGATGATGAGGATTCCCAGGCAGGCTGCGCGGATCGTTGTTCTCTCCCCCGGCGGGGACGTCTTCCTGTTCCGGGAGAACAACGTGGAGGTCGGGATCCACTGGCTGCCGCCCGGCGGGGGGATCGAGTCCGGGGAGACTCCCGAGGAGTGCGTGCTGCGGGAGTTGCGGGAGGAGACCGGCTGGACCGATCTCGCGCCGCAGCGGCTGCTGTGCACCTGGGAGCACGACTTCACGCACGAGGGCGTCCCGGTGCGCCAGCACGAGCACATCTACGTGACCACCGGACCGCGGCGCGATCCCGTGCCGGAGTCGCCCGATGCGCACTGGCGGTGGCTGTCGCCGCAGGCGCTGGCCGCGCTGGGGGAGCCGTCGTGGCCGCCGCGGCTGGCGGAGCTGCTGGGGCGGGGGCAGCAGCCCGTCCACCTCGGGCTGGTGGGGTAGGCGGCGGCCCGGGTCGCGCCCGGCCCCCGCTCCCTCAGCGGCGGCCGGCCGCCGTGGCCTTGGCGTACAGGGCCGCCGCGTAGTCGCCGAGGATGGTGCTCGTGGAGACGTCGTCGGTGTCGCCGCCCGTCAGGACGCCGATGATGCGGCCGTCGCGGGCGAGCCAGGCGCTGCCGCTGGTGCCGCCGGGGAAGTCCTCGCAGTCGAAGCGCTGCTCGGTCGGGGTTTCGCGAACGGCCTGGGCGGTGCAGGTGCGGGGGACCTTGCGGTCCGCGGGGTATCCGGTGACGGTGATCTCCTCGCCGGTGCGGCCCGTGGTGTCGAGGGGGGCTCCGCCGGTCAGGTCCTCGATGTTGCGGCCCTTGTCGTCGGGGGCGAGGCGGGCGAAGGCGAGGTCGTAGTCGTCGTCGGTGTCGTCGGCCCAGCGGGGGTCCTCGAAGACCTCTTCTATCTTCCAGGAGCCGTACGGGGCTTGCCCGTTCGCGTACGCGGGTGCGAAGACGGCGCCGCCGTCGCCGGCCTTGCCGGCGAGCAGGCAGTGCCCGGCGGTGACGATCAGGTTCTTGCCCGGGCTGCGCACGACGGTGGCGGTGCAGAAGTGGTCGCCCTGCACGCTGCCCTGGAACAGGGCTCCGGTGAAGGCCGCGGAGGTGCCCGGCTTCGGGGTGCCGGAGGTGGTCAGCTGGGGCTGCTTCGCCGATTGCGGGCGTGAAGTCGGGCTGGCTGTGGGCTTCACGGGGGCCGCCGCCTTGACCCGGGTGTCCGGCTGGCTGCCGGCGTCCGGCACCACGTAGGTCATGGCAGCGGACGCGCCGAGCGCCGCCGCGGCGCACAACACGCCGGTCACCAAGGTCCGCTTGTCCACCACTGCCGCCCCTTCAGCTTTGCTCTGGCGAAGCATGCCTTGGTGTTCCGTTCGCCGCAAGGGGCGGGCAGGACAGATGCGGTCGCCCCGCCCGCTCCCGGTCGGCCGCGGCACCGGGGCCGCACCGGGCGCGGCACCGGCGCGGCACCGGCCGCAGCACCAGAGCGGCACCAGAGCGGCACCGGCCGCAGCACCGGCAGCGCCGCCGCCCCGCTACGCCCCCGCCCAGAGGCCTTCCGGGGTCAGTCCCAGCAGGTCGATGGCGTTGCCGCGCACGATGCGCTCGACCACGTCCGGCGCGAGGTGGCCCATCTGGCTCTCGCCGACCTCGCGGGATTTCGGCCAGGTGGAGTCGGAGTGGGGGTAGTCCGTCTCGTAGAGGACGTTGCCGACGCCGATGGCGTCGAGGTTGCGCAGCCCGAAGGCGTCGTCGAAGAAGCAGCCGAAGACGTGCTCGGCGAAGAGCTCGGCGGGCGGGCGCAGCACCTTGTCGGCGACGCCGCCCCAGCCGCGGTTCTCCTCCCAGACCACGTTGGCGCGCTCCAGGATGTACGGGATCCAGCCGATCTGGCCCTCGGCGTACATGATCCGCAGGTTCGGGAAGCGTTCGAACTTGCCGCTCATCAGCCAATCGACCATCGAAAAGCAGCAGTTGGCGAAGGTGATGGTGGAGCCGACGGCGGGCGGGGCGTCGGCCGAGGTCGACGGCATGCGCGAGGACGAGCCGATGTGCATGGCGATCACGGTGCCGGTCTCGTTGCAGGCGTCGAGGAAGGGGTCCCAGGCGTCGGTGTGGATGGAGGGCAGCCCGAGGTGCGGGGGTATCTCGGAGAAGGCGACGGCGCGCACGCCGCGCGCGGCGTTGCGGCGGACCTCGGCGGCGGCGAGTCCGGCGTCCCACAGGGGGACGAGGGTCAGCGGGATGAGCCGGCCGCGGGCCTCGGGGCCGCACCATTCCTCGACCATCCAGTCGTTGTAGGCGCGGACGCCGAGCAGGCCGAGCTCGCGGTCCTTGGCCTCGGTGAAGGTCTGGCCGCAGAAGCGGGGGAAGGTGGGGAAGCAGAGCGCGGACTGCACGTGGTTGACGTCCATGTCGGCGAGGCGGTCGGGCACGGAGAAGGAGCCCGGGCGCATCTGCTCGTACGTGATGACCTCGAGCCGGATCTCGTCGCGGTCGTAGCCGACGGCGGTGTCGAGGCGGGTGAGGGGGCGGTGGAGGTCCTCGTACACCCACCAGTCGCCGATCGGGCCGTCGTCGCCCTTGGCACCCATGACCGGGGCGAACTTGCCGCCGAGGAAGGTCATTTCCTTGAGGGGGGCGCGGACGATGCGGGGGCCGGTGTCGCGGTAGCGGGACGGGAGCCGGTCCCGCCAGACATGGGGGGGCTCAACCGTGTGGTCGTCCACCGAGATGATCTTCGGGAAGGTCTCCATGGACCCCACGGTAGCGTCCATCTGACGTACCGTCAGCTACTTGGAGAGTGATCGGTTGGACACGGGCTGACGGGTACGAGCAAGACAGGGCAGACTGGCCCTTACACCGACGGAAGGCAGGGGGGACGACAGATGGACGGCATACCGGCCATCCCGCACCAGCGGAACCACCCCGGGGCCGCCACGGCCGCCCCGGGGCCGAAGGCCGTGCCCGCCCCGGCGGCGCACTCCCCCGCGCCCGAGCCGGCCGGGGCGGCCATGCCCGCCACCGAAGCCACCGCACCGGCACCGGCACCCGCACCCGCACCCACCGGCTCCCCAGCCACACCCCCAGCCGCACCCACACCCGCACCCGCCCCGTCCGACCCCGCCGCCTCCCGCTTCGCCGTCCTCGGCCCCATCCGCGCCTGGCGCGGCAGCGAGACCCTGCCCTCCGGCACCCCCCAGCAGCGCGCCCTGCTCGCCGCGCTGCTGCTGCGCGACGGCCGCACCGCCACCGCGGCCGAGCTGATCGACGCCATCTGGGGCGAGGACCCGCCGCAGCAGGCCCTGGCCACCATCCGGACGTACGCCTCCCGCCTGCGCAAGGTCCTCGCGCCGGGCACGCTCGTCACCGAGTCCGGCGGCTACGCCATCCACACCCCCACCGGCACCCTCGACCTCGGCGTCGCCCGCACCCTGGCCGCCGACGCCGAGCAGGCCCGCGCCGCCGGCGACCGGGCCCTCGCCCGTACGCTGCTCGCCCGCGCCCTGGACCTGTGGGACGGCGAGCCGCTCGCCGGGGTCCCGGGGCCGGCCGCCGAGACCGAGCGCTCCCGGCTCGCGGAGTGGCGCCTGCAGCTCCTCGAGACCCGCCTGGACCTGGACCTGGAGGTCGGCCACCACGCCGAGGCCGTCTCCGAGCTGACCGCCCTGACGGCCGCCCATCCGCTGCGCGAGCGGCTGCGCGAGCTGCTCATGCTCGCCCTGTACCGCAGCGGCCGACAGGCCGAGGCCCTCGCCGTGTACGCCGACACCCGCCGCCTCCTCGCCGACGAGCTCGGCGTCGACCCGCGGCCCCAGCTGTCCGCGCTGCAGCAGCGCATCCTGCGCGCCGACGCCGACCTGGCCTGCGCCGAGGCCCCCGCGCGGGCCGCCGCGCCCGTCCTGCTGCGGCCCGCGCAGCTGCCGGCCACCGTGCCGGACTTCACCGGCCGGGCCACCTTCGTCTCCGAGCTCGGCGACATCCTCTCCACCGCGGACGGCCAGGTCATGGCCGTCTCCGCGCTCGCCGGGATCGGCGGCGTCGGCAAGACCACCCTCGCCGTGCACGTCGCGCACGCCGCCCGGCCGCACTTCCCCGACGGCCAGCTCTACGTCGACCTCCAGGGCACCGAGCCCCGCCCCGCCGAGCCCGTCGCCGTCCTCGGCTCCTTCCTGCGGGCGCTGGGCACCCCCGACACGGCGATCCCGGACACCGCCGAGGAGCGGGCCGCGCTCTACCGCTCCACCCTCGACGGCCGGCGCGTGCTGGTCCTGCTCGACAACGCCCGCGACGCCGCCCAGGTCCGCCCCCTGCTGCCGGGCACCGCGGGCTGCGCCGCCCTGGTCACGAGCCGGGTCCGCATGGCGGGCCTCGCCGGGGCCCATCTCGTCGACCTGGACGTGATGAGCCCCGAGGAGGCCCTCCAGCTGTTCACCCGGATCGTCGGCGCCGAGCGGGTCGGCGCCGAGCGGCAGGCGGCCCTCGACGTCGTCGGCGCCTGCGGGTTCCTGCCGCTCGCGATCCGCATCGCCGCCTCCCGGCTCGCCGCCCGCCGCACCTGGACCGTCTCCGTCCTCGCCGCCAAGCTCGCCGACGAGCGCCGCCGCCTCGACGAGCTCCAGGCCGGCGACCTCGCCGTCAAGGCCACCTTCGAGCTCGGCTACGGCCAGCTCGAACCCGCCCAGCAGCGCGCGTTCCGCCTCCTCGGCCTCGCCGACGGGCCCGACATCTCGCTCGCCGCCGCGGCCGCCGTACTCAACCGGCCCGAGCACGACACCGAGGACCTGCTGGAAGCCCTGGTCGACTGCTCGCTCCTCGAGTCGGCAGCCCCGGGCCGCTACCGCTTCCACGACCTCGTACGCCTCTACGCGCGTGCGTGCGCCGAGCGCGACGAGCAGCCGCCGAGCGAGCGGGACGCCGCCCTGGACCGGCTGCTGGACTTCTACCTCGCCACCGCCTCCGCCGTGTACGCGGTCGAGCGGCCCGGCGACCGCCTCCCCGCCCACCTGGCCCCCACCCGCTACCCCGGCCTGCGCTTCACCGAGCCGCGCTCCGCCCTGGACTGGCTGTACGCGGAGGCCGACCCGCTGCTGGCCTGCGTACGGCAGTCCTCGGTGCGCACCGCCGGGCGGGACAGCGTGGTCGACGTGTTGCGCCGCTCCGTGGACCTGCTGTGGGCGGCCAAGGACCTCGCCGAGTCCGGGGCCAACTCCAAGCAGTACGAGTCCGCGGCCGGGGCCCTGCGCGACGCCGCGCACGCCGCGAAGGACGCCCGCGCCGAGGGCCGCGCCCGCACGGCCCTGACCAACGTCCACCTGGTCGCGGGCCGCTTCGCCGACGCCGACGAGGAGGCCCGGCAGGCCATGGTCCTCGCCCGGGAGGCCGACGACCCGCTGCCGAGCTGCTGGGCGCCCAACGACCGCGGGATCATCGCCCTCTACCAGGGCCGGCACGCCGACGGCGAGCGCTACCTGCTGGAGGCCATCGAGAACTTCCGCGCCGACGGCAACCACATCGGCGAGGCCAGCGCCCTGTGCAACCTCTCCCGCATCCACGTGGAGCTGGGCCGGCTCGGCAGCGCGATCGACCTCGCCGAGCAGGGCATCGCCATATACGACCGGATGGGCCTGACGCTGCGGCTCGCCAACGGCCGCTACGCCCTCGGCATCGCCCTGACCGAGGCGGGCCGGCTGGGCGAGGCGCAGGCGCAGCTGACCGAGGCGCTGTCGCTCTTCCACGACAACCGCCAGCCGCTGTGGGAGGGTGTCACGCACTTCCGGCTGGCGGTGGCCCACCTGGCGGCGCACCGCCCCACGCTGGCCGCCGCGCACGCGGAGCAGGCCATCGCGCTGCGCGGCATCGGCGGGGAGTGGCGGCGGGCCACGGTGCTGACCGTCCTGGGCAAGGCGCTGCGCCGGCTCGGTCAGCGGGACCGGGCGCGGGTGTGCTGGCGGGACGCGGAGTCGATCTTCGCGCAGCTGGGGTCGGCGGAACTGGCCGAGGTGCAGGCGCTGCTGGCGTCGGAAATCGCGGCCTGAGGGGCCGGGTTACCCGCTGACCTGGGCGGACGGTGAGCTGAACGAGGCATTCATCGTTCGTTTATCGCCGCACGCCACCATGGATGCATCGACTCACCGCGTCGGGGGGCGCGGGAGTCCGCTGGAGGACCACCCGTTCGGCGGTCCGCGGGGGAATCGCCGAACGGGCCCGACCCATCCATCAGGAGATCCGATGACGACGAACGAGAACACCCTGCCGGCCGACGCCGACATCATCCCGCTCGACAACCACGCTTCGGGCATCGAGATCAAGCCGCTCGACAGCCACGCGGGGAACGCCGACATCACGCCGATGGACAACCACGCCTCCGGCATCGAGATCAAGCCGCTCGACCAGCCGACCGCGGACGACGAGATCGTGTCGCTGGACAACCACGCGTCCGGTCCGCGTCCGTAAGTCCGGGAGACCGTAAGCCGGGACGACGGTAAGGCCGTAGGTCCGTACGACGTCCCACGGGGGATACGGGGGGACGCACGCGGGAGCTCCACCACGGGGGATTCACGGGGGAATCAGGTGGAGCTCCTCCGGGGGGACACGGGGGACACGGGGGACCTGGGGGGAGTACGGGGGAGCACGGCCCACGGGGACACGGGGGAGCGACAACCGTCCACGGGGGAGCACGGGGGAACAGATCCACGGGGGAGCACAACGCAGGGAACGGCGGCCGCGGTGGCCCGGAGGGGGAGCCACCGCGGCCGCCGCGCTGTGTGCGCCTCTACGCTGGGGGTGTGTTCACCTCAAAGGGTCCGAGCCTGCGCGAGCTCGCCGTGCAGGCCCTCTCTTCGGTCGAGCGGGGCTACGACCTGCTCGCGCCGAAGTTCGACCACACGCCGTTCCGGACCCCGGACCGCATGCTCGACGCCGTGGAGGAGGCCCTCGCCCGGTACGGGGGCACCTTCGGCTCCGGCCTGGACCTGTGCTGCGGCACCGGTGCGGCCATCGGCATGCTGCGCCGGCTGTGCCGGGGGCGGGTCACCGGCGTCGACCTGAGCGCGGGGATGCTGGCCGAGGCCGAGCGGGTGCACGGGGACGGCGGGGGCGCGGGCCGCGGCGACGGCGCCGCCGGCCGGGTGGACTTCGTACGGGCCGATGCGCGGGCGCTGCCGGCCGTGTTGGACGACGCGTACGACCTGGCGGTCAGCTTCGGGGCGTTCGGCCACTTCCTGCCGGCCGAGCGGCCCGCCCTGTTCCGCGGGGTCCACCGGGCTCTGCGCGCGGGCGGGGTGTTCGCCTTCCCGATCGGGGCGCCGCTCGCGCCGGCGTCGCCGCTGTGGTGGGCGGTGGCCGGCTTCGACGCGGCGATGCGGGTGCGGAACGCGGTGTGGCGGCCGCCGTTCGTCATGTACTACCGGACCTTCCCGCTGGGCGGGGTGCGGGAGGACCTGCGGGCGGCCGGGTTCACGGTGGAGACCGTCCCGCTGGAGCAGTTCGGCCGGCGGCCGGACGGCAGCCCGCGGTGGCGGCTGGTGCTGGCCCGCAAGGGCGCTGCCGCCCCGGCCGTGTGAGGGGCTGGGTGGGCGAGCGTGACGACGCGGGGGCGGCTGTATCTGGCCGAGACCCTGGGCCGGATCGGGATCCCCACCCGTCCGGCTTCACGCATGAGGTGGTCTTCCGCCGCTGTGGCTCCTGCCGGGAGCTCAACATCGTGCGGGAGGAGGACTTCGTCTGCGTCTTCTGCGGCGAGGACCTGCCTCGGGAGTGGAACGTGGCCGAGCCGGATCGCCAGGTGGTCGGTGACTTGTCGACGGGGTTCTTGGGACGCTGGTTCGGCCGGTAGCCGGGGCCGTTCGTGATGTCTCCCCATTGATATTGCGCAGAGCAGCATCGATGTGGAGACGGACCGCCGCGCGGGCGGCTCACCGTGACAGGCGGTCCCAGAACGAGCATTGGTGTGCGGCATACGCGTCGACAGGGTGGATCCCGCCCGGTTCCGGAGACAGTGACTGCACCGACGGCGCGTGAGGTGACGAAGCGCGGAGGGCGGGCCAGAGCGGGGCGTCGGTGGTGTTCGGGTTTCCGGTGCGGGCGAAGTTCGTCCAGTAGCCGACCATCCGGTCCGACAGGGCGCGCTGGCCTTCGTTCAGCGGTCGTTCGGTGGGGAACGGGGCGAACAGGAACGGCATCTCGAAGCCGTGCGCCGCGCCGTAGGGGAAGCCGGGGTTCGTCGGCAGGCCGGCGAGGACGGGAGCGTGCGGATCGTTGAACTCGTAGCCGTAGAGGGGGAGGCCGGGGGCGTGCGCCGAGATGGCCCGGCCGGATGCCAGCGTGGTGCAGGTGAACGACCGATCGGTCAGCACCGTCGCCCAGGCCAGCGCGGGTGAGGGATGGTGTGCTGCCGGATACCGCGCCTCGACGGCCGGGGCAGCGGCCCCGAAGGCCTCCGCCAGACGGGCTCGGTAGTCGTCCTCGGTGCGGATCGGGACTGCGGCGAGCGACAGGCCGACGAACATCCGCATCTCGTCGTGGTTGGTGCCCAGGATGACCGGCAGGCGGTGGAAGCGTCCCGACGCCAACGCCTGGGCGGGTGCCACGGGCAGCAGCCCGTTGCCGAAGGCGGGCCGGTTGAAGGACTGCATCAGCTGCGCGGTCGCGAGACGATCCGTGCTCTGCCCGCGCAGGCACGCCAGAACCTCGTCCCCGCCGCCCGCCGTGCAGCCCAGTTGCCGGGCGGCCTCCGCACCGGCCGTCTGGACATCGGCCTGGGACGCAAACGGCTCGTACGCCGGTGTTCCGGGGGCGAGCGCGCCGCGCGGGAAGGACGTGAGGCAGGAACCGCTCTGGAGGACGGCCCGCTCGAAGAGTCCGGCGGCTGTCGGCGAGGTGAGGTGGGCACAGATGCTGAGGGCGCCCGCGGACTCACCGAACAGCGTGACACTGCGCGGATCGCCGCCGAAACGCACGGCGTTCGCCCGCACCCAGCGCAGGGCGGCCTGCTGGTCCGCCAGGCCGAACGGCGGGGCGGCGCCCAACCCGGAGTGGCCGAAGTAGCCGAAGATCCCCAACCGGTAATTGACTGTGACGACGACGGCGTCACCCTGGACCGCGAGCCGTTCGGCGCTGTAGTCACTGCCGGAACCGCCCAGGAACGCACCGCCGTGCATCCACACCATCACGGGCCGCTTCCTCGCAGCCGGCCCGGCCGCCGGCACCGTGACGTTGAGGTAGAGGCAGTCCTCCGAGCCGATGACCCCGCTCGCACCTGGCGGCGGCATCTGCACACACCGTTCAGCCGGCCTCGTCGCGTCCCGGACACCCTGCCACGCAGCGGCGGGCACGGGGGCACGCCAGCGCAGCGCTCCGGTCGGCGGCGCGGCGTATGGAATGCCGTCGAAGGTGGTGTACGAGCCGTGCGACACGCCGCGTACCAGGCCCTGCTCCGTGCGTACGACCGTACGGTCCTGTCTCGGGAAGTCAGGGGCCCCGGGGCCTGCGCCGGCCGCGGGTGCGGCGGTGGCCGCCATCAGCGCCACCGCGCACAGCAGGGGGAGGAGCGCCACGCGGAGTCCGGCCTTTCGGTACGGACGCGGTGCTGACATGGTCGGGGGCATGGGTACCACCGTTCTTGGTCGGGACGGGACGGGACCGGGACGTCAGGGGACCTTCGTGGCACGCGGCCACACCGGCCCAGGCAGGCCGGCACGAAATCTGAGCTGCGAGAACGGCGAGGACCGATCCTTCGGTGATCAATACGCTAGAACCTCCCGCGCACTGGAGGTTCAAGGGGCTGTGACACAAGACACGTGGAGCATCGGTGAACTCGCGGCCGCAACGGGCCTTCCCGTCAAAACGCTCCGCTACTACTCCGACAGCGGTCTGCTGCCGGTGGCCGCTCGCAGCACCGGCGGTCATCGGCGCTACGGCCCCGAGGCGTGGGAGCGCATCGGGCTCATCAGACGCCTGCGGGCGCTGGACACCCCGATCGCAACGATCACGCAGGTGGTCACGGGGGAGCGCACACTCGGCGAACTGGTGGCAACCGAGCTCGAAGCGGTGCAGGAACGACTGACCGAACTGCGGTGGCGCGAGGCCACGCTCAAGGCACTGGACGACTGCCCGGGCGAGGAACGGCTTCGGCGCCTGGAGATACTCTCCCGCGTGCAGCGGCTCCCGCAGGCGCACCGTACGCTCACTGATCACTGGTACCGCGAGCTGTCCGAGGCCATGCCCAAGCCTCGACTCGACATCATGGTCGCCATGCTGGCCCCCGCCCCACCGCAGGACCCCGTCCCCGCCTCGGCCCTGGCCTACGCCGAGCTGCACCTGCTCATCTCCACGCCGGGTTTCACCCGCTGGACCCAGGACCACGACGAAGAGATGAGGGATGGCCCGGCCTTCTACGCGGAGATCGACGAAGCCGCCGCGCTGACGGCCGCCGCGCTGGCCCAAGGTCTGCCGCCCGGTGCCGGCGACGCGGTGGACGCGTTCGTGTCCGCCCACGCGCGGGCCCGACGGGAGTCGGACACCCCCGTCTTCCGCGCACACCTCCACGGACTGGTGTCACGGTCATCCGGCTTCGACCCCCGACTCGAGCGGTACTGGGCCCTGGTCGGCACCGCTACGGCCGGGCGCGTCCTGAACATGACCGTGGCGCATCGATGGCTCACCGACGGCCTGTCGATGTCGATCGCCGCACCGAACGCCTAGAGGGTCACCTGCTGTTTCACCCGGCGAGGGCGAGGTCGTGCATGGTGGGGACGCCGGCCTGGCCGGCATCCCGGCCGTGACCGTCAGCGGGTGCGCAGCTCCCGTTTGAGGACCTTGCCGCTCGCGTTGCGGGGGAGTTCGGGGACGAATTCCACGGCGCGCGGCACCTTGTAGTTGGCCATCTCGCGCCGCGACCAGGCGATCAGGTCGTCCGCGGTGAGGGTGGAGCCGGGGCGCCGGACCGCGTAGGCCTTGCCGACCTCGCCGAGGCGGGGGTGCGGGATGCCGACGACGGCGACGTCGGCGATGTCCGGGTGCAGGCCGAGGAGCTGCTCGATCTCGGCGGGGTAGGCGTTGAAGCCGCCGACGATGAACATGTCCTTGATCCGGTCGGTGATGCGCAGGTTGCCTTCGGCGTCGAGGACGCCGACGTCGCCGGTGCGCAGCCAGCCGTCCGGGGTGATGGCCTCGGCGGTCTCGGCCGGCGCCTCGAAGTAGCCCTGCATGACGTGGTGGCCGCTGACCCACACCTCGCCGGCCTCGCCGGCGGGCAGCGCGGTGCCGTCGGCGGCGGCGATGCGGATGCGGGTGCCGGGGATGGCGCGTCCGGAGGTGGCGGCGATGACGTCGTCCGGGTCGCCGCGGCGGCACATGGTGACGATGCCGCCGGCCTCGGAGAGCCCGTACGCGGTGAGGACGGTGGCGATGCGCAGTTCGCCGCGCAGCCGCTCGACGAGCCGGAGCGGGACGACGGCGGCGCCGGTGACGACCAGGCGCAAGGCCGAGAGGTCGTGGTGGTCGCGCTGGGGGTGGTCCAGGAGGGACTGGTGGAGGGTGGGCGGGCCGGGGAGCACGGAGATCCGCTCGGCGGCGATGTTGGCGAGGGCGGTGTCCACGTTGAAGACGGGCTGGGGGACCATCGTGGCCCCGCGCATGAGGCAGGCGAGGATGCCGGCCTTGTAGCCGAAGGTGTGGAAGAAGGGGTTCACGATCAGGTAGCGGTCGCCCTCGCGCAGGCCGGCGAGGGCGCTCCACACCTCGTAGCAGCGCAGGGACTGGGCGTGGGTGATGACGGCGCCCTTCGGGCTGCCGGTGGTGCCCGAGGTGTAGATGATGTCGGAGGGGGCTTCGGGGCGGATGGCCTCGCGGCGGCGGCGCACCGCTTCGGCGGGGACGGTGTCGCCCCCGGCCAGGAAGTCCTTCCAGGTCCGGAAGTCGGCGGGCGCGTCGTCGGACAGGACGACGACCTGCTCCAGGTGCGGCAGCCCGGGCAGCGGCCCCCGGCCGGCCGCGGTCCCGGCCGCGGTGCCGGTAGCCGCCGGCCCCTCCCCCGCCGGGGCCCTGCCCGCGGCGCGGCGCAGGGAGGCCACGTAGGAGGTGCCGAGGAAGGTGCCGGTGACGAAGAGCAGGCGGGCACGGCTGCGGTGCAGGACGTCTGCGGCCTCCGTGCCCTTGAAGCGGGTGTTGAGCGGGACCAGGACGGCGCCTGCCGAGACCGCGCCGAGGGCGCAGACGATCCAGTCGAGGGTGTTGGGCGCCCAGACGGCGACGCGGTCGCCCGGTTGGACGCCGGCGGCGATCGCGGCGGCCGCGGCCCGTTCGACCCGGGCGCCGAGGTCGGCGTAGGTGATCCGGGTGCGGCCTTCGACCACCGCCTCCCGGTCGGCGTACCGGGCGGCGGCGTCGCGGACCAGGCCGGCGATGCTGCCCCAGCGCAGATCGCCCCGCGCGTCCTGCGTCTGCGGTGTGGTCTCGCGTGCGGCGCCGGCTGCTGCCCCTGCGTCCTCGTCCATCGTCCGCCTCCCCACGAACCAGTAGCTGACTGTTCGTCAGATTAGCTGTAGCCTTCGCGGCTGTCAGCACTGGCGCAGCCCCCGGAGGTGGCGATGGCGGCAACACTCAAGGACGCCGCGGCGATAGTCGGCATCGGGCAGACCGCCTTCGCGCGGCACCTGCCCCAGTCCGAGAAGGAACTGGCCTGCCGGGCGATCCTCGCCGCCCTCGCGGACGCCGGCATCGCACCCTCCGAGGTCGACGCCTTCGCCTCGTACACCATGGAGGAGACCGACGAGGTCGAGGTCGCCAAGGCCATCGGCGCCGGCGACGTCACCTTCTTCTCCAAGGTCGGCTACGGCGGCGGCGGCTCCTGCGCCACCGTCGGCCACCTCGCCGCCGCCGTCGCCACCGGCCAGGCCGCCGTCGGCGTGGCCTGGCGCTCCCGCAAACGCGGCTCCGGCCCCAGACCGTGGAAGAACACCACGGTGCAGCTGCCCACCCCCGGCCAGTGGACCCGCCCCTTCGGCCTGCTGCGCCCCGCCGACGAGATCGCGATGCTGGCCCGCCGCTACATGCACGAGTACGGAGCCACCCGCGAGCACCTCTTCAACGTGGCCATGGCCTGCCGCAACCGGGCCAACGAGAACCCGGCCGCGATCATGTACGAGCGGCCGCTGACCCGCGAGATGTACATGACCTCCCGCATGATCAGCGAGCCGCTGTGCCTCTTCGACAACTGCCTGGAGACCGACGGGGCGCTGGCCTGCGTCATCGTCTCCGCCGAGCGGGCCCGGGACTGCCGGCAGCAGCCGGTGTACGTGCACGCCGCCGCCCAGGGCCTGCCCGCCCAGCACCACGGCATGGTCAACTACTGGAACGACGACCCGCTGTCCGGGCCGGCCTGGACCGCCGCCCGGCACCTGTGGAAGCAGGCCGACTTCGGGCCCGAGGACGTCGACGTCGCACAGATCTACGACGCCTTCACCCCGCTGATCCCGCTCTCCCTGGAGGGCTACGGCTTCTGCGGGCGCGGCGAGGGCGGCGCCTTCACCGAGGGCGGGGCGCTGGAGACGGGCGGCCGGCTGCCGATCAACACCGGCGGCGGCGGCCTGTCGGAGGCCTACGTGCACGGCTTCAACCTGATCAACGAGGGCGTCAAGCAGCTGCGGGGCACCTCCACCGCCCAGGTGCCGGATGCCGCGACCTGCCTGGTGACCGCGGGCGAGGGCGTGCCGACGTCCGCGATCCTGCTGCGCGCGTGAGGAGCGAGGAGCCATGACGAACACCACCACCGCCGCAGACGCTGCCGAGGGGCTGCTCCTGCCCGTCCCCGACGAGGACGGCGCCCCGTTCTGGGAGTACGCCGCCCGAGGCGAACTGCGCATCCAGGCCTGCGCCTCCTGCGGCAGACTCCGCTTCCCGCCCCGGCCCTGCTGCCCCCACTGCCAGTCCTTCGACTCCGCGTGGCAGCCGATGAGCGGCCGGGGCCGGATCTGGTCGTACGTGCGGCCGCACCCGCCGCTGCTGCCCGCGTACGCCGCGCAGGCCCCGTACAACGTGGTCCTCGTGGAGCTCGCCGACGCCCCGCACATCCGGCTGGCCGGGAACCTGGTCACGGCCGCCGACGCCCCGCTGAACTCGGTGGATCCGGCCCGGCTGCGGATCGGTGCGCGGGTGCAGGTGGTGTTCGGGCGGGCCGGCGGCTTCGCCGTGCCGCGCTGGGTGCTGGAGCGGCCGTGACGCTTCGGGTGGAGCGGGACGGGGCCGGCGGGGTCGCGGTCGTCACCCTGGACCGGGAGCGCCGGCACAACGCGGTCGACCTCGCGACGGTCGCCGAACTGAAGGCGGTGTGGCGTGAGTTGCGCCACGACGACGCGGTACGGGCGGTGGTGCTGACCGGGGCGGGCCGGGCCGCGTTCTGCACGGGCATCGACCGGGACGCCTCCGTGCCGCAGCCGTCGTCCCCGTACTCGGTGGACGATCCCCTGCAGGCGATCGGGCCGAAGGCGGCCGACCTGTGGAAGCCGGTCGTGGCCGCGGTCAACGGGATGGCCTGCGGCGGGGCGTTCTACCTGCTGGGCGAGTCGGAGTTCCTCATCGCGTCGCGGACCGCGACGTTCTTCGACCCGCACACCTCGTACGGCATGGTGAGCGCGTACGAGGCCGTGTACATGGCGCAGCGGATGCCCTTCGGGGAGGCGGCCCGGATGTCCCTGATGGGGACGGCGGAGCGGCTCTCGGCGCAGCGGGCGTACGAGATCGGGCTGGTCTCGGAGCTGGCCGAGCCCGGGGAGCTGCTGGAGGCGGCCCTGCGGGCGGCGCGGACGCTGGCCTCCTTCCCGACGGAGGCGGTGCAGGGCACCGTACGGGCGCTGTGGTCGGCGAAGCAGGCGGCGCTGCAGCAGGCGCTGGCGCAGGCCCCGGCGCTGATCGCGCTGGGGAACCTGCCGCCGGAGCGGCAGGCGGAGCTGTTCGCCGGCCGGCGGACGGCGCCGGAGCCCCAGGTGCGCTGACACCGGGGCCCGGCGCCGGCCGAGGCCGGGCGCGGCCCGTCAGGTGATCTTGCCGACCTGGCAGCGCTGCACGTCGCCGACCTTGCCGGCGTTGACCATCGGGACGGTGACGGTCTGGGTCTCGCGCGGCTTGAGGGTGACGCGGACCGAAGTCCGGTCGACGGTGCCGGCGTTGCCCTCGAAGGTGAGCGGCACGTCGACGGTGCGCTGGGTGTCGAGGTCGGAGGTGACCTGGAGCACGGCCTTGGTGCGGCCGGGCGCGGCGCAGGAGACGACCGTGGCGTGGGCGGGGGCGTCGCTCTTCTTGTTCTTGCTGCTGCCGCTGGTGCTGCTGGTGCTGTTGCTGTCGCTGCTGCTGCCGTGGCTCTTACTCGACGAGCAGCCGTGGCCGCCGCTGCCGTGCTTGCCGTGACCGGACGAGAAGCCGGTGAGCGAGAGCACCACCACCGCGAGCGCTGCACTGAATCTGATACGACGTCCGGCCACCATGGCGCGATTCCTTCCCCCTGGACAACGGCGGGACACGCTACCAAACGGCGCGGACAGGCCCGTCACAGCGCATTCTTCAGGCCGGTCGTGCAACCGTGCACCACCCCTCCCCCGTCCTTCACTTCATTCGCACACGATGCCGACGCCGCCCGGCGCAGTGGCATGGTTGTCATGCATAAGATCAGGGTCTGCCGACGGGGGAGACGCAACATGTCAGTTGAATCCGGCCAGGACCGGCACGTGGAGATGCGGCTCAATCATGTGCCGATGGACCCGGGCGGGTCGGGCGGCTCGGGCGGCGGGAAGCCGGACTTCGCATCCACGCCCGCCGAGAAGAAGTCGGCTGCCAACACCATCGAGACCGAGCTCGAGCCGAACACCAAGAAGGCCGCCGAGCACGCGGACGACGCCACCAGCACCGCCCAGAAGGGGTTCGAGGGCTGGGAGACGGCCGCCGGCCTGAAGACGGTCGCCGAGACCTGGGACAAGCAGGTCAAGGTGCTGATGGGCCGACTGTCCGCGGAGAAGGGCGCGCTGCGCGGGGCGTCGGGGCTGTTCGTGCAGAACGACTACGGAGTCGGCGGCTCGTTCCCGGGCTCGAAGTCCAAGCTGAACGGCCTGTAGGGGAGCTGAGCTGTGGCACTGAACTACCACGAGGTCATGACCACGGACCTCGGTCTGCTGACGACGGCGGCCGGCAAGTGGGACTCGATGGCCGCCGAGTTGAACAAGGTCGAGACCCGCTACGGCGAAACCGTCCAGAAGATCACGATGGGCGACACCTGGTCCGGCGTCAGCGCCGGGACCGCCGAGGCCGGTTTCAAGGCGACGCGCTACGAGTACGCCGCCGCGCAGACCCAGGCCAAGGCGATCGCGAGCCTGCTGCGCGATGCGCACACCCAGTTCGCCGACCTGAAGAAGAAGCTCGAGAGCGCCCGCGACGACGCGATAGCCGCCGGCATGTCGGTCTCCGAACAGGGGCGCGTCGCCTTTGACTGGTCCAAGCTCACCCCCGCCGAGCGCAGCGCCTACCACCACGATCCCGACGGCCAGAAGACGATCGGCGAAGCCGTCGCCAAGTGGCAGAAGCACATCGACGACCGCGTCAAGGCGGTCGACGAGCTGGATCAGAACGTCAAGCTGGCCCTGAGCTTCGAGGTCGTCGACAGCAACAAGGACGCCTTCGGCAAGGGCGCCGACGCCACGTTCAACGGGTTCAACGCCGGGGCCGAAGGCAAGCTTGACGATGCCGTGAAGCACGCGAAGGCGATGCAGGCCGCGATGGGCGGCGACGGCAAGTCCAAGGAGAAGCCGGACGACGACGGCCTCACGTTCACCGGGCCCGACGCCGGCTTCAGCATCTCCGGGACCAAGTACGGCAAGGAGGGGTCGGTCAAGGCGTACGCCGACTTCTGGCACGCCACGGCGGAGGGCTCCAAGGACGTGGCGGGGGTGAAGCTCTCCGGGATCGCCGACGTGTACGACGGCGCCAGGGCCACCGCCAACTGGGGTCTCAGCGAGAAGGGCCTGACCGCCAAGGCCGAGGCATCCGTCGGCCTTCGCGCCCTGGCCGAGGGCCGGGCCGAGTACGGGCCCGGCAGTCTCTACGTGCGCGGCGAGGGCTTTGCGGGCGCGGAGCTCGGGGGCAACATCAAGGTCCACAAGGATGAGGTGACCGCCGGATTCAAGGCCTTCGCGGGGGCCAAGGGAACCGTCGCCGGAGGAACGGAGGTCGGCGGGATCGGCGTCGGCCTCACGGCCGAGGGCTGGGCGGGTCCCGGCGCAGAGGGCTGGTGGGGTTACAAGAGGGACGAGAGCGGCAAGTTCCACCTCGGTGGCAAGGTGGGCGCTTCCCCCATCCTCGGCGGCTCCGTCGGCCTTGAGATCACCGTCGACCCGGCCAAGGTGAGCAAGGCCGCCGGCGAGGTGGCCGACGGGCTGGGCGATGCCGCGCACGCAGTCGGCGACGGCGCGTCCGGGGCTTACCACACGGTCAAGGGCTGGTTCGACTGATGTACGTTTCCACGGAAGGAGGGTCCGCAATGCCCACGACACTGCCGGTGCCGATCGAGTTCAGCCTGCCCGAAGGCTGGCTCCCGGCGCGCCCGGAGGCGTTCGACCCGGGGGTGGCGTTCGCCGCGGTGCATCCCGCACCGGATGCCGGGTTCACCGCCAACATCACGGTGGACGGCGGCTTCCCCCCGGACGCCGTGACGCTGACCGATCTCGCCGACGCCTCGGTCGAGCGCCTGGGCGAGGTGGCCGACTCCGTTGAGGTGGCCCACCGCCGCGAGCTCGGCCCCGACGATGCACCCGCCCTCAGCCAGCGGTTGACTTTCTCCCTCACCACCGGCGACACGCACCGGGACCTCATCCAGACCCAGGTGTACCTGTCCATGGCGGACGTCGAAGACCCGCACAAGCGCGCGGTGATCCGGCTGGCACTGACCGCCACCGCGGCCCAGCACGACAGCATCCTGGGCGAGTTCCAGGAGTTCGTGCGCTCGGTGCGCCCCGACACCGGGGAAGAGGCCTAGCAGTGGGCCGCCTCTGGGACAGGTACATGGGCACCAGGCGCCCCGAGAGCGGTGCCCCCGCAATCCCCACCACGGAGCTGCGGGCCGCCCTGCTGGCGCTGAACGGCACGGAGGTGCCGTTCAGCGTGCGCGACGCCGGCGCCGAGGGGTCCGACCTGTTGGCGGAATGGCGGGTCCTGGAGCCGGCCTGGGGTACCGGTGTGAGCCGCAGGCAGGTGGAGCGGACCATGAAGGTCTGGATGCGGCTGCTCCCCAAGGAGCGCGAGGTGCGTGCCATGGACGAGCAGTGGACGGTGACCCGGGCCGGCGATCCGCCCGGCGTGACGGTGGGGCGGGAGCGCGGACGCGGCCCGCTCCGCAGCGTCCACAAGGAGTGGGTGTACGAGAAGGGCCCCGACGGCCGTAGGCGCAAGGTCGAATCGTTCAGCCTGGACACACGGGACATGAAGAACCCGCTGCGGGACACGGTCACCGGGGCGGGATGGACCTGGCGCGGGGTGTACAAGCTCTGACGTTCCGGACCGTGTTGCGTCGGGCAGGTCGGCGTTCGTACGTTGAGCCGATGGGCTTTTTCGACAAGTTGACCGGCACCAGGCACCCGGACAGCGGGGTCACACCGGTTCCCTTCCATGATCTCCGGGCGGCACTGCTGGCACTGAACGGCACGGGCGTGCCGTTCGGCGTGCGCGACGCGGGTGCCGAGGGGGTGGACCTGCTGGCGGAGTGGCGGGTCATGGAGCCGGCCACCGGCTCCGGCATGTCCCGCAGGCAGGTGGAGCGGACCTTCGACATCTGGATGCGCCTGGTCGCGGGGGAACGCGTCGTGCGGGTCCTGGAGGAGCAGCGGGCGGTGACGAGAGCGGGGAACCCGCCGGGGAGGGTCGTACAGCAGGAGCACAGCCGCGGTCGGATCCAGTGGGCGCACACCGACTGGACGTACGAGCGGGGGCCCGACGGCCGCCGACGACGGGTCGTATCGTTTCGCGCGGACACCCGCGACATGAAGGGCCCTCTTCAGAAGACGGTCCTCGGGTCCGGATGGACCTGGCGCGGAGTGCGCACACTCTGACGGCCACGGCCGGACGGCCCCGTCCCCCGAGGGGAGGGGCCGTCCGGCCGTGTCAGGAGTCGGTGGGTCCGACGCGTCAGGCCTGCTCGACCACGCCGGAGGCCGCGACCTCGATCTTGGCGCGGGTGGCGCCGGACGGGGAGCCGAGCTTCTCGATCCGGTCGACGACGTCCGTGCCCTCGACGACCTCGCCGAAGACGACGTGCTTGCCGTCGAGCCACGGGGTGACGACCGTGGTGATGAAGAACTGCGAGCCGTTGGTGTTGCGGCCGGCGTTCGCCATCGACAGCAGGTACGGGCGGTCGTGCTTCAGGTTGAAGTTCTCGTCCGCGAACTTCTCGCCGTAGATGCTCTTGCCGCCGGTGCCGTTCTGGTTGGTGAAGTCGCCGCCCTGCAGCATGAACTGGGGGATGACGCGGTGGAACGGCGAGCCCGCGTAGCCGAAGCCGTGCTCGCCGGTGGCCAGCTCGCGGAAGTTCTTCGCGGTCTTCGGGACCACGTCGTCGAAGAGGCGGAAGACGATGCGGCCGGCGGGCTGGCCGTCGATGTTGATGTCGAAGTAGACGTTGCTCATGGGGTACATCCTGTCACTCCCGGTACCGTGCGCCACTCGGCGGGGCCGAAAACCCCGCCGCCCCGCCGGGGCCGCGGCTCACCCGGACGTACGGGTGCCGGTCCCCTTCGCCGCGTCCAGGGCGTACACGCAGCGGTCCTTGCTGCAGGCGTAGACCACGCCGCCCTCGGCCACCGGGGCGCCGGTGATCTCGCCGCCCGTGGCCAGCTTCCAGCGCAGCTGCCCGCCGGCCGCGTCCAGCGTGTACAGGCAGTGGTCGGCCGATCCGAAGTGGACGCGCCCGTCGGCGACGGCCGGCGGGCCGGTGATCTCGCCGCCCGCGGCGAACCGCCACTTCGGGGTGCCGGTGACCGCGTCGAGCGTGTACAGGGCGCTGCCCGCGCCGAGGTGGACGTTGCCGCCGGCGACGAGGACCGGGTCGGCGGACGGCCGCGGCTCGGTGGCGATGCGCCAGCGGTCCTTGCCGGTGGCCGCGTCCAGGGCGTAGACGGTGCCGAGGTAGTCGGCGAGGTAGACGCCGCCCCCGGTCACGGCCGGGCCGGGCGCGAAGGCGGGCGGCGCCAGGAAGACGGCGGGGGCCTCGAAGTGCCAGCGGACCCGGCCGGAGGCGCGGTCGACGGACAGGACGCGGGTGCCGGCGGCGACGTAGACGTTGCCGTCGGGGCCGGGGGTGACGCGTACGGGGACGTTGCCGCAGGAGGCGGCGTCGCCGATCGGGTAGGACCAGGACTCCAGGCCGCTGCGGGCGTCGAGGGCGCGCAGCCGGGCGTCCTGCCAGACGTACACGGTGCCGTCGTGCAGGACGGGCGCGGCCTCGGGGGTCTCGAAGTCGCTCTGGGCGCCGGTCAGCTCCCACAGCTTCTGGCCGTTGGAGGCCTCCCAGCCCTGGACGCCGCCGCCGCGGGTGGCGGTGATGACGGTGCCGCGGTCGGCGCGCAGGGCGTACACCCAGGCGTCGGTGGACAGCCGCCAGCGCTCGGCGCCGTCGGAGGCTTCGAGGGCGTAGAGGGAGGGGCCGTCGGAGGCGTGGATGCGGCCCTCGGCGACGGCCATGGACCAGGCGACGTCGCGGGTCTTGAACTGGCGGCGGCCGGTGGCGACGTCGAGGGCGTGCACCTCGAAGGAGGTGACGTAGAGGAGGTCGCCGGCGACGGTGGGGGTGCCCCAGACCTCGTTCGACATGCGGAACCGCCAGGGGCGCCAGCGGCCGCTGTCGGGGGCCTGGCCGGGCGCGGGCACGGCGGGCGCCTGCCCGGCGGCGGAGGCCCCCGGGGAGGCCGGGGCGGGCAGGTGGCCCGAGGCGGGTGCGGGGCCGCCGCCGGGCGGGCGGACCCAGCCGGTGGCGGAGTCGGCGGCTCCGGCGTGCGCGGCGGGGGCCGCGGCGGTGGCGCGCGGCCCGGGCCCGATCGGGACGGGGGAGCCGCCGAGGCGGACGGGCTCGCCCGAGGGGGCGGGGGTCGCGGGCCGGGGCGGGTGCTGGGGGCGCTGCGGGAGGGGCTGGCCGGTGCGCGGGTCGGTCCACGGGTCGGCGGCGCCGCGGGGTTCGCGGCGCTGCGCGGGGCCGCCGTCCGGGGCGGGGCGGGGGCCGCTGACGCCGCGGGGGCCGGGGGCGGGCACGGAGTGGGTGCGCTGGCCGCCCGCGCGCCGGGCCTCGATCATGGCGACGGCCCGGCCGGGCAGCCACGCGGAGGCGGTGCCGCTGTCGTCGCCGCCGTCGAAGAGGTGCGGGGCGAGCTGCGCCTGCAGGTCGGCCGGGGTGGGCCGCAGGGAGGCGTCCATCTGCATGCAGGACTCGATGAGCGGGCGCAGCTCGTCGGGCAGCCCCTCGAGGTTGGGTTCCTCGCGCAGCAGCATGAACACCGTCTCGACCGGGTTGGCCCCGTGGTACGGGGGGTGTCCGGTCGCGGCGAAGACCAGCGTCGAGCCGAGGGAGAAGACGTCGCTGGCGCCCTTGACGCTGCGGGAGTCCTTGGCCTGCTCGGGCGACATGTAGGCGGGGGTGCCGACGGCGACGTTCGTCATGGTCAGGCGGGTGTTGGAGACGCCGCTTGCGATACCGAAGTCGATCACGCGGGGGCCGTCCTCGACGACCAGCACGTTGGACGGCTTCAGGTCGCGGTGGACCAGGCCCGCCCCGTGGATGGACTGCAGGGCCTCGGCGATGCCGGCGGCGAGCCAGCGCACGGCCTGGGCGGGCATCGGCCCGCACTCGTTGACGATCTCCTCCAGGGAGGGCGCCGGCACGTACGCGGTGGCCAGCCACGGCACGGCGGCGCGCGGGTCGGCGTCGACGACGGCCGCGGTGTAGAAGCCGGAGACGGCGCGGGCCGCCTCCACCTCACGGGTGAAGCGCACCCGGAACAGCTGGTCCTCGGCGAGCTCCGTCCGGACCGTTTTGATCGCCACGCGGCGTCCGGACGCCGACCGTGCGAGATAGACCAGCCCCATGCCGCCGGCGCCGAGCCGTCCCAGCACCTCGAAGGGGCCGATCCGTCTCGGGTCGTGCTGCGTCAGCTGCTCCACCACTCGCCTCACACCTCCCCGTACGGGCCTCTGCCTGGCCCGTTTCCACCTGCACGCGCGCCGGCACGGCGGTCGTCCCCGTGCAGCGTCTCATTCCGGGCACCGCCCGAAGTCGCGCAACCCCGATTCTGTCAGGCCCGCGGGCGGGGCGTGTCGTCACAGTCGGGCCGGGGCGTGGCGAGGTGCCGCTCGCGGGGCTGCGGGCGGGGTGCGGGGGCGGCCCGGTTCAGCCTGCGCCGTGCTCGGCGGACTCCGAGAGCAGGGCGAACACGGCGCCCTGGTTGTCGGCGACGACGGCGATGCGCCCGTAGGGCGTGTCGAAGGGGTCGGCGGTGACGCGGCCGCCGAGCCGCTTGACGGTCTCCACGGAGCGGTCGCAGTCGGGGACGGCGAAGTAGGCGAGGAAGTGCGCGGGCATGATCTCCGGGAAGGCGTCGGTGATCAGGCTGCGCCCCAGGACGGCCGTCTCGGCGCCGGGCGCGCTGCCGGGCGGCGACCAGAGCCGGTATTCGACGCCGCTGCCGTCGTCGTCCTGGTCCTCGGGGACGTAGCCGAAGACGTTGGCGTAGAAGACGTCGACGGCGTCGCGGGCGCGGGTGTAGACCTCGGCCCAGCAGTACGTGAACGGCTCGCCGTGGGCCTCGAAGCCGTGGTGGGTGCCCGGCTGCCACAGGCCGAAGACGGCCCCGCCGGGGTCGGCGGCGAGGCCGGCGGTGCCGTAGGGGCCGACGGGCTGGGGGTCCATGACCATCTGGCCGCCGGATGCGCGGATGCGGGCGGCGCAGGCGTAGGCGTCGGAGGTGTAGAGGTAGATCCCCCAGACGGTGGGCATGCGGCCGTCGGGTTTGGGGGCGAGGGCGGCGACGTTGCGGCCGTTGCTGTAGGCCTGGGTGTAGTGGCCGTACTCGGCGCCCGCACTGTCTCCGAAGGTCCACCCGAAGAGCTCGCCGTAGAAGCGCTTGCCGGCCTCGACGTCGGGAAGCGAGGCGTCCACCCAGCAGGGTGTGCCTTCCGCGAATGCGGCCATGGCCCGTTTCCTTCCGCTCCGATCCCCCTGCGGCCATGATCCGCCCGAGATCTTGTCCACAGCCTGTTGATAAGACTAATCGGGGGATAAGGAACCGAACCGGGCGGGTCCCCTCACGTGGGGTGACCGGTCCGATTCCGGCCGGAAACGACCGCCCACTGGGGCCCCGGCCCAGCTCGGGCGGCGGGTCACCCCATTTGCAGGCGGCCGAATCGCGCCCAGATCACCCCTCGGTAAGCTGACGGCATGACAGGACAAGTACGCACCGTCGACGGCCGCGTTGCGGGCCGGCGCGGTCAGGCGACGCGGCAGAAGCTGCTCGACTGCCTCGGCGAGATGCTCAGCTCCTCGCCGTACCGCGACGTCAAGGTCATCGACGTCGCCCGCAAGGCCGGCACCTCCCCCGCGACCTTCTACCAGTACTTCCCGGACGTCGAGGGCGCCGTCCTGGAGATCGCCGAGCACATGGCGGCGGAGGGCGCGCAGTTGACCTCGCTGGTCGAGGGCCGCAGCTGGGTCGGCAAGGCCGGCTGGGCGGCCGCCGAGGAGCTCGTCGAGGGCTTCCTGGACTTCTGGCGCCGCAACGACGCGATCCTGCGCGTGGTCGACCTCGGTGCGGCCGAGGGCGACAAGCGCTTCTACAAGATCCGCATGAAGATCCTGAACTCGGTCACCAACTCCCTCACGGAGTCGATGAAGGAGCTCCAGGCGAAGGGCAAGGTCGACAAGGACCTCAGCCCGGCGGCGATGGCGGGCTCGCTGGTGGCGATGCTGGCCGCGGTCGCCTCCCACCAGAAGGGCTTCCAGGCCTGGGGCGTGAAGCAGGCCGAGCTCAAGCCGAACCTGGCGCTGCTGGTGCACCTGGGCATCACCGGCAAGAAGCCGACCCGGTAGCGGCGGACCCTTCCCGGGTCCGCCGTTTCCCCGGCCCCCGTCAGCGGCGCTCCAGGCGGAACAGCCGGATCTCGCGCTCGATGCGCGCCTGGTACGTCGCGTACGGCGGCCAGAACCGCAGCACGGCCCGCCACACGGCCGCACGCTCCTCGCCCGCCAGCAGCCGCGCCCGCACCGGGATCTCGCGGCCCTTCCAACTGACCGACGCCTCCGGGTTCTTGAGCAGGTTCGCCGTCCACGCCGGGTGTCCGGGCCTGCCGAAGTTGGATCCGATCAGCACCCACCCGTCCCCGTCCGGCATGCACGCGAGCGGCGTGCGCCGCAGCTGCCCGCTCCTGGCGCCCTTGGCGGTCAGGATCACGCCGGGCAGCATCTGCGCGCTCAGGATGACCTTGCCCCGCGTGATCCGGTGCACGGCCTTGTCCAGCGCGGGGACCACGTGCGGAGCGATCTTCGCGAACAGCGGCGTCGAGGACAGCCGCTGCACGATCCTGGCGCCGACCATCACACACCCGCTTCCCGGAAGAGCCCCGCGACCTGCGCTGCCCGCCCCCGCAGCCGGTGCACCGGCCCGAAGAGCAGCTCGTCCGCGGCCGCCCGCTTGAAGTACAGGTGGGCCTCGTGCTCCCAGGTGAAGCCGATGCCCCCGTGCAGCTGGATCGCCTCGCCCGCGGTCAGCCGCAGCGCCTCCAGGGCCTGCGCCAGGGCCAGGGCGCCCTGCTCCGGGTCCCACGCGGCGTAGTACGCCGCCGACCGGGCCGTCTGCACCTGTACGTACAGGTCGGCGAGCCGGTGCTTGACGGCCTGGAACGACCCGACGGCCCGCCCGAACTGCTCGCGCGCCCCGACGTACTCCACCGTCCGGTCCAGCACGGCCCCGGCCGCCCCCACGGCCTCCGCGGCCAGCATGGCCGCAGCCCCGCGGCCCACCCTCCCCAGTGCCGGGAGCACGCCCTCGCCGTCTCCCAGCAACGCGCCCTCGACGTCGCGCAGTTGCACCACGCCGTGCGGCCGGGTCTCGTCGATCCCCGCCCCCCTCGACCGCACCACGCCCCGCGCATCCCCCCGTACGAGGAACAGCAGGATCCGGCTCCGGGCGAAGCCCCCGGCATGGGCGGCCACGACCAGCAGCGCGGCGCTGTGCCCGTCGAGCACCTGCGCGGCCTCCCCGTACAGCCGCCAGCGCCCGCCCTCGACCGGCCGGGCCTGCACCCCGCCGGCCCGCCCGCCCCCGGCCCACTCCCCGCCGTTGTCCCCGGTCAGCCCGAGGGCGGCCCCCAGGGCGGCCCCCGGCACCGCCAGGGCGGCCGTCAGCCCGCCGGCGGCGATCCGCGGCAGCACCTCGGACCGCTGCCGCCCGCTGCCCAGCTCACCGACCAGCGGCGCGACGAGCCCGGCCGTGGCGAACAGCGGCGAGGGCAGCAGCGCCCGCCCGACCTCCTCGCACACCAGCGCGAGGTCCCCGACCCCGCACCCCACGCCCCCGTACTCCGCGGCGATGGCGATACCGGGCAGCCCGAGCTGCCGCGACAGCCGCCCCCAGAGCTCCCGGTCGTACCCGGGGGCCGTCCGCACGGCGGCCCTGACCTCGTCCGGCCCGCAGTGCTTGCCCAGGATCTCGCGCAGCGCGCGGCGCATCCCGTCCTGTTCCTCGGTAAAGGCGGCATCCATCGTGGCTCCTCCCAGAGCTGACGGCCCGTCATATTAAGACCGTCGCCCCCACATGCCCAGACGGCTGGACCCCTAGAATCTGACACATCATCAGCTATACCGTTCCCTCCATGCCCGGACCCCTGAGCCAGCCCGTCCACGCCGTCCCCCGCCGCCGCGTCGCGGTGGTCGGCGTCGCCCTCTCGGACTGCGGCCGCGTCGACGGCCCCACCCCGTACGCCCTGCACGCCCAGGCGGCCCGCCGCGCCCTCGCCGACTCCGGCCTGGACCGCAGCGTCATCGACGGCTTCGCCTCCGCGGGCCTGGGCACCCTCGCCCCGATCGAGGTCGCCGAATACCTGGGCCTGCGTCCCACCTGGGTCGACTCCACCTCCGTCGGCGGCTCCACCTGGGAGGTCATGGCGGCCCACGCGGCCGACGCGATCGCCGCCGGCCACGCCAACGCCGTCCTCCTGGTCTACGGCTCCACGGCGCGCGCCGACATCAAGGCCCGCCGCCGCACCTCGAACCTCTCCTTCGGCGCGCGCGGCCCCCTGCAGTACGAGGTCCCCTACGGCCACACGCTGATCGCCAAGTACGCCATGGCCGCCCGCCGCCACATGCACCAGTACGGCACCACGCTCGAGCAGCTCGCCGCCGTCGCGGTCCAGGCCCGCGCGAACGCCGCCACCAACCCCGACGCCATGTTCCGCGACCCGCTCACCGTCGACGACGTCCTCTCCTCCGAGACGATCGCCGACCCCTTCACCAAGCTGCACTGCTGCATCCGCTCCGACGGCGGCTGCGCGGTCCTGCTGGCCGCCGCCGACTACGTCCCCGACACCGCCAAGGCGCCCGTCTGGATCCTCGGCTCGGGCACCGCCACCTCCCACGCCACCATGTCGGAATGGGAGGACTTCACCACCTCCCCCGCAGCAGCCTCGGGCCGCCAGGCCTTCGCCCGGGCCGGCCTCGCCCCCGCCGACATCGACGTCGCGGAGCTCTACGACGCCTTCACGTACATGACCCTGGTCACCCTCGAGGACCTCGGCTTCTGCGCCAAGGGCGAGGGCGGCCCCTTCGTCGACAAGGGCCGGCTGCTCGCCACCGGAGAGCTCCCGGTCAACACCGACGGCGGCGGCCTCTCCGCCTGCCACCCCGGCATGCGCGGCCTGTTCCTCCTGGTGGAAGCGGTCCGCCAACTCCGCGGCGAACGCGGCCCCGGCCAGGTCACCAAGCCCGACGGCACCCTCCCCCGCACCGCCGTCGCCTCGGGCACAGGCGGCTGGTTCTGCTCCTCGGGCACCCTCGTCCTGGCCCGCGACTAGGCCGTTTCCTTCGGATCATCGGATCGTTGGTCTGGTGTGTCGCCGACTGATGCCCAGTGGGCCCGCATTGAGCCGTTGCCGCCGGACCGGACGCCTCGGCGGGGCGGGCGGTGGCGGGATCACCGGCAGGTGATTGACGCGATCGCGTTCACGTACCGCACCGGCAGGCCGTGGATGAACCTGCCCGAGCACTTCGGGTCGTGGAAGGGCGCCCACAATCAAAAGGGGGCCCGGCCGGCGAGGCCGACCAGGCCTCCAACCGCAAACGCCTCGGCCGTCGCGGTGGCCGTCCACCCGCCTTCGACCACGACGCCTACCAGCAGCGCAACACCGTCGAGCGCTGCATCAACAAACTCAAGCAGTGGCGCGGCCTGGCCACCCGCTATGACAAGACCGGGGAACATTCCGGCGGGCCGCCTCGTTGAGCCGGGGCCTCTGCTCCGATCGCGAAACGAGGGAGTACCCCGTGCCCGAAACCGTTTCCGGTGACGCCCTGACCGCGCTTCCGCCGCTCGCCGCCCAGGCCGAGCGCCTGATCGAGCTCGGGGTGCCCGAGCTCGCCGGGATCCCCACCGCCGACCTGCGGGCCTTCGCCGAGAGCGCAGCCGAAGGCGCCCTGATCGCCGTCCACCCGGACCGGCTCCCCGCCTCGGCCCTCGCACCGCTGCTCCGCCGCGAGGGCAAGCCGGGCTTCGTCGTCACCGACATGACCGACGTCGACCGCTTCAGCCCCCACCACGCCGAGCTGCCGGACTCGTCCCTCTACCTCGTCACCGGCCTCGACCGCGGCGACCACCTGGCCAACCGCACCCCGGACGAGGCTCTGCCCCGCCTCACCCGACAGGGCCGCACCCCGCTCGTGCTCACCGAGGGCATCCACTGGCTGCTCCAGCAACCCGAGGTGCTGGAGCGCAACCACTGCTTCATGACCATCGGTTCACGACTGCGCAAGCCGAACGGCACCCTGGACGCCCGCACCCCGGCGCTCTGGATCAGCAACGGCACCGGCCGGGACGGCCGCGAACGGCGCGGCGCCCCCAAGGTGGGCTGGTGCTGGTGGAACAACCGCCACACCTGGCTGGGCTTCGGCTCGGCCACCGGCCGCCGCCCCTCAGACCCGCGTCACGCCATCGCAGCGGCCCGGTCCGACTCGCTGCGCAGAACACAGAACTCGTTGCCCTCGGGATCGGCGAGGACCGCCCACCCGGAACCATCGGGATTCCGGTGATCGGCGACCAGGGCGGCGCCGAGCCCCAGCAGCCGTTCCACCTCCTCCTCGCGGGAGGTCTCCGGGCGCAGACACAGATGGATCCGGTTCTTGACCGTCTTGCCCTCCGGCACCTGGTTGAAGTACAACACCGGGCCCTGCGCGAGCAGCACCTGCACCTCCGGATCACCCGGCTTGTCGTCCGGATGCAGCGGCCGCCCGGTCACCCGGCTCCAGAACCGGGCCAGCCCGTAGGCATCCGCACAATCGACCGCCACGTTCTGCACCACCGAAACCATGCGCACGAGCCTTCCTGATCCCCCCTCCGGACGCCACACCATTCCGCTCCGAGAGGACAGCCTCCCGCCGCCATCCGACGATCACCACGTAGCGATCGACTGCGCCCCGCACGCCGCCCGCCGGGCCCGGATCCAGCCGCGCGGGCCCGCCTCGCCCCGCCCCCTACCCTGGCCGCATGCCCGGTGACAGCGACACCTCATCCCCGTCCTTCCACGCCACCCTGCACTCCCTGAAGGTGTGGGACACCCCGCTCCCCGTCTTCGACCCCGACACCGCGCCCTCCACCCCCCTCCCCCTCTTCCGGGAGTGGTTCACGCACGCCGCCGCGGCCGGACAGCTCGAACCGCACACGATGAGCCTGGCCACCGTCGACCCCGAGGGGCGCCCCGACGTCCGCATCCTGATGCTGCACGACGCCGATGACCGCGGCTGGCACTTCGCCTCGCACTCCACCAGCGCCAAGGGCCGCCAGCTCGCCGCCCACCCGGACGCCGCGCTCGCCTTCTACTGGCCCACCGTCGCCCGCCAGATCCGCATCCGCGGCCGCGTCACCGCCTGCGCCCCCGAGGAGAGCCGGGCGGACCTGGCGGTCCGCTCGCGCGGCGCCCTCGCAGCAGCCCTCACCGGCCGGCAGAGCGAGGTGCTCGCCTCCGCCCAGGAGCTGGCCGAGGCCTCGGCGGCCGCATGGGAACGGGCCGGCGCGGAGCCGGACGCGCCGGTCCCGACCTGGACCCGGTACGTACTGGATCCCGCCGAGGTGGAGTTCTTCCAGGGCGACGCCGCCCGCCGCCACGTCCGCCTGCGCTACAGCCGCCCCCCGCAGGCGCCCGGACCGTGGACGCGCGAGCTGCTCTGGCCGTAGAGCACAGCGCACGCAACCACCCACCCACCCGGATGGCCCAACTCCCCACTCCCCCCGGCACTTTGACCCTGGACAGCAAGCCGCCAGTGATCAAGGATGCCCCTCAGGCGACGCGACTCACCCGCTGCTCCCCCTGGAGGTCTCCATGCCCGCGCAGGACAAGCCGACGACACCCGCCGGCCGGATCTGGCTGATCACCGGCGCCTCGTCCGGCTTCGGCCGCACCCTCGCCGACGCGGCGCTCGCGGCCGGCGACACCGTCGTCGCCGCCGTACGCCGGCCCGACGCCCTCGCGGAGTACGCCGCCGCACACCCCGGGCGGCTGGTGCCGGTGGCCCTGGACGTGTCGGACACGGCCGCCGCGGCCACGGTGGTGGCCGAGGCCGTCGAACGCTTCGGCCGGATCGACGTCCTCGTCAACAACGCGGGCCGCGGCCTCGTCGGCGCGGTCGAGGAGACCTCGGACGCCGAGCTGCGCGACCTGATGGACCTGCACTTCTTCGGCCCCGCCGCCCTCATCCGGGCCGTGCTGCCGCACATGCGGGCACAGAAGTCCGGAGCCGTGGTGCAGATGAGCAGCATGGGCGGCCGGCTCTCCTTCCCCGGCGTCGGCGCGTACTCGGCGACGAAGTTCGCCCTGGAAGGCCTGACCGAGGCACTGGCGGGCGAGGTCGCCCCGTACGGCATCACCTGCCTGATCGTCGAGCCGGGAGCCTTCCGCACCGGCTTCGCCGGAGCCGGCGCACTGCAGAGCACCGCCACCACCCTGCCCGCGTACGAGGACACCGTCGGCGCGGTCCGCACGGGCCTGCCCGAGTCGGACGGCAGCCAGCCCGGCGACCCCGTCAAGGCGGCCGCGGCGATCCTGGCCGCACTGGACGCCGAGCAGCCCCCGCTGCGCCTGGCCCTGGGCAACGACGCCGTGGACGCCATCCGCGCGCACGCGGAGGCCTCCAGCGCCGAGCTGGACGCCTGGGAGGCGGTCGCCCGGGCCACCACCTTCGAGGCCTGACACCTGACGAAGCGCGGCGTCCCCGGACCGTGGCCGAAGCGGCGAGGCGAGGGCCACCCCGCCGGCCACGGACCGGAGGACGAGGCGAAGGAGGAGGAACCACGCCGGAAACCCGCCGCCCCGGTGACCCGGAGACCCGGAGACCCGGAGACTCTGCAACCCGGAGACTCTGCAACCCGGAGACCCGGAAAACCCCTACACCAGCCCTGCCGCCCAGGGCCGGAACACCGCCACCCAAACCCCCTCCGCAGCCTCCCGGAACGCCACCTCCAAGGGCATGCCGACGCGCAGGGCACCCGCCTCGCAGTCCACGACCTCGGTCATCATCCGCGGCCCCTCGGCCAGGTCGACCACGGCCGCCGTGTACGGAACCCTCGTCCCGAACGGCGGCAGGTCGTTGCGGTGGATCACCGACCACGTGTAGAGCACCGCGCGGCCACTGGCCTGCTCCCAGACGACCTGCTCCTCCCCCGCCCAGCAGAACGGGCAGAACTCCCGCGGATAGTGGTGCGCCCGCCCGCACGCACCGCACCGCCGCACCAGCAGCCGCCCTTCGGCCGCCGCATCCCAGTAGGTCCGGCTGAACTCGTCCACATCCGGCAGATCGAACCGAACCCCCTGCCCGCCCTGCCCGCTCAAAGGAACAACCCCCACACCGCATCGAGCGACCAGGCCTGCCAGCCCACCCCCACCAAGGCGACGAACGCGACGAGCATCATCATCGCGTTCTGCCCCTGCTCGGCCCAGTCGTGGATCATCAGCACCAGGTAGAGCAGGTTCAGCAGCAGTCCGCCCACCAGCGCGATCGGCGTCAGGAGGCCCAGCACCAGCCCGAGGCCCAGCGCGAGCTCCGCGTAGACGACGACGTACGCCATCAGCCGCGGCCGCGGCCGGACCAGGGCCTCGAAACCGCGCTTGACCACCGGCCAGCGGTGCTTGCCCGCGACCTCGGCGGCCCAGGCGATGCCGGTGCCGCGCTCGAACCAGCCCTTCTTGTCCTTGTGCCGCCAGCTCTCGAGCCACCACAGGCCGAGGCCTATCCGCAGCACGGCGAGCCACTCGGCCCCGCTGAGCCAGATGGTCTGCATCGCACGCACCCTCCTCAATCTGACGGTACGTCAGTTGAGCGGACAGGGGACCATCGTGCAAGACCCCGCCCCCACGCAAGCCCCTCGTGACCGATCCGCAATCGATTCGGCTCCTCGTCCGAGACCCATCAACACTGTGTGTCGATACGATCACTCCTCATGCCCGGAGTCCCCACAGCCCCAGACATGACCACCCAGCCCCGCCCCGTCTACGTGATCGGCGCCGGGCCCGGCGGACTCGCCGCGGCCGCCGCCCTGCGCGCCCGCGGAGTACGGGCGGTGATCGTGGAGAAGTCCGACACCGTCGGAGCCTCCTGGCGCGGCCACTACGACCGCCTCCACCTGCACACCACCCGCCGCCTCTCGGCCCTCCCCGGGCTGGCCATCCCCCGCCGTTTCGGCCGCTGGGTCTCCCGCGACGACGTCGTGCGCTACCTGGAGAAGTACGCCGAGTTCCACGAGCTCGAGATCGTCACGGGCGTGGAGGTGACCCGTATCGACAGAGCGCCGCAACCCCCCACGGACACCGAATCCGAAACCGACACCGCCGCCTCCACCACCGGAAACAGCAAGCAGCGGCGGCAGCGGCAGAAGAAGCACACCAAGCGCAACAAGCACAACTCCCCCGACCCCGGCTGGCTCCTCCACGCCACCGGAGGCCGCGTCCTCGCCGCCCAGGCCGTCGTGGTCGCCACCGGCTTCAACCACACCCCCTCACTGCCCGACTGGCCGGGCATGGACACGTACAGCGGCCGGCTCCTCCACGCCCGCGACTACCGCAACCCCGCCCCCTTCAAGGGCATGGACGTCCTGGTCGTCGGCGCAGGCAACACCGGAGCCGAGATAGCCGCCGACCTGGCGGCCCCCGGCCGAGGCGGCCCCGCCCCCACCCGCACCCGCCTCGCCATCCGCACCACCCCCCACATCGTGCGCCGCTCGACCCTCGGCTGGCCCGCCCAGCGCACCGGGATCCTGGTGCGGCGGCTGCCGGTGCGGCTGGTGGACCGGCTGGGCGCGCTTTCCGCGAAGGCGTCGGTGCCGGACCTGACGGCGTACGGGCTCCCCCGCCCCGCCACCGGCCTGTACAGCAGGGCCAAGCAGGGGGCGATCCCCGTCCAGGACGTCGGCCTCATCGACGCGGTCCGCTCGGGCCGGGTGGAGCCGGTCGCCGCGGTCGCCGGCTTCGACGGCGCCGAGGTGATCCTCGCCGACGGCTCCCGCATCACCCCGGACGCGGTGATAGCCGCCACCGGCTACCGGCGCGCCCTGGAGGGCCTGGTCGGCCACCTGGACGGCGTCCTCGACGGGCGCGGCCGCCCCCGCACGCACGGCTCCCGCGCCCTGCCGCAGGCTCCCGGCCTCTATTTCACCGGGTTCACCAACCCGATCAGCGGCATGTTCCGCGAGATGGCCCTGGACGCGGAGAAGATCTCCCGCGCCCTGGCCCGCCGCCTCGGCTCCCGCACGCAGCGCGACCGCGACGAGTCCCTCCCGTACACGGACCTCCCCCGAGTCGACCCTCTCGCCTAGAACCGCCGGCTCCCACCACCCACCCCCGAAGAAAACGCACCCGCCCACCGCGACCAAATTCCCCCTTGGACCCACCCGAGCCCGTCTGTCACCGTTCCACACATCACCTCCACGCACCTCCACGAGCCTCCGCCACCTTTCCCGCGCAGCACTGTTCCTGACGCGGCGTCAGTTCAGTAGTCTCGATCTGACTACACGTCAGTAACCGGCGTTGGCTGGCTTGAAGTTCTCAAGTTCATCGAGCAGGAGCGGGCGAAGCGATGCTTGGATCTACTCACGGCACCCTCACCACCGACTTCCGCGCACGTGTCGAGGCCTGCGGCGAGACGCCCAGGACGGCCGTCCACTCCACGGCCGCGCCCTCCCCGGACGACGCGGTCGTCCTGGACGTCAGCGGACGGCCGTTGCACGCCGACGTACCGGACCTGGACCGCTTCTTCCGGCCCGGGTCCGTGGCCGTCATCGGCGCCTCCGATACCGAGGGCAGGCCCCATACCGGGATCACCCGCCAGCTCATCGCCTGGGCCGAGCGCGTGGGGGCCCGCATCCACCCCGTGCACCCCACCCGTACCGCCGTCTTCGGGCTGCCCTGCCACCCCTCCGTGGCTGCGCTGGCCGCCCTGCCCGAGCAGGTGGACCTGGCGGTCCTGCTGGTGGCCGACCCGCTGCCCTTCATCGACGAGCTCGCCGAGGCCAAGGTGAAGTACGCCGTCGCCTTCGCCTCCGGCTTCGCCGAGACCGGTGCCGACGGCGCCGCCGCCCAGGCGCGGCTCGCCTCCGCGGTCCGGCGCTCGGGCCTTCGCCTCCTCGGCCCGAACACCAACCTCAACGCCTTCTCCGACTTCCGGGACGACCTCGACGGCCCGGCCATCGCGCTGATCACCCAGTCCGGCCACCAGGGCCGGCCCGTGTACACCCTCCAGGAGCTCGGGATCCGGCTCTCCCACTGGGCTCCCACGGGCAACGAGGCCGACCTCGAAACCTCCGACTTCATCTCCTACTTCGCCGAGCAGCCCGAGGTCGGCGCGATCGCCTGCTACGTCGAGGGCCTCAAGGACGGCCGGTCCTTCCTCCTCGCCGCCGACCGGGCCGCCCGCAACGGGGTGCCGGTCGTCGCCGTCAAAGTCGGGCGGACCGAGGCCGGCGCCCGTACCGCCGCCTCCCACACCGGCAAGCTCACCGGCGCCGACACCGTCGTGGACGCCGCCATGCGCCAGTTCGGCGTCATCCGCGTCGACGGCCTCGACGAGCTCCAGGACACCGCGGCCCTGCTCGCCCGGGCCCGCAGGCCGCAGGCCGACGGGGTCGTCGTCTACTCGATCTCCGGCGGCACCGGCGCCCACTTCTCCGACCTCGCCACCGAGGCCGGGCTGCACCTGCCCACGCTCTCCCGGGCCAAGCAGGACGAGCTCCACCAGTGGATACCGGAGTACCTGAACGTCGCCAACCCCGTGGACAACGGCGGCCACCCGGTCGGCGACTGGCGCGGCCGGAAGATCATCGACGCGATCCTCGCCGACCCGTCCGTCGGCGTCCTGATCTGCCCGATCACCGGGCCCTTCCCGCCCATGAGCGACCGGCTCGCCCAGGACCTGGTGGACGCGGCCGAGCAGACCGACAAGCTGATCTGCGTGATCTGGGGCTCCCCCGTCGGGACCGAGGAGGCCTACCGCACCACCCTGCTGGGCTCCTCCCGCGTGGCGACCTTCCGTACCTTCGGCAACTGCATCACCGCCGTGCGCGCCTACCTCGACCACCACCGCTTCACCGCCGGCTACCGCTCCCCCTTCGCCGACGCCCCGCGGACCCCGTCCCCCTCGTACCGCAAGGCGCAGGCGCTGATGCGCCCGGGCCAGCAGCTCAGCGAGCACGCGGCGAAGCAGCTGCTGCGCGCCTACGGGATCCGGGTGCCGCGGGAGCAGCTGGTGACGAGCGCGGCGGCGGCCGTCCGCGCGGCCGGCCTGGTCGGCTACCCGGTGGTGATGAAGGCCTCCGGGCCGCAGCTCGCGCACAAGACGGAGCTGGGGCTGGTGAAGATCGGCCTGACCTCGGCGAGCCAGATCCGCGACGCCTACCGGGAGCTGACGGACATCGCCCGCTACGAGAACGTGCCGCTGGACGGGATCCTGGTCTGCCAGATGGTGGAGCGGGGCGTCGAAATGGTCGTCGGCGTCACGCAGGACGAGCTGTTCGGCCCGACCGTGACGGTCGGGCTGGGCGGGGTCCTGGTCGAGGTGCTGCACGACGCGGCGGTGCGGGTACCGCCGTTCGGCGAGGACCAGGCCCGGGCGATGCTGGCCGAACTGCGCGGGCGGGCCCTGCTGGACGGGGTCCGCGGGGCGCCGCCGGCCGATGTCGACGCGCTGGTCGAGGTCGTGCTGCGGGTGCAGCGGATGGCGCTGGAACTCGGCGGTGTCCTGTCCGAGCTGGACATCAACCCGCTGATGGTCCTCCCGCGCGGGCAGGGCGCGGTGGCCCTGGACGCCTTGGCCATCTGCCGCTGACGCTGCGCGGCGGCCGCCCCCGGACACCGCCGCCGCGCCCGCCCCGCGGGAGCCGGACCCAGCGCCGCGGCCCCGCTGCGGCGGCCCGCCTCCGCCGGATCCCGGCCCCGCGCAGCGGCAGCCACGCCACCCGCCCCCCACCCCGAACGGGAGGAGCACCACCCCATGACGGACACCCCCCAGGCCCCCGACTCATCGGTACTGCACCGCACCGACAACGGCGTCTCGTGGATCACCCTCAACCGCCCCGAAGCCATGAACGCCGTGACCTGGTCCCAGCGCGAGCGGATCATCGCGCTGCTGGCGGACGCCTCCGCCGACCCGGCCGTCCGGGCCGTCGTCATCACCGCCACCGGCAAAGGCTTCTGCGCCGGCGCCGACCTCCGCGGCGCCCCCGCCCCCACCCACGCCCCCGGCGGCGACCGCATCGCCGGCGACGTGGCCCGCATGATCCGGCTCGGCGCCCAGCGCCTGATCACGGCCGTCCTCGACTGCGAAAAGCCGGTCCTCGCCGCGGTCAACGGCACCGCCGCCGGCATCGGCGCGCACCTCGCCCTCGCCTGTGACCTGGTCCTGGCGGCCGAGTCGGCCCGCTTCATCGAGGTGTTCGTCCGCCGCGGCCTGGTCCCCGACGGCGGCGGCGCGTACCTGCTCCCGCGCCTGGTGGGCCCGCAGCGCGCCAAGGAGCTGATGTTCTTCGGCGACGCCGTCCCGGCGGCCGAGGCCGAGCGGCTCGGCCTCGTCAACCGGGTCGTCCCCGACGCCGAACTGGCGGAGTGCGCCCGGGAGTGGGCCGAGCGGCTCGCGCAGGGCCCGACCCGGGCCATCGCCCTGGCCAAGCAGCTGGTCAACGCCTCGCTGGACGGGGACCGGGCGGCCGCCCTGGCCGCCGAGGCCACCGCCCAGGAGATCAACATGACCACGGCCGACGCGGCGGAGGGCGTGGCGAGCTTCGTGGAGCGCCGCACCCCGAAGTACCGGGGCCGCTGAAGCCCGGGCACCTGGCGCCGAATCCGTAAGCCCGTAAGCCCGTGAACCCGTGGCCCTACATCTGCGGGTTCGGCTTCAGCAGCGCGAACACCGCCCCGAACGGGTCCGCCAGCCAGGCGATCCGCCCGACGTCCGGCACGTCCGCCGCCGGCATGATCACCGAGCCGCCCGCACCCTTCGCCGCCGAAACGGTGGCGTCGACGTCCGCCACGTGGAAGTACGGCACCCAGCGCGGCCGTTCGACGCCCCCGCCGCCGGCCCCGTCCCCCATCGGCGCGACCCCTCCGAAGGAGGCCTGCTTCTGGTCGCCGTCCTTGGTGCTGAGGACGCGGTACGTCATCCCGGGCGTCCGCATCTCCTCGCTGCGCCAGCCGAAGACGCCGCTGTAGAAGTCGATGGCCGCCGTCGGGTCCGGTACGTGGAGCTCCGCCCACACCAGCGAGTTCTCCTCCGAGGCCCGTTCGAGCCCGGCGGTCTTGCCGGGCTGCCACACCGCGAACTCGGCGCCCTGCGGGTCGGTGGCCTGCATGAGCCAGCCCTCGCCCATGACGTCCATGGGCTCCATGCGGATCTTCCCGCCGCCGTCCTTGACCGCCTGGACCGTCGCGCGGGCGTCCGGGGTCATGAAGTGCACCATCCATGCCGACTTCGCGCCCTTCTCGTTGAGCGGCCCGAGCCCGGCGACGGTCTTGCCGTCCGCCTGGAAGAACCCGTACCCGCCGGCCTCCGGGCCGGCGGAGGTGAAGCTCCAGCCGAAGACGGTGCCGTAGAAGGCGGCCGCGGCGTCGGTGTCGGGGCTGCCGAGGTCGAGCCAGTTGGGCGAGCCGGTGCGGAAGTCGGTACCGAGCATGGGGTCCTCCCGGGACGTCTGCGGTGGGGCGGCGTACGGCCGTACGCCGGTCCCCCGCCACCTTGCCGAGCCGGGCGGGGCGGACGGGCGTACGGATCCGGGGCGCCCGGGGGTTTCACCCGCACGGGGCAATGCCGCCCACGCCCCCTCGCAACGGGGTACGTCGCCCCGCACCGCCTCCGAAGGCGGACCGCCGGGGCTCCGGCGGGCGGTCAGCCGTGCGGCTGCACCACAGGCCGGGCGAACAGTCAGCGAGCAGCCAGGTCCGCAGGCACCCACCCCTTCACATCTGACATGCCGTCAGTTTCAATCGGGGATGTGATGGGACACGCAGGGATGGCGGCCACCGTCGTCCGATACCTGAGATCAGTCGGCTCCGCCGCGCCCGGCTCGGGGGAGCCGGAACCCTCGGTCCTGCCCCGCGCCGACCTTCGGGCCGTCGGGGAGGACGAGCGCGCCCCTGTCGGTGCCGCGGAGTTCCGGGCCGTGCTGGGGAACTTCGCGAGCGGCGTCACCGTGGTCACCGCCCCGGCCGCCGAGGGCGAGGACGGCCCGGCCGGCTTCGCCTGCCAGTCCTTCGCCTCGCTGTCGCTCGACCCGCCGCTGGTCACCTTCATGGTGGCCCGTACGTCCACCACCTGGCCGCGGATCGCCCGCGCCGGGGTGTTCTGCGTCAACATCCTGGGCGCGGGGCAGGGGGAGCTGTGCCGGCAGTTCGCGGTGAGGGGGGCCGACAAGTTCGCCGGGGTCGGGCACCGGCCCGCGCCCGTGACGGGGTCGCCGCAGCTCGACGGGGTGCCCGCCTGGATCGACTGCCGCATCCACGCCGTCCATACGGGTGGGGACCACCTGATCGTGGTCGGGCGGGTCCTGGCGCTCGGCGCCGCCGGGGAGGAGGGCCCCCTCCTGTTCCACAAGGGCCGCTTCGGCCGCCTCTCCGACACCTGAACCTGTGGCACCGCCCGGGCCCGATGCGCCTGCCCCGGGCAACCCGGCTGGGGCGGAGCCCGAAAGCCCAGCCGACTCCGCCGACGCCTGCGACGAGAGGTCGGCAAAAATCAGCCCCGCCGGCGTGTGAGGCGCGGGTCCGGAAGCGGAGGGGGCTGAACCGGCCGGGCCACCGCTTCGATGGTCAGAAGGTGAGGACCGCGCGGGCCACGCGGCCCGCGCGGGCGGCTTCGGCTGCCTTGGGGAAGTCCTCCACCGGGTGGACCTCCGTCACGAGCTCGTCCAGCAGCAGGCTCCCCCGGCGGTAGAGGTCCGCGTACAGCGCGATGTCCCGCTGGGGGCGGGCGGAGCCGTACCGGCAGCCCATGATCGTCTTGTCGAGGTACATCGAGGAGACCTGGAACGCCGCCTCCTCCCGGAACCCCGGCACCCCCAGCAGCACCGCCTGCCCGTGCCGGTCCAGCAGATCGATGGCCTGGCGGATCAGCCGGACGCTGCCGACGCACTCGAAGGCGTGGTCGGCGCCGGTCGGCAGGACCTCCCGCACCGCCGCCGGCACGTCCGGGACGGCCGAGGCGTCGACGAAGTGCGTCGCGCCGAACTGCCGGGCCACCGCCTCCTTCGCCGGGTTGGCGTCCACCGCCACCACGGTCGCCGCCCCCGCGATCCGCGCCCCCTGGAGCACGTTCAGCCCGATCCCGCCGCTGCCGATGACCACCACCGACTCGCCCCGGTCGACCCGGGCCCGGTTCAGCACCGCCCCCACCCCCGTGAGGACCCCGCAGCCGATGAGCGCCGCCGAGGCCATCGGGATGTCTTCCGGGATCTTCACCGCCTGCACCGCCTTGACGATGGTCCGCTCGGCGAAGGCGGAGTTCGAGGCGAACTGGAACAGCGGTTTCCCGCCCCGCGAGAACGGCTGTCCCGGCATCCCGATCGCCCTGCGGCACATCGTCGGCCGCCCCCGGTCGCAGTCCGCACACGCCCCGCAGTTGGCCAGGGTGGACAAGGAGACGTGGTCCCCCGGGGCCACGTGCGTCACCCCGGCCCCCACCGCCTCGACCACCCCCGCCCCCTCGTGCCCGAGCACCACCGGCACCGGGAACGGGATCGTCCCGTCGATCACCGACAGGTCGCTGTGGCACACCCCGGCCGCCCGGATCCCCACCAGCACCTCCCCCGGCCCGGGGTCCCGGATCTCCAGGTCATCGGCCACCACAACCCGCTTGCCGTCGAACACGACGCCTCTCACCGGCCGCTCTCCTTAGGCAGGCCGAGCACGCGCTCGGCGATGATGTTCCGCTGGATCTCGTCCGAGCCGCCGTAGATCGTGTCGGCCCGGGTGAACAGGAACAGGCGCTGCGCCTCGTCGAGGCCGCGCTCGTACGGCAGGTCGGGCGCCCACGCCGCCGGCCCGGCCGCGCCCGCCGCGCCGCGGACGGCGACGGCCAGCTCGCCGAGCCGCCGGTGCCAGCCGCCCCACAGCAGCTTGGCCACGCTCGGCGCACCCGGATCCCCGCCGGAGGGTCCCGAGCCCAGCGTGCGCAGCGCGTTCCAGCGCATCGTGCGCAGTTCGGCCCACTGGCGCACGAGCCGGTCCCGCACCACCGGGTCGGGCTCCCCGCGCGCCGCGTGGTCGGCCAGGACGCGTTCCAGTTCCGCCGCGAAACCGATCTGCTGGACGAGCGTGGACACCCCGCGCTCCAGGGCGAGCAGGCCCATGGCCACGGACCAGCCGTTGCCCTCGCCGCCGACCACCTCCGCGGCGACGGCCCCGTCGAAGAAGACCTCGTTGAACTCCGAGGTCCCCGACATCTGCCGGATGGGCCGCACCTCGACCCGGCCCGGCTGGTCCATCCGTACGAGCAGGAACGACAGCCCCCGGTGGCGGCGCGACCCGGCCTCGGTCCGGGCCAGGACGAAGCACCAGTCGGCCTCGCGGGCCAGCGAGGTCCAGATCTTCTGGCCGGTGACGCGCAGCCGCCCGTCGCCGCCGTCCCGTACCGCCGCGGTCCGCACGGCCGCGAGGTCGGACCCGGCGCCGGGCTCGCTGTAGCCCTGGCACCACAGCTCCTCGCCGCGCGCGATGCCGGGCAGGAAGCGGTCCTGCTGCTCGCGGCTGCCGTACGCGAGCAGCGTCGGGGCGAGGAGGTTCTCGCCGATGTGGCCGACCCGGCCGGGCGCGCGCAGCGCCGCGTACTCCTCGGCCCACACGACCTGCCCGGTCAGGGAGAGCCGCTGCTGCCCGTACGTCCCGGCCGGCACCTCCCAGCCCTGGCCGATCCAGCCGCCGCGCCCCAGTTCGCGTTCCCAGGCGCGCCGGGCGTCGACCCCCTCGTACTCGCTGCCGGGCCCGCCGAGGCCGACCGCGGCGGCGTACGGGCCGTCGGCGGCGAGGCGCCCGGTGAGCCAGGCGCGGGCCCGCAGGCGCAGTTCCTCGTCCTCGGCCCCGAAGCTGAAGTCCACGGTCCGTGGCCCCTTCTAGGCGTTGCGGGCGTTGGGGCGGTCCTTGGCTGCCGCCGCCCTGGCCATGGCCTCCAGCTGCGCGAGCATCGGCATCGGGTCGGTGCCGACGGTCCCGGGCAGGAAGTCGGCGATCTTCTCGGGCGTCCAGGCGCCCTCGGCGTAGCCGGCGCGCAGCTCGCGCGGCTGCGCCCATACGGCGATCTTGGGTCCGGCGATCGTGTAGACCTGCCCGGTGATCCGCTCGCCGCCGACGGCCACGGCCCTGTCGCTGAGCAGGTAGGTCACGAGGGCGGCGACGTCCTCGGGCTCGCCGATCTCCTTGAGTTCCATGGGGACGTTGGCGGACATGCGGGTACGGGCGACGGGCGCCACGGCGTTGGCGGTGACCCCGTACTTGTGCAGGCCGAGGGCGGCGGAGCGGACGAGGGAGATGATCCCGCCCTTGGCGGCGCTGTAGTTGGCCTGGGCGACGGAGCCCTGGTGGTTGCCGCTGGTGAAGCCGATGAGGGTGCCGGAGCCCTGGCGGCGCATGACGGCGGAGGCGGCGCGGAAGACGGTGAAGGTGCCCTTGAGGTGGGTGGCGAGGACCGGGTCCCACTCCTGTTCGGACATGTTGAACAGCATCCGCTCGCGCAGGATGCCGGCGACGCAGACGACGCCGTCGATGCGGCCGTAGCGGGTGAGGGCGGTGTCGACGACGCGCTGGCCGCCCTCCATGGTGGAGATGTCGTCGGCGACGGCGACGGCCTCGCCGCCGGCGGCGAGGATCTCCTTCACGACGGCCTCGGCTATCGCGCTGGTGGGGGCGCCGCCCTCGATGCCGACGCCGTAGTCGTTGACGACGACCCGCGCGCCCTCGGCTGCGGCGGCGAGTGCGACGGCGCGGCCGATGCCGCGGCCGGCGCCGGTGACGGCCACGACCTTGCCTGCCAAGAAGTTCCCCACGCCGACCCCTTCCCGCGTTTTCTGACGGACCGTTAGATTTTATGTCCCGCCGGACGGCGCAGCACAAGAGCTCGTGCCCACCCGTTGCCCACAGGAGTGGATGAGGCCATGACCCTGCCCGCCGCGTTCCACGACATCGCCAAGCGCGTCAACAACTGGGGCCGCTGGGGCGCCGACGACGAGACCGGCACCCTGAACCTGATCACCGGCGAGGTCGTACGGGCCGCAGCCGCCGAGGTCCGCACCGGACGCCGCGTCCCGCTGGCCCTCCCGCTGAAGGAGGACGGCGTCCAGGCGGGCCTGATCCCGGGCCGGATCAACCCCCTGCACACGATGGTGCAGATCAACCAGGAGCTGTTCGGGCCGGGCGGCGTGGCCTGCAGCGACGACGCGGTGACGATGGGGCTACAGGCGGGCACCCACTGGGACGCCCTCACCCACGTCTCGCACTCGGGCCGCATCTACAACGGCCGCCCCGCGAGCACCGTCACCGCCCACGGGCGGGCCGAGTTCAGCGGCATCGACAAGGCGGGGCCGGTCGTCTCGCGCGGGGTGCTGCTGGACGTGGCCCGCGCCAAGGGCCTGGACCGGCTGCCGGGCGGGCACGCGGTGACCCCGGAGGACCTGGCAGAGGCGGAGGAGTTCGCGGGGACGGCGGTGCGGGCCGGGGACATCGTGCTGGTCCGCACCGGCCAGGTCCAGGTCTACCTGGCCGGCGACAAGCACGGCTACGGCTTCCCCTCGCCGGGCCTGTCGGTGCGCACCCCGCAGTGGTTCCACGCCCGGGACGTGGCCGCCGTCGCCAACGACACCCTGACCTTCGAGATCTTCCCGCCGGAGATCGACGACCTGTGGCTGCCGGTGCACGCGCTGGACCTGGTGGAGATGGGCATGCTGCAGGGTCAGAACTGGAACCTGGAGGACTTGTCCACAGCCTGTGCAGAAGAGGGCCGCTACGCCTTCCTGCTGTCGGCGATGCCGGAACCCTTCGTCGGCGCGGTCGGCACCCCGGTCGCCCCGGTCGCCGTCCTCTGACGGCCGCGACCTTCCCTGTGCGCTCTGGTCAGATCCACGTCACCTGTCGGATGTGGACCCGTTCGCGACGGGGCGCAGCAGCGGCCCCCCGGCCGGCTGGGGTCCGCCTCACGCCAGCCGGAAGCGGACCGCCTTGCGGTCCGGGCGGGCGGTGACGTCCCAGTCGTCGGCGTAGGCCGCGACGAGGCCGAGGCCGCGGCCGTGGGTGGCCAGCTCCCCGGCCGGTGACCCGCCTGTCGCCGCCAGGGCCGGGGCCGCGGCCGGGGACTGGTCGTACACGGTCACCGTGACCGGGTCGCCCGTCGCCAGCGCCACCTCGACGGAGATCCGCTCGCTGGCGGTGTGCACGTGGGCGTTGGTCACCACCTCCGAGGTGCACAGCCGGGCCCGGTCCACGAGGTGGGCGAGCCCGGCCGTCTGGAGGACCAGGGCGACCCATTCCCGGGCGAGCCGGGGGGTGTCCGCCCGGCTGGGCGCGCTGAAGCGGTAGGTGTTCGTCATTGCCATCGCTGCTCTCCCCACGCGGTACGAGTACGCGCGCCGCCGTCGCCCGTCGTATGCCGTGGCTCTGGCCGCCCCCAGGTGAACACGTACCCTCCCAAGGCACGGTTCAGCGGCTGCACTTCGGCTCTACTGACACGCGATGCGGTGCAGCACTGACTGTAGCGGCTCGCGTACAACGCGTTGTACTACTTCCCATAACTAGGGGTGCGAGTGGACCTCCTACCGGCCCGGAGGCCAGACTGAGCCCCGACAGGAGGGGAGGCCGATGCCGCCAAGGAAAGCCCCGACCGCGCGGCAGTGCCGGTTGGGTTCCGAGCTCCGGAAGATCCGCGAAAAGGCGGGGATTTCGCTCACCGACGCCGCAGCGCAGTTGAGTACGGACCGCACGACGATGAGCAACGTCGAATCCGGCAGGTTCGGCGTCAGCAGCGAGCGCGTGCGCAAGTGGGCGCTCCACTACGGCTGCCCCGACCCCGCGTACGTCGACGCCTTGGCCTCGATGGCCGAGGAACGCGGCCGCGGCTGGTGGGACGACTACCGCGATGACCTGCCGGCGGCGCTGCTCGACATCGCAGAGCTCGAACACCACGCCGTGGCATTCCGCCAGGTGCAGATCATGCACATCCCGGGACTCCTCCAGACCGAGGACTACGCACGCGCCGTCTTCGAAGAGGGAGTCCCGGCCCTGCACCCGGTGGACCTGCGCCGCCGGATCTCGTTCCGGATGCGGCGGCGCGACGTCCTGGACCGCAAGGATCCCCCGGACTGCACGTTCCTGGTCCACGAGGCCGCCCTGCGCATTCAGTTCGGCGGCCGGAAGGTCGCCGTCCATCAGCTGGGCCACCTGCTGGAGCAGACCGACCGGGACAACGTGACCGTGCGGGTCATCCCCTTCGAGGCGGGCGGATTCCCGAACGCCGGCCTCTCGACCCTCTATGCCCACGGGCGGGTTCCCCAGCTGGACACCGTCCAGACCGACACCGCCAGATCCTCGGAGCTCCTCGACGCCGAACTGCAACTCGCCAACTACAGCGCGATCCTGCAGCGGACCGAGGAGCGGTCGCTCGACCCCGAACAGTCCCGCGAGTTCATTCGCAAGACGGCAAAACAAGCGTGAGGCGTGAGAGCTGTGGACATCAACTGGCGCAAGTCCTCCAAGTCGGCTGACGAAGGCAACTGCCTTGAGGTGGCCCTGGAGAACGGCGAGATCCTGATCCGCGAGAGCGACGACCCGGGGGTGGTCATCCGAACCACCCGGGCCAAGCTCCGCGCGTTCATCGACGGTGCGGCGGCAGGCGAGTTCGACGACTTCGCCTGAGCCCCTCCCGCACCACAGGCCCCCTGTTTCCCATGAGCAGGGGGCCTCCGCATATGCGTATCACCCGTAAGACGTCAAACCGTTGATACGCGCGCGCACCGCACGCTAGATTCCGGCAAGCGGCCACTTCCGAGCCGCCAACCTCCCCTTCCCGCAGGCCGATTGACGGCCCATTCGGAGGACAGCCATGCCCATTGAGCGGCGGCAGCGGCCATGGACGGCCCGCATCGACACCGGATACTGGTTCGAGGCGGTGTGCTTCAAGGACGCCTACACCACCGCGCCCGAGCTGCTGGACCGGGTCATGCTCGCCTCGCCCGAGGAGGCCGTGCGGCTGATCCGGATCCAGATCCGCACCACGCACCCCTTCGCGCTCAGCCCGGCCGAGGTCGAGCGGGCGCTCGCCTGGGCCGGCGGGGAGGGGCGGGTCAACGCCCTGGCCGCCCTGCACCGCGGCGAGCCCGCCGGATTCGCCATCATGCTGCGCAGCGGGCTGCGGGCGGAGTGGCGGGTGGTGCCCGTCCGGTTCCTCACCCTTCAGCCCGCGGGATGCAGCCCGCAGGCCGATGTCCGGGCCGGGAGCCGTCACTAGGGTCGGCGGCATGGACACCTCACCCATGGCCGCCGCCCGGCGGCCCCCCGCCCCCCGCCTCCGGACGACGGCCCTGTGGGCCGGAGCTGGCCTCGTCACCCTCCTGCTCACCCACCTCGCCGCCCGCTTCCCCCTCGGTTACGGGGACCGGATCACCCAGCCCGGACCGGTCCTCGCCGCCCTGGGGCTCGTGCTCGCCGCGGTGCTGGTGCGCCGGGCCCCGCTCGCCGCGCTCGGGCTGATGCTGCTCAACGGCGCCTTCGTACTCTTCCTCTCCCACAGCCCCGGGCTGACGGCGGCCTCGGTCGCAGCCGCCGCCGCCGCGCTCGGCCGGGTCGCCGTGACCCGGTCCCGCAGGACGGCGGCCCTCGCGGCCGCGGCCACCGTCCTGGTCGTCGTCACCGGCCAGTTCGCCGTGCCGGCGGACACCGGCCCGGACCGGGTCCTCACCCAGAGCCAGCTGCCGGTCGTCGTCGCGGCCTGGCTCATCGGGGACTCCGTACGCCGCAGCCGCGAGGCCGCCGCGCAGGCGCACGCCCGCGCCACCGAGCAGGCCCTCACCGACGAGCGCCTGCGCATCGCCCGCGAGCTCCACGACATGGTCGCCCACAGCATCGGCGTCATCGCCATCCAGGCCGGCGTCGGCAGCCGCGTCATCGGCAAGCAGCCCGACCGGGCCCGCGAGTCCCTCCAGGCCATCGAGGCCACCAGCCGCGAAACCCTGGCGAGCCTGCGCCGGACCCTGGGGACCCTGCGCCGCAGCGAACCCGCCGCCCTCGCACCGACCCCCGGCCTCGACGGCCTCGACCGGCTCGTCGCAGCCGCCGCGGAGGACACCGGCGTACAGGTGGAGCTGGTGTGGTCGGGCAGCCCGCGCCCGCTGCCGCGGGACATCGAGCTGGCCGCGTACCGGATCGTGCAGGAGGCCCTGACCAACGTCGTGCGCCACGCCCGGGCGGGCCACTGCCGCGTGGAGGTCGCGTACGGGGACGGCGAATTCGCCCTGGAGGTCGCCGACGACGGCCGGGGCCTGCCGCCCGAGGGCCCCGGCAGCGGCTTCGGCATCACCGGGATGCGCGAGCGCGCCGAACTGCTCGGCGGCCGGCTGGAGGCCGGGCCCCTGGCCGGGGGCGGGTTCCGGGTGGCGGCCGGACTGCCCCTCGGCGAGGAGGAGACGAAGGGAGCGGGGCGATGAGCCGCGAGCGCGTACGGGTCCTGCTCGCCGACGACCAGCCGCTGGTGCGGTCGGGGCTGCGGGTGCTGATGGAGGACACCCCGGACCTGGACGTCGTCGGGGAGGCCGCGAACGGCGCGGAGGCGGTCGGGCTCGCCGCCGAGCTCTCGCCGGACGTGGTGGTGATGGACATCCGGATGCCGGAGATGGACGGCATCGAGGCCACGCGCCGCATCACCCGCGGTGCCGCGCCCGCCCGCGTCCTCGTCCTCACCACCTTCGACGAGGACGAGCACGTCTACGGGGCGCTGCGCGCCGGCGCGAGCGGGTTCGCCGTGAAGGACATGGCGCTGGACGACCTCCTCGCGGCGGTGCGCGTGGTCGCCGCCGGGGACGCGCTCATCGCGCCCGGGGTGACGCGCCGCCTCATCGCGGACTTCGCCTCCGGCCCGCCGCGCGCGGCCGAGCGGGTGCCGGCCATCACGGCGCGGGAGCAGGAGGTGCTGACGCTGGTGGGGCGCGGCCGGTCCAACGGCGAGATAGCCCAGGACCTGTTCATCTCGGTCGCCACCGCGAAGTCGCACGTGGCCCGGCTGCTGACGAAGCTCGACGCCCGCGACCGGGTGCACCTGGTGATCAAGGCGTACGAGTGGGGGCTGGTCACGCCGCCCCGGTGACGGCGGCGCGGTCCAGCGGGTGGCGGCGTACACTCGCGCACGCCCCGAGCGCGGCACGGCAGCCGCCACCCCACGACCCGCACTCGTCAAGGTCTGGCCCTTGGCGTCCCCTCGCGACGAATCGCTCAACACAAGGGTGATCAACAGTTGACGAACCGTCAACACCTCGTTAGAGGTACACGCGCGGTTCCCGGATCGACCCACATGTTTCGCGGGGCCGCCCGGAGCCTTCCGCGTGACCGCCCGCAGGGCTTTGGACGGGGCCTTGCGCGGGACGGCCGGCAGGACCCGCCGCCGGGTCGCCCACAGCGCCGTCCTCGGGCTTGTCGGAGCGGTCGACCTCGCACCAGATGTGCTTGCCGGCGCCCTCACGCTGCCAGCCCCAGCGGTCGGCGAGCCCGTCGACGAGCTCCAGGCCGCGGCCGTTGGTCTCGTCCCCGGCGGCCTGCCGCCGGGCCGGGGCCCGGTCGCTGGTGTCGGCGACCTCTACCCGGACTCCGGGCTCGCCGAACAGCATCCGCAGCACGGCCGGGCAGCCGGTGTGGACGACCGCGTTGGTGACGAGTTCCGAGATCAGCAGGATCAGGGTCTCGGCGAGCGGCTCGTCGTCCCCTATGCCGCAGCCGGCCAGCCGGGACCGCGCCCATCGGCGGGCCCGGCCGACCTCGGCGGGATCCGGTCCTACCTCCAGCTGCACCTGAAGCACCTGCACCGCTCACCCCATCCGAACCGGCGGACACTTCGCCTCGCGACAGGACGGGATCACCGACTGTGATCCCCTTCTCGAGCAGCATGGTTGACATACAGTCACCACGACAAGCGCTTCGGGCATATTCCAGCGCGAAGGAGTAGGCATGGTGCATACTGTGCGACGCTCACGCCGCGCTACCGCTCGCATTCCCGGGAGCGTACCGGAGTAGTCCCCTCTCTCCGGGTCGCAAGCGGCCGGACGCAGGACACAAACCGATATCAACTCTCCGTAATCGGACATGCGTCCCGCCCCGTCTCGCCCGTGCCCCCCTTGTCACAGCTTGCTACGGGTGCCCTCCGGCGCCCTCCGGGGACGCGGCCTCCGCCAGCAGCTCCGCCGCCAGCACCTCCTGCGCCTGCGCCGCCGTCCGCCACTGCTCGGCCCGCACCCACGCCCGCTTCAGGTGCAGGTGCACATCGGCCTCCCAGGTGAAGCCCATCCCGCCGTGCACCTGCAGGCAGTCCCGCGCGCCGCGCACCGCCGCCTCGTCGGCGAGCAGTTTGGCACCCGCGATCTCCGCCGCGACCTGGGCGGTCATCCCCCGCCCGGCCGTCGCATCCGCCGCGACCGCCGCCGCGTAGACCGCCGTACGGGCCACCTCGGCCCGCACCAGCATCCCCGCGCACAGGTGCTTCACCGCCTGGAACGCCCCGATCGGCTGCCCGAACTGCTCGCGCTCCCCGGCGTACCGCACCGCCAGCTCCACCGTGCGCAGCGCGCTGCCGACCTGGAGCGCGGCCGTCAGCAGCGCCCCCTCGTCGCGGTACGGGCCCGGGTCCGGCAGGTCCTGCGGCGCCGCGACCCGGTGCAGCGGGGTCAGCGGGTCCGCCGAGGGCACCGGCTCACCCGAAAGGAGCAACGCCGAGGCGGGCTGCGCCGCCGGCGGCTCGGCTGCGGGCTCGGCCGCAGCCTCGGCGGCGGGCTCCCCGGCCGGGCCCCGGGCCGCCCCGCCCCCCGCCCCGAGCACCGCGTCCGCCTCCCCGAGGTGGGCCACCAGCGGCCCGCCGAGGTCGCACGCGGTGACCACGGCGGTGCCGGCCGCGGCCCCCGGCACCACCCCGGCCGCCAGGTGCGTCGCGACCAGCGGCCCCGGCAGCAGGGCCCGCCCGGCCTCCTCGAAGACGAGCACCGCCTCCGCGAGCCCGAGCCCGACCCCGCCGTCCGCCTCCGGCAGCCGCAGTGCGAAGAACCCGGCCTCGCCGAGCTCCCGCCACAGCTCCCGGTCGACCGCCGTACCGGCGTCCACGGCCGCCCGCAGCGCCTCGCGCCCGTACCGCCGGGCCAGCAGCTCCCGTACGCCCGCCCGCAGGTCCCGCTGCTCCTGCGTCGGCTGGAAGTCCACGGCCCTCACCGGCCCTTCGGCAGGCCGAGGATCCGCTCGGCGACGATGTTGTGCTGGATCTGCGAGGTCCCCGCGGCGATCGTGTACGACAGGGACGAGAGCCGTTCGCGCACCCACTCCTCCTCCAGCGCGAGCGAGCCCGCGCCCAGCACCTCGGCGGCGGCCTCGTACAGCTCCTGCCGCGCGTGCGAGTAGGCCAGCTTGAAGACGGAGCCGCCGGTGCCCGGGACCCCGCCGGTGCGCTGCGCCTCGCTGACGTTCCACTGGGTGAGCCGCCACAGGGCGCCGAACTCCCCGTACAGCCGGCCCAGCCTGCGCCGCAGCACCGGGTCGTCCCAGCGGCCGTTGGCCCGCGCGGCCCGGGCGAGCCCGCCGAGGGTGCGCCGGCAGGCGACCACCTCGCCGACGAAGGCGGTGCCGCGCTCGAAGGAGAGGGTGACCATGGTGACGCGCCAGCCGTCGTTCTCCGCGCCGACGCGGTTCGCCACCGGGACGCGGACCTCGTCGAGGAACACCTCGGCGAACTCGGCGGATCCGGCGAGGGTGCGCAGCGGCCTGACGGTGACCCCGGGTGCGTCCATCGGCAGCGCCAGCCAGGAGATGCCGCGGTGCTTCGGGGCCTCGGGGTCGGTGCGGACCAGCAGCTCGCACCAGTCGGCGACCTCCGCGTGGGAGGTCCAGAGCTTCGAGCCGGTGACCACGTAGTCGTCGCCGTCGCGGACCGCGCGGGTGCGCAAGGAGGCCAGGTCGGAGCCGGCGCCGGGCTCGCTGAAGCCCTGGCACCACACCTCGTCGCCGCGCAGCACGGGCGGCAGCCAGCGCGCGCGCTGCTCCGCGGTGCCCTCGGCGGCGATGGTCGGGCCGGCGTGCAGCAGGCCGACGAAGTTCGCGCCGACGTAGGGGGCGCCGGCCCGCTCGGTCTCCTCGAGGAAGATCAGGTGCTGGGTGGGGGTGGCGCCGCGGCCGCCCGCGTCGACGGGCCAGTGCAGCCCGGCGTAGCCGGCGTCGTACAGGCGCCGCTGCCAGCCGAGGTCGTAGCGGCGCCGGCCCGGCCAGTCGTCCGGGGAGGGCCGGGGCGGCAGCTCGGGCAGGACCTTGGCGAGCCAGGCCCGCAGGCGGGCGCGGAACTCCTGCTCCTCCTCGGTGGGGGACAGGTCCATCAGACGAGGTCCAGGCCGAGCATGCGGATGGCGTTGCCGCGCATCAGCTTGTGGACGGTCTCCTCGTCGAGGCCCTTCACGTGGTCGAGGGCGACCTCCTTGGTGTGCGGGAAGGTCGAGTCCACGTGCGGGTAGTCGGTCTCGAAGGTGGCGTTGTCGCGGCCGACGACGTCGAGCGAGGCGATGCCGTGCTTGTCGCGGAAGAAGCAGCAGAAGATCTGCCGGTAGTAGTACGTGGACGGCGGCTCCGGGATCAGGTCGCGGACCCCGCCCCAGGCGCGGTGCTCCTGCCAGACGTCGTCGGCGCGTTCGAGGGCGTACGGGATCCAGCCCATCTGGCCCTCGCTGTAGGCGAGCTTGAGCTGCGGGAACTTCACCAGCACCCCGCTGAAGAGGAAGTCCATCATCGAGGCCATCGCGTTGTTGAAGCTGAGCGAGGCCTGGACGGCGGGCGGCGCGTCGGGCGAGGCGGCGGGCATCTGGGAGGAGGACCCGATGTGCATGTTGACGACGGTGCCGGTCTCCTGGCAGACGGCGAAGAAGGGGTCCCAGTAGCCGGAGTGGATGGACGGCAGGCCCAGGTGGGTGGGGATCTCGGAGAAGGTGACGGCCCGCACCCCGCGGGCGGCGTTGCGGCGGATCTCGGCGACGGCGAGGTCGATGTCCCACAGCGGGATGATGCACAGCGGGATCAGCCGGCCGCCGCTGTCGCCGCACCACTCCTCGACCATCCAGTCGTTGTAGGCGCGCACGCAGGCGAGGGCGACCTCCTTGTCGCGGGCCTCGGCGAAGGTCTGGCCGCAGAAGCGGGGGAAGGTGGGGAAGCACAGCGAGGCCTCGACGTGGTTGAGGTCCATGTCGGCGAGGCGGGCCTGGGGGTCCCAGCAGCCGCGGCGCATCTCGGCGCGGGTGATGCCCTCCAGGGTCATGTCGTCGCGGTCGAAGCCGACGGCGGCGATGTTGCGCTTGTACGGGAACTTCAGGTCCTCGTAGATCCACCAGTCGGTGGGCGGGCCGTCCGGGTCCATCGTGATCTGGTACTTGCCGCCGGTGTACCGGAGCTCTCCGATGCCGGCGGTCAGCGGCTGCGGTCCCCGGTCGCGGTACTTGGCGGGGAGCCAGGTCGCGAAGAGGTGCGCCGGTTCGATCACGTGGTCGTCGACGCTGATGATCCGAGGCAGTTCCATGGGGTCCCCCAACACACCGTTTCTGATGGATCGTCAGAAACAAGCTAGCCCCGCGACCCCTGGACCGACAAGCGCCGGAGCCCTACGCTCTCCCTTCGTCTGACTATCCGTCAGATATTCGGCGATCCCGGCCGCAGCACCGGGGCCGACCGCTACGACCGCTACGACAGGACGGAGGTCGGCCGGCATGGCGGACACCGCGAGAGAGCTGGCGCAGTCCCCCACCCTGTGGGAGCTGGTCGAGCGCCGCGCCGCGCTCACCCCCGGCGCCCCGGTCCTGATCGAGGCCGACGGCGGACGCCGCATCGCCTTCGGGGAGCTGCGGGCGCGCGCCGAGCGCACCGCCGCCGGGCTGTACGACCGGGGCGTGCGCCCCGGCACCGTCGTCGCCTGGCAGCTGCCCACCCGCATCGAGACCGTGCTGCTCTCACTGGCCCTGGCCCGGCTCGGCGCCGTCCAGTCCCCCGTCATCCCCTTCTACCGCGACCGCGAGGTCGGCTTCGCCCTGCGCGAGTGCGGGGCCGCACACTTCGCCGTCCCCGGCGCCTGGCGCGGCTTCGACCACACCGCCATGGCCCGGCGGCTCGGGGCGCCGGGCGTCTTCGAGGCGTACGACGCCCTGCCCGAGGGCGATCCGGCCGTCCTGCCCCCGCCGCCGGGCGACGGGACCTCCGTACGCTGGATCTACTGGACCTCCGGCACCACCTCCGACCCCAAGGGCGTCCTGCACACCGACCGCTCCCTGATCGCCGGCGGCTCCTGCCTGGCCCACGCCCTGCGCCTGGGCCCTGACGACGTCGGCTCGATCGCCTTCCCGTACGCGCACATCGGCGGGCCGGACTACCTGGTGATGCTGCTGCTGTACGGGTTCCCGGCCGTGCTCTTCGAGAGGTTCGCGCTCCCGGAGTCCCTGGAGGGCTACCGGCGCCACGGGGTGACGGTCGCGGGCGGCTCCACCGCCTTCTACTCGATGTTCCTCGCCGAGCAGCGCAAGGACCCCTCCCGCAAGCTGATCCCCACCCTGCGCCTCCTCGCGGGCGGCGGCGCGCCCAAGCCGCCGGAGCTCTACCACGCCGTCGTGCGCGAGCTGGGCTGCGGACTCACCCACGGCTACGGCATGACCGAGGTCCCGATGATCACCATGGGCTCCCCGGACGACACCGCCGAGCACCTGGCCGGCACCGAGGGCCGGCCGCCCGCCGGCATGGAGATCCGCATCACCGACCCCGAGGGCACACCGCTGCCCGCCGGCACCGACGGCGAGGTCCGGCTGCGCGGGGAGGCCGTCTGCCGCGGCTACCTCGATGCGGCCGCCACCGCCGAGGCCTTCGACGCGGACGGCTTCCTCATCACCGGCGACCTCGGACACCTGACGGCAGACGGGTACCTGGTCCTCACCGGCCGCATCAAGGACGTGATCATCCGCAAGGGCGAGAACATCTCCGCGAAGGAGATAGAGGACCTCCTGCACCGCCTGCCCGGCGTCGGCGACGCCGCCGTCATCGGCCTGCCCGACCCCGAGCGCGGCGAACGCGTCTGCGCGGTCGTCGAACAGCCCGCGGGCGCGACCCCACTGACCCTGCCCCAGGTGACGGCGTACCTGCGCAGCCAGGGTCTGTCCCCGCACAAGCTCCCCGAACAACTGGAGCTCGTCGAATCCCTCCCCCGCAACGAAACCCTCCGCAAGGTCCTGAAGTACAAACTCCGCGAACGCTTCGCGTAGCACCCGGGGCGGGCTGCTTTCCGGCCGGCCCTCGGGCCGGTTCGGGATGTCTCGTTGCGTACGGTCCGCAGCCGTGTACGGACACGCACGTGCCACAATTGCATGTCCTTTTACACCTCGAGCAGAGCGCCCCTTCGGGTTCCGTTCTCGAAAGGCGTCGTGCGCGTGAGCGTTACCCCCCGCCCCGGCCATACGCGCTGGTCCCAGGGCAGCGTCGCGGAACTGTTCTCCGGCCGGGACAACAGCCTCGGCCTGCTCCGGCTGGTGCTGGCCTCCGCGGTGGTCCTCTCCCACGCCCGCATCCTCGGGTTCGGGCAGCGCGAATTCGGGCACCACTTCACCGGCGGACAGACCGACATGGGCAAGGTGTCGGTCATCGGCTTCTTCGTCCTGTCCGGCATCCTCGTCACCCGCAGCGGCAACCGGCTCCCGGTCGGCCGCTTCCTGTGGCACCGGGCCCTGCGCCTGCTGCCGGGACTGTGGGTGTGCCTGCTCGTGACCGCCTGCGCCGTGGCGCCCTTCCTGTACTGGCGGGCGCACGGCAGCCTGTCCGGCTTCTGGGAGCACGAGAGCGGGCCGTTGGACTACCTCCGGAACAACGTCGCGATCCGGGTGCATCAATGGGGCATATCGGGCGTCCTGGAGACCGCCCAGCAGAAGGGCCTCGCCCACAACCACAGCTTCGACGGGGCGTTGTGGTCCCTCGAGTACGAGGTCCTGTGCTACCTCGGCGTCGCCCTGCTCGCCCTCGCCGGCGCCCGGGCCGGCGGCTTGGTCCGGGCCCGGCGCGCCATCCTCGCGGTCGCCGTGGCCCTGGGCTGCTACCTGGTGGACGAGGCCCTCGACAACCCGCTGGTGAGCTCGATCGACGTCCAGGCCGGCGCCGCCGTGGCGGTCGTGGGCGGCTGGGTCGTGAAGTGGGTCTGCTACCTCGGCTTCGCCTTCGTCATCGGGATGCTCATCGAGGTCTACAAGGAGCGGATCCCGGTCAGCGCCCCGTTGGCCGTGCTGAGCGCCGTGGTGATGGCGGCGACCCTCCACTACGGCTGGTTCTTCGTCCTCGGCGTTCCCGCCTTCGCCTACCTGCTGCTGTGGCTCGCCATCCGGCTGCCGAAGCCGCTGCGGAAGGTCGGCAGCACGAGCGACTACTCCTACGGCATCTACATCTACGGGTTCGTCGTGGAGCAGTCCGTCGCCGCGCTCGGCGGGGCCCGCTGGGGCTTCGCCGCCTACCTCGGCCTCTCCGCGGCCGGCACGCTCGCCGCGGCGGCGCTCTCCTGGCACCTCGTGGAACGCCCGGCGATGCGGTGGAAGGACCTCGGCCGCTCCGGCCTGCCGGCCATTCCGCGGCAGCACCGGGCGGCAGGTGTCGAGCCGACGCGGGCGCCGGCCACGTCCGTGCGGCAGCAGTCGACCGACGCGGTGGCAGCGGGGCGGTAGTAGCCCCCGACCCGCGATACCGCGCGCCGCGTCCGCCGCCGGGCTGCGGTCGCCGGGGGGCGCGGGGGTTCCTGCGTGGAGGGGGGCTCGGGGAGCTCGGGGAGCTGTGAGCGTGCGTGGTCCGCCATGCGCCGGTACCGGGCGCTTCCCGCGATGGCCGCGGCCTCCGTGCTGCGCTGCGCACTCTGCGCGGGCGAGGCCCCCGCCGCCGCCCGCGGCAGCTCGAACTGCCCGGCTACGACACCATCGCCGTCCGGCTCCCGCAGGACGGCACGACCCTCGTCGTCGTCAACTCCGACGTCGAGAAGCCCGCGGTGGTCCAAGGACGCCGGCAACCTGGCCGGCCTCATCGGCAAGACGGTCATCGAGATCGTCACCCCGGACCACGTGTGGTCCCGGGCGCAGGCGCAGGCGAAGCAGCCCGGGGCCGGGCAGGGCGCGGGTGCTCCGGCGCCGGCGCCCGGGCCGGCGGGCCGGTCGGTACGCGGTGAAGGTCAGGCGTCCGCGGGTCAGGCGTCCGGGGCTTCGACGCCGCAGTAGCCGGCGAAGGCCGCCAGGATCTCGTCCTCGCGGATGCGGCCGTCGCCGTCCGCGTCCAGGGCCGCCGCGATCCGCCCGGCGAGCTCCCCCGGCGTGCCGAGCACGCGCAGGACGCGGGCCGCGGCCTCCGGGGTCGGGCCCGCGCCGTCCGCGTCGGCCACCGCGATCACCGCGTGCAGGAACGGGCGCGCGATCTCCGCGAACCGCTGCGGGTTGTCCCGCAGCCGCTTCGCCGCCCCGGTGATGTACTCCTCGCGGGTCACCCGCTGGTCCCCGTCGACGTCCGCGATCCCGGCCATTCCCTGCCAGAACGCCTCGGCTCCGGCGAACAGGGCCTGGCCCTTGTCCGACCGGGCGGTGACGCCGAATTCGGTCAGCACCGCACGGGCGGCCGCGCTGAAGTCCTCGCGGTCGATATATCCGTTGCCGTCCTGGTCGAAGGTGGCGAATCGGGCGGCGATCTTGCGCTCGTATTCTGCGCTGTCCATGGTTCGGGGTCCGCCTTCACGTGTGCGGTGGGGGGCAGTTCAAGACAAGCCAGGAGCGTAAGCCCTTTCCGGCCTGCGCGTTAAGCCGAGCCGTCGAAGAGGTGGCCGCATCGAACCCGCGCACGGGAAGCGCGACGGGGCGCGTACACCCGTGCGCACCGCCGCCCCATCTGCCGATGCCCGGCCTGCCGTTCACTGTCCGCACCGCGCCTAGCACGCACGGCACTCTTCCAGGGGGAGCTTCTCCCAAAACGGGCGCACACCGGCTGGTGCCCATTACATTCGATGCGTCGACACGACGGCTGGGGGCACTATGCCGAAGGACGCACCACCGCGCTGGGACCGCCGCATGCAGCAGCGCCTCGCGCGCGGCGAGGCCGCAGCGCTCGGGGAGCTGTACGACCGCTTCGCCTCGCTCGTGCACAGTCTGGCGCACCGGGTGCTGGGCGACGAGAAGGCCGCGGACCGGATCACCCGCGAGGTGTTCGGCTACATCTGGGAGAACCCGGACGCGTACGACCCCAAGCAGGGCTCCATGCGCTCGTGGGTCGCCCGCATCACCCAGGGCCAGGCCGTCGCCCGGCTCCGCCAGGCCGAACTGGGCCGCGGCTCGCGCGAGGAGCTGGAGCAGAAGGTGCGCAGCGCCAACGCCGCCGCCCGCGCCGACTACATCGTCACGTCCATGCCGGCGCCGCTGCGGGCCGCCCTGGAACTGGCCTACTTCAAGCGCCGCGACTACCGGCAGGCCGCCGCCGACCTGCAGATCAGCGAGGACGAGGCCCGGCGCAGGCTGCGCCTGGGGCTCCAGCTGCTGTCGACCGCCAACGCCCTCCCGCAGGAGGACGCCGCCCCGCCCGGATACGGAAGTCCCCGATGAACGGCCCCGCCGAGTCGCACGACGGTCCCGACGAGCAGCAGCCCGGCGGACCGCCGCGCATACCGGGTCCGCGGTGGGCCGCCGACGACCTGGAGGCGCGGTTCGCCCCGCCGGTACGGAAGCCGGAGCCAGTGGCGGTGACCGAGCCGCAGCCCCGCTCGCACGCGGTGCTGAAGTCCCTCCTCGGCGCGTGGGCGCTGGCCGCGTGTTCCGCGGAGGAGACCCAGGCGGTGGAGGAGCACCTCACCGAGTGCGCACCGTGCGCGGAGGAGGCGCTGCGGCTGCGGGACGCGGTGGGGCTGCTGCACCCCGAGGAGAGCCTCGACCTGAAGCCGCTGCTGCGGTCGCGGGTCCTGGAGGACTGCCTCGGCAAGCGGCCCGCCCGCATCCCGGTGCCGGCGTGGGCGAGCCCGTACGACACCGAGACCGCGCGGCTCGACGCGCTGCTGCGGGACTTCGGCGACTCCGAGTGGGAAACGCCCGTACGGCTGAAGTGGTTCGAGGAGGAGCGGCGCCGCACGCGCCGGACGACGGTCGCCGGGGTGATCGGGCACCTGCTCTCGGTGGACGGGATGGTGGCCACCGCCCTCGGGCTGGACGACCCGCTGGGCCCGCAGGCGCCGACGGCGGGCGGCGCGACGGCCCGCACGGAGCACTACTGGAACTCCGCGACCGGCCCGCTGACCGGGCAGGTCCGCGAACCGTGGCGGGAGCAGGGGCACACGCTGGTGCGGACGGTGTCCTTCGCCGGGCGGGGCGTGGCGGAACTCTCGGTGGACTACGGGGCCTTCGCGCTGCCGCTCGGGGACGCGTTCCTGGAGCGGGCCTTCGAGTGCTGGGTCCACGCATGGGACATCGCGGAGGCGGTGGACTACCCGTACGACCCGCCGTCGGGGCCGCACCTGAACCGGATGATCGACTTGGCGGCCCGGCTCCTGCCGAGTGCGCTCGCGCACCGCAGGCGGGCCGGGCTGGCCGCCCCGGCGCGGAGCCTGGTCGCGGCCGGGGCGCCCGGCCGGACCCTGCACCTGGAGATCGAGGGCGCGGGCGGCGGCAGCTGGGACATCGCCCTGGACTCGCCGGCCGCGAAGCCGTCGCCGGAGCACACGGTGGCGCAGATCGCACTGGACGGGGCCGAGTTCTGCCAGCTGGCAGCGGGGCACATCTCCCCGGAGGAGGCCGCCGTGGGCCAGCACGGCGATCGCGAAGCCATCAGGGACGTCCTCTTCGCCGCCGCCTCATTGAGCCGCCTCTAGGCCGTCTCTTCCGGATCTTGCCTGACCGGCGCCGCCCGGCAAGATCCGAAAGAGACGACCTAGCCGCCGCCCCGGTCCGGGCAGGAACCCGGCTCCGCCGGGCACCGGTGCTCCGCCCGGACCTGCGCCTCGATCGCCGGCGGGGCTGGATGTGCCGACCCCCGGCGTGCTGCCGAGCGGCAGCCGGGGGACCGGCGGTTTCAGCCTCGGCGGCGAGGCCGACATGTGCCGGGTCAGGCGAAGACGACCGTGCGGGTGCCGTTCAGGAGGACCCGGTGTTCGCTGTGCCACTTCACGGCCCGCGCCAGCGCCTGGCACTCCACGTCGCGCCCGATCGCCACCAGCTGGTCGGGGGTGACCTCGTGGCCGACCCGCTCGACCTCCTGCTCGATGATCGGCCCCTCGTCCAGGTCGGCCGTCACGTAGTGCGCGGTGGCGCCGATCAGCTTCACACCGCGCGCGTGCGCCTGGTGGTACGGCTTCGCGCCCTTGAAGCTCGGCAGGAAGGAGTGGTGGATGTTGATGATCCGCCCGCTCAGCTCCTTGCACAGCGTGTCCGACAGGACCTGCATGTACCGGGCCAGGACCACCAGCTCGACGTTCTCGGCCCGCACCAGGTCGAGGAGCTGCTGTTCCGCCTGCGCCTTCGTGTCCTTCGTCACCGGAATGTGGTGGAAGGGGATGCCGTACGACCGCACCAGCTCCTCGAAGTCGGTGTGGTTCGAGACCACGGCCGCGATCTCCACCGGCAGCGCCCCGATCCGCGTCCGGAACAGCAGGTCGTTCAGGCAGTGGCCGAACTTCGACACCATGAGCACGATCCGCATCCGGTCGTCGGAGCGGTGGATCTGCCAGTCCATGCGGAACGAGTCCCCGATGGCGGCGAAGCTGGCGCGCAGCTTCTCCAGGGTGACCGGCGCATCGGCCGAGAAGTGCACCCGCATGAAGAACAGGCCGGTGTCGTGGTCGCCGAACTGCCGGCTGTCCTCGATGTTGCACCCGGTCATGAACAGGTAACTGGACACGGCGTGCACGATGCCCTGCTTGTCGGGGCAGGACAGGGTCAGGACGTACTGCTGCGGGGCGCGGGCCTGGGCCTGGGCCTCGGCCTGGGGGTGCGGGTGGTCGCTCATGACCCCACAGCCTTTCACACCGCGCGGGTGAGGATCCTCAGCAGTTCCAGCGACCGGGGGGCCGCGTCCGGATCGTCCCCGTCCGCCTGCGCCAGCCGTACGTGCGCCTCGCGCGCCGCCCGGACCGCCTCGGGCCAGGCGTGGTGCTCCAGGTACGCGGAGACGGGGGCGTCGGGCCCGACCTGGTGCAGGATCCGCAGCACGCGCAGGACGGCGACGTCGACGAGCGTGGCCTCCTGGGTGTCGCGGAAGATCGTGCCGACGTACTTCTCGGCGGACCAGCTGTCGAGCCAGGTGTCCTCGACGAGCCGGTACACGGCGTCGGTGACGTCCCCGTATCCCTCGACGCCGGCGAGCCAGACCTCCTCGTGGAAGGCCGGATCGGAGAGCATGTGCAGCGCCGAGCGCACGTTCGTGCGCCAGCGCCACCACGGCATGTCGTTCAGGGGCATGCCGCCCATGGTGGAGGAGCGGCCGCCGCGTCGGGAAGAGTTCTTCGAACCTTGGGCGAATGTCACGCTTTCGATCGTACGTTCCGGTCTGGCGGGATCTTGAAGCACCTGTGCGGGAGCGCGCCCTCGCCGTTCACCTGGACGTCACCCTTTGTTGCGCCCCCCTCACTCCCCAGTTACCCCCGGGGCGGAAGGGTGCTGGGACATGACCACAGCGCGACACGCAACACCCTTGACCCGTACGGCGATTGCAGCGTTGGCCGGGGCGTGTCTCATCGCCGGATGCGGAGTGGTCCCCGGGGGCTCGGGGGGCTCCGGGGACACCCTTACGGTCATGACCTTCGCCCCTCAGGACACCAAGGCCACCAACATGCCCGGAATGCCCGGAATGGCCAAGGCGTACGAGGGCTGGGTCAACTCCCGCGGCGGGATCAACGGCCGAAAGCTCCGCGTCCTCACCTGCAACGAGAAGAACACTCCGAGCGGTGCCGCCGACTGCGCCCGCAAGGCCGTGGCCCAGAAGGCCGTCGCCGTCGTCGGCTCCTACAGCCAGCACGGGCGCGCCTTCATGGCCCCCCTCGAAGCCGAGGGAATCCCCTTCATCGGCGGGTACGGGGTCTCCTCGGAGGAGTTCCAGAGCAACCTCTCCTACCCCGTCAACGGGGGCCAGCCGGTGCTCCTCGCGGGCGCCGGCCACCAGCTCGGCCGCGCCTGCAGCAAGGTCGCCCTGATCCGGCCCGACACCCTCGCCGCCGACTCGATGCCCGTCCTGCTCGACGCCGGCCTGCGGGCCAACAAGATGGGCGACGCCGACGACATCCGCGCCGCCGAGGACTCCTCCGACTACACGGCGGAGGCCCGCGCCGCCCTGGCCAGCTCCTCCGCGGGCAAGGACCGCGGCTGTGTCACGGCCGTGCTCGGCCAGCGCACCGAGACGTTCTTCGACGCGTTCCGCCGCGTCGACGACAAGCACAGGAACCCGCAGATCTCCTCGGTCCTGGGCAGCGTCAGCCAGGCCCTCGTCGACCGCACCGGCGGCCGGGAGAGCCCCTTCGAGGGCGCGTACCTGACCGGCTGGTACCCGGTGGCGACCGACCCGCTGTGGGATCCGATGCGGAAGGTGATCGCCGAGCACGCCTTCGCCGACAACGCCGTGGACCCCGCCGACAGCGGCACCCAGACCACCTGGATCGCCTACACCGTGCTGAGCGAGACCCTCAAGCGGTTCAAGTCCGGCGAGGCCGTCACCCCGCGCAAGCTGGCACGCATGCTGAACCAGGGGGATCCGGTGCGCACGGGCGGCCTGACCCCGGACCTGAGCTGGCGCTACGAGGACATGCGGGCCCTCGCCGACTTCCCGCGCATCGTGAACGGGCGGGTCACCTTCCAGGTCGTCCAGTCCGGGCGGCTCGTCGCCCAGCAGGGCGAGGCGTCGATGGACATGACCCAGACCCTGGAGCAGACCCCCCGCCCGGCCTGAGCGCGGATACGGGGGGCCGGGCGGTCACAGCTGCGACTTGTCGCGCTTGGTGAGGGCGTACTTGGCCGCGATCGTGTTCCACAGGGTCGCGGCCGACTCCTTCGCCCGGGTCGCCTCGGCGCTCGACCTGTCGCCGGCGGTCGCGTTGGCGGTGCTCCGGGCGTGGCCGTCCTTGCAGCCGCCCTTCTTGTCGTCCTTGTCGCCCTTGCCGCCCTTGCCGTCGCCACCGCCGCCGACGTCGTCCGCCCAGGCCGCGTAGCTGTTGTCGGCGTCCGCGGAGGCCTTCCAGGCCTTGGTCAGGGCGGCGGACAGCTTCTGGTTGTCCGGGAGCTGGTCCATCGTGATGTCCTGGAGCCGGGTGACGAGCTCCTCCCGCTGGCGGGCCGCGTCACGCAGGTCGTCGGCCGCGGAGCCCAGGTTGCGGCAGGCCTTGATGTCGTCGACGGCCTTGATCACGGCGGCCCGGCTGTCGTTGCTGTCCGCGAGGAGCTTGTCGAGCTGGACGGCCTGGGACTTGGCCGGGTCCACGGGCGCCTCGCCGGCGGCCGCGGCCGAGCTGCCGGTCGAGGGGGTCGCGGCCGCGGCGGCGGGGTCGTTGTTCTGCTTCTTGCCGTCGCTGAGCAGCGCGCCCACGCCGAGCCCGACCACGGCCAGGCCGATGACCACCGCCGCGATCACGCCCGGCGGCACCCGCCGGGCCGGCTCGGGCGGGGGCGGCGGCGCGAACTGCGGCCCGCCCTGCGGCGGCGGCTGCTGCCGGAACTGCTGCTGCCGGGCCGGTGCCGGTACGGGGCCCTGCCCGGGCCCGCGCGGCGGGTACGGCCCGGGCTGCTGCGGGCGCAGCACCGGCTCCTGGATCGGCGGCAGGTGCTGGGTGTGCCCGTCGCTGCCGGCGTCGCCGCGGAACAGCCCGTCGAAACCGTCGAGCCCGTCGGTCACGGGCGGGATGTACTGCGTGGCGGCCTCGTCGTGCCCGGCAGCCGCGGGGCCGGCCGGAACGGGCGGGATGTACTGCGTCGCCGCCTCGTCGTACCCCGGCGCCGCCGGCCCGGAGGGAACGGGCGGGATGTACTGCGTCGCCGCCTCGTCGTACCCCGGAGCGGGCGGCAGGCCCTGGCCCTGCGGCCCGCCGGCCGGCCCCGCCGGGACCGGCGCGATGTACTGCGTCGCCGCGTCGTGGTGGCCGGGGGCGGGCGGGAACGGCTGGGCCCCCGGCCCGCCGGGCCCGCCGGGTCCGCCCGCGGCCGGATCCGCCGGGACCGGCGCGATGTACTGCGTCGCCGCGTCGTGGTGGCCGGGGGCGGGCGGGAACGGCTGGGCCCCCGGTGCCGCCGGATCCGCCGGGACCGGGGGGATGTACTGGGTCGCCGCGTCCGGCAGCGGCGGGTATCCGTAGCCGTGCGGCCGGCCCGGGCCCTCGTAGCCGGGGCCCAGGACGTGCCCGGGCGCGGGGGCGCCCGGCGGTACGGCCCCGGGGGCGGCCGGCGGGTACGGCGGTGCGTCGGGGTACGACGGGTCCGGGCCCCACGGCGCACCGGCCTCCGGGGCCGCCTGCTGGCCGCTCCCCTGTCCGTTCTCCGTCACCGGGACTCCTTCGCCGACTACTCCGAACCTACGGAACCGCCGACTCACGCTACCCGGACCCCAGCCTCCCCGTCAGTCCCACCTTCGACCGAAACCCCTGCATACCCGGACGAAACCCCCGTCAGGCCACCACCTCCACCCGGGCGGCGAACTCCCGGACCGCCGCCTCGTCGCGGTACGGCTCCACCCGCGCCCGGAAGTCCTCCAGGTACTCCGCGCCCCGGCTGGAGCGCAGCCCGGCCAGCAGTTCCGCCGCCCGCGCAGCGGTCTGACAGGCCTGCTCGACCTCCCGCTGCTGCACCTGCGCCGCCGCCAGCAGCAGCAGCCCGATCGCCCGGCGCCGCTCCTTCCCGGCCGGCAGGCCGTTCAGCACCTCCTGCGCCTGCCGGGCCGCCTGGTCCGCCTGCCCCAGGTCCCGGTGGCAGTGGGCCAGCTCATCGGCCAGGTAGGCCTGGTCGAAATGCCGGATCCACACCGGGTCGTCCCCCGACTCCGGCTCCGCCCGCTCCAACGCGGTGACCGCCCGCGAGGTCAGCACCGCCGTCGCCCGGGCGTCGCCCATCAGCGCGTGCCCGCGCGCCTCGGCCGCGTAGAACATCGCCTCCACCCGCGGGGTGACCTGCCCCCGCGTGCCCTCCTGCGCGGCCCGCGCCAGCTGGGCGATCTCCCGCGGGTTGCCCAGCTCGGCGGCGAGGTGGCTCATCGAGGCCGCGAGCACGTAGCCGCCGTACGCACGGTCCCCGGCGGCCTGCGCGAGGCGCAGCGCCTGGATGTAGTACCGCTGGGCCAGCCCCGGCTGCCCGGTGTCGACCGCCATGTAGCCGGCGAGCTCGGTCAGGCGGGCCACCGCCGCGAACAGCGCCCGCCCCACCGGCTCCCGGTACGAGCCCCCGATGAGCCCGGAGACCACGGAGTTGAGGTAGTGCACGACGACGGGCCGGACGTGCCCGCTGCCGAAGCGGTGGTCGAGCTCCTTGAGCGCCTCCGTGGTGGCACGTACCGCCTCCACGTCCGGCATCCCGACACGCGCGCCGCCGCTGCGGGCGACCTGCGCGTCGGCACCGGTGATCAGCCAGTCCCGACTGGGCTCGACCAGCGCGGACGCGGCCACGCTCGACCCGGACAGGAAGTCGCGCCGCCCGACGTCACTGCGCCACAGCTCGCTGACCTGCTCGATGGCGCCGACGACGGTCGGGGAGAACTGCAGGCCGATGCCGGAGGCGAGGTTCTTGCCGTTGGCCATCCCGATCTCGTCGATGGTGACGGTCCGGCCGAGTTTTCGCCCGAGCGCCTCGGCGATGATGCCGGGCGCCCGGCCGCGCGGCTGTTGGCCGCGCAGCCAGCGCGCCACGGAGGTCTTGTCGTAGCGCAGATCGAGGCCGTGTTCGGCCCCGCACATGTTGACGCGCCGGGCGAGCCCGGCGTTCGAGCACCCGGCTTCCTGAATCAGTGCCTGCAGCCGTTCGTTCGGCTGGCGGGCGACGAGAGGCCTGGCTGACATGGAAACCCCCAGAGGCCGCGGGTGATCGTTGGAATGATCACTTCCCGCCTGATGTGCGGAGAATCATCCGCTCTGCGTCGTGTCGCTACCCAACTCCGGCGCCCCGGCCTCCCACGCGCCCCCACGCGTGCATCAGTGCGCCCCGTTTGCAGGATCGATGCAGCGCCCACCGGGCGGTTTACCCCCGTAACCGGAGGTGACCGCGGAAGTTGTGAAGGGCGTGGAAGAGACCATCGGAGTCACGGAGACCGCACCCATCCCCAAGCAGCGCGGCGAGCAGCTGCTGGACCATGCCGTGCGGTACGCGGAAGAACGGCACTGGGACGTCTTCGCCGGCACCTGGCTGGAGCCCGTCGACGGGCGGGAGTTGTGCTCCTGTGGGGCGGAGGACTGCCCGGCGCCGGGCGCGCACCCCGCGGTGAAGGACTGGGCGGCGCTGGCAACGGGCAGCGCGGTGCAGGTGCGGCGGGTGTGGGGCAAGCGGCCCGAGGCGTCGATCCTGCTGCCGACGGGCCGGACCTTCGACGCGCTGGACGTCCCGGAGTCGGCCGGGTTCCTGGCGCTGGCGCGCCTGGAGCGGATGCAGCGCACCCTGGGCCCCGTGACGCTCACGCCCGACCACCGGATGCTGTTCTTCGTGCTGCCGGGCGCCTCGGCGAAGGTGCCGGACATGGTGCGCCGGTACGGCTGGTCGCCGGCCGCGATCGACCTGGTGGTGCGCGGGGAGGGCCAGTTCGTGGCGGCCCCGCCGACCCGGTTCGGCGGCCGGGGCGCGGTCCAGTGGGCGCGTCGGCCCACCCCGGCGAACCGGTGGCTGCCGGACACCGAGGAGCTGATCGACGCGCTGGCGTACGCGTGCGGCCGGGAGGCTGCGGCGGAGCGCGCCCGGCGCTCCTCCTGAAACCCCCAACACCCCTGGTCAGCGCAGGGTTGTTCATCCCGTGAAACTCATGACATACGTAACTGCTCCGCCTGCCGAAGCGGCCCTAGGGTGAGGACGTAGACCACGGGGAACAGAGCGAGAGGCAGACGCATGCCGGACCAGGGTTATGCGACGGGCGGGGCCGAGCGGAGGGACGGCGCGCGATCCGCGCCGTCCGAAGAGCGGGCGGCGGTACGGGTCGAGGGGCTGTGGAAGCGCTTCGGCGAGCAGGTGGCGGTGGCCGGGATCGATCTGGAGCTGCCCGCGGGCAGGTTCATCGGCCTGGTCGGCCCGAACGGGGCGGGCAAGACGACCACGCTGTCGATGGTGACCGGCCTGCTGCGTCCGGACATGGGCCGGGTGGTCGTCGCCGGGCACGACGTGTGGGCGGACCCGGTCGAGGTGAAGTCCCGGATCGGCGTGCTGCCCGAGGGGCTGCGCATGTTCGAGCGGCTGTCGGGACGTGAACTGCTCGGCTACATGGGCCGGTTGCGGGGGCTCCCGGGCGAGGAGACCGACAAGCGGGCCACGCAGCTGCTGGACGTCCTCGACCTCGCGGGCTCGCAGCACAAGCTGGTGGTGGACTACTCGACGGGCATGCGCAAGAAGATCGGCCTGGCGGCCGCCCTGCTGCACAACCCCGAAGTGCTGTTCCTGGACGAGCCGTTCGAGGGTGTGGACCCGGTGTCGGCGCAGACCATCCGCGGGGTGCTGGAACGTTACACCTCCTCCGGGGCCACCGTCGTCTTCTCCTCCCACGTGATGGAGCTGGTCGAGTCGCTGTGCGACTGGGTCGCCGTCATGGCCGGCGGCCGGATCCGCGCGGCGGGCCCGACCGCCGCCGTACGGGGCGACGCGCCCTCGCTCCAGGCCGCGTTCCTGGAACTGGTCGGCGCCGGCGGGCGCGACGCGGGGGACTCGCTGGACTGGCTGGGCGGGCAGGCCGCCCGATGAGCGCCGTCTCCGCTTCCCCGAACCTGACCCCGCTCTTCGTCCGCCTGAAGCTGTCGCTGCTGCGCAACGGGCTCAAGGGCTCCTCCAAGCGCAAGGCCGCGTACGTCACCTCGCTGGTGTTCGCGCTGGTGGTGGCCTTCTTCGTGACCCTCGGCCTGGCCATGCTGCGCGGCAGCGCGCACGCCGGCACGGTCGTCGTCCTGCTGGCCGGGATCCTCGCGCTCGGCTGGTCGTTCATGCCGCTGTTCTTCCCGAGCGGGGACGAGACGCTCGACCCGAGCCGGCTGGCCATGCTGCCGCTGCGGCCCCAGCCGCTCGTCCGGGCCCTGCTGGCGTCCTCGCTGGTCGGCATCGGACCGCTGTTCACGCTCTGCCTGGCGGTCGGCTCGGTGGTGGCCGTGGCCCGCGGCGCGGCGGGCATCGCGGCCGGCGTGGTGGCGGCACCGCTGCTGCTGCTGGGCTGCGTCACGCTGGCCCGCGCCGTCGCCACGGCGAACGTACGGCTGCTGACCAGCCGCAGGGGGCGCGACCTCGCGCTGCTCAGCGGTCTGGTCATCGCGGTCGGGATGCAGTTGGCCAACTTCGCCGGCCAGCGGCTGATGCAGGCGGGCGGACTGGCCACGCTGGAGCCCGCCGAGGCGGTGGTGCGCTGGCTGCCGCCGGCGACCGCCGTCGGCATGGTGGACTCGGCGAGCCGGGGCGCGTACGCGCAGGCCGCGGCCCAGCTGGCGGTCACCGTCCTCGCGGTGCTCGGGCTGCTGTGGTTCTGGGGCCGGACCCTGACCCGGCTGATGGTGAGCCCGGACGGCTCGACGGTCGCGGCGGCGCAGCCGGCGAAGGGGAAGGAGTCCGCGGGCGGCGGCCTGTGGGCGCTGCTGCCGGCGGGGCGCACGGGCGCGGTGATGCAGCGCACGCTGCGGTACGTGGTGCGGGATCCGAAGACCAAGGCCGCCTGGGTGTCGGCCCTGGCGATCGGCGCGATCATCCCGGTGTTCAACGCCCTGCAGGGCACGGGCTCGGTGTACTTCGCCTGCTTCGGCACGGGCATGCTGGGCGTGCAGATGTACAACCAGTTCGGGCAGGACACCTCGGCGTTCTGGATGGTCGCCCAGACCATCTCCGGGCCGCGGGACGCGTTCGTGGAGTTGCGGGCGCGGGCCTACGCCCTGGCGCTGGTGACGGTGCCGTACACGGTGCTGGTCTCGGCGGTCACCGCGGCGCTGGTGCACGACTGGGCGGGCTTCCCCGCCGGTCTGGGCATGGCGCTGGCCCTGCTGGGGTCGATGCTGTGCACGGGCGCGCTGGCCTCGGCCCGCTTCCCGTACTCCATCCCGACGGACGGCGCGTTCAAGAACGTCGTCCCGGGGCAGGCGGGCCTGGCCTGGTCGGGCATCTTCGGCGGCATGCTGGCCTCGGCGGTGATCTGCTCGCCGGTGATCGCCTTGGCGGCATGGTTCGCGTTCGGCGGCGACGCGTCCCTGGCGTGGACCATGCTCCCGCTGGGCCTGGTGTGGGGGACGGCGGCCGCCTGGGCCGGCATCCGCCTGGCCGCCCCGACGGTGGCGAAGTCCCTCCCCGAAATCCTCCAGGCAGTGAGCAAGGGCTGACCCCGAAGACAGGGCCGGGGAGGACGGGGGTCTCCCCAGGCCCTGCCCCAGGCCGGCCGGCGCCCGGCTCCGACAGCGGGCGGCGGGGCCTGGGTCGCGGGCGCGAGCCTGGTCAGAGGGCGGCGCGGACGTCGTTCAGGAAGGGTTCGAGGACCGCGCGCCAGGCGGCCGGCTGGTCGTAGTGGAGGTAGTGGCCGGCGTCGGGGACCTCGGCGTACTGGCCGGCCGGGAGCACCCGGACCATCTCCTGGGCCTCGGCCCGGCCGAGCTCCCCGTCGAGCCCGCGGACCACCAGCGTCGGGCAGCGGACCTGCGCCAGCTCCTCCCAGTGCGCGTCGTGCACCCACGTCTCGCGGGCGGTCAGCATCTGGCGCCGGGAGAACAGCGGCCGCCATCCGTCCGGGGCCTGGTGCATCACCTCGGCGAAGAAGGCGCCCCGCCCGGGATCGGGCCGCTCGACGCGCGGGTCGTCCTCCCCGAACCAGCGGCGCGCGGCGTCCTGCGAGGGGAACGGCAGGGGCCAGCGGTGGAACCACTCGGCCCAGTCGCGCTGGGAGGCCTCCCCGAGGGCGGAGGCGCGCATGTCGCAGATCACCAGCGCCTCGACGAGGTCGGGACGGCGGGCGGCCAGCTGCCAGCCGGTGAGGGCGCCCATGGAATGCCCGACGACGGTCACGGGTGCCAGGCCGAGCTGCTCGATCACGGCCTCGGCATCGGCCACGAACGCCTCCCGCCCCAGCAGGGCCGGCGCCGCGCCGGGCCCGCCGGACGGGCGCTCGCTCTGGCCGTGCCCCCGCTGGTCGAGGGCGACGACGCGGCGGCCGGCGGCCAGCCAGCGGGCGGTGCCCGCCCAGTGGAAGGCGCGGCCCATCAGCCCGTGGAGTAACAGCACCCGCGGCGCCTCGGGGCCCGGGGGCGTGGCGGAGGTCGGATCCCGGAACTCCCAGGCGGCCAGGCGCACGCCGTCGGCCCCTGTCACATCGATGCGCTCCACCACGGCGGATGCACCCCCTTCGCTCCCGGCCAGAGTATCGAACCCCCATTCGAAAATGGGTTTCTCGCGCCCAACACCGCTCTTTCGAGTGACCTTGCTCAAGGATTGGCCGCCCCTGCCGAGGGAGATCCTTTCAGCAGGGAGGCGGGCCGCTCGGGGAAGACGGTCCGAAGGGGATGACCTTGAGAGCTCGGGGCTCCAGGTCAGCAAGGGGAGGAAGGTCCCGGCGCCGCAAGGCGCCGGGACCACCACCACACATTCGCCTCAGCGGCCCCTCAGCGCTTCGCCACGAACACGTGCGAGGCGATGTCCGCCTCCAGCTCCGCGGCCTCTCCGCCGCTGCCGACCAGCACACCACCCGGCGACTCCGTCACGCTGACCACCGAACCGGGCTGCACGCCCGCCCGCCGCAGCGTGTACATCAGCTGGGCGTCCGTCTGGATCGGCTCGCCGATCCGCCGCACGACCACCGTCTTGCCCTCCGTGCCCGGGTCCAGCTCCGACAGGGCGACCATGCCGTCCTCCAGGAACGGGTCCGCCTCGGCCTTCTCGCCGAGCTCCTCCAGACCCGGGATCGGGTTCCCGTACGGCGACTCGGTCGGGTGGCGCAGCAGCTCCAGCACGCGCCGCTCCACCGCCTCGCTCATGACGTGCTCCCAGCGGCAGGCCTCGGCGTGCACCTGCTCCCACTCCAGGCCGATGACATCGACGAGCAGGCACTCCGCGAGCCGGTGCTTGCGCATCACGCGCGTCGCCAGCCGCCGACCCTCCTCGGTCAGCTCCAGGTGGCGGTCGCTCGCCACGGCCACCAGGCCGTCGCGCTCCATCCGCGCCACCGTCTGGCTCACCGTGGGGCCGCTCTGGTCGAGCCGCTCGGCGATCCGGGCGCGCATGGGGACCACGCCTTCCTCTTCCAGCTCGAGGATGGTGCGGAGATACATCTCCGTGGTGTCGATCAGTCCGGACATTCGTGCCCCTCGGATTATCGTGCGCTGGCCCTGCCCCAATTCTGACCCATCGGACCGACAACCGTCCCGTGCCCGGCGACGAGCCCCGGCACGATCCGAGCGCCACTCCACCCCGGGTTGACGCCCGTATTGACACGTCCTTGGTACAGACCGCACGGTGAGCGGCGGACACGGACGCACCCCACCTCTGGAAGGGCCATCGGCGATGAGCGAGAGCAAGCTGGCCGGTCAGTTCTTCGACGCCGCGATCGGCCTGCTGCAGCGGGTGCGGGAGGAGGAGGCCGGGGCGATCTCCGCGGCCGCCGCCGCCGTCGCCGACGCGGTCGCCGGCGGGAACCGGCTCTTCGCCTTCGGCGCCGGGCACTCCTCGCTCCCCGCCCAGGACGTGGTCTACCGGGCCGGCGGGCTGGCCCTGATGAACTTCCTCGCCGTCCCCGGCACCGCCGGTGTCGACGTCATGCCGGCCACTCTCGGCAGTGCCCTGGAGCGGGTGGACGGGCTGGCCGGGGCCGTCCTGGACAGCAGCCCCGCCACCGCCGGGGACGTCCTCGTGGTCATCTCCCTGTCGGGGCGCAACGCCCTGCCGGTCGAGATGGCCGTGAACGCCAGGGCCCTCGGCCTCACGGTCATCGGCGTGACCTCCGTGGCGTACGCGCGCGAGACCCGGTCGCGGCACGCCTCCGGCACCTTCCTCAAGGACCACTGCGACATCGTCCTCGACAGCAAGATCGCGGTCGGCGACGCCGAGCTGAGCCTCGACGGCATCGACGCGCCGTTCGCTCCCGCCTCCACCGTCGTGACCAGCGCGATCATGCAGGCCGTCATGGCCGCGGCCGCCGGCGAGCTCGCGGCCCGCGGGATCGAGCCGCCGCTGCTGCGCTCGGGCAACGTCGACGGCGGCCACGAGTGGAACGGCCGCGTCATGCAGCAGTACGGCGACCGGATCTTCTTCCGCCACTGAGCTCCGACCGTCCGCACGGCAGCCCGATCACGCGCGGGTGGCCAGATCGAGGTCGGCAGCGACCCGTGCGCCCACCTCCTCCGCGTACGCCGCGTCCGCCCGCTCGAACGCGGGGCGCGAGGCAGTGCGCACGAAGGTCAGCGCCCCCAGGGTCCGCCCGCGGCTGCGCAGCACCGTGCAGAGCACGTGCGCCGCGTCCTCGGGCCACTGCCGGGCGCGCGCCCACCCCTCGGCCGCCTCGCCCCGCGGGACGCTCGCCCGCACCGAGCCGATCCGGTCCAGCGCCTGGAGCACCGGGTGCCCCGGCTCGTACGGCACGGGCAGCGCGGCCTGCCCCGCCAGTGCCGGCGGCGACGCGGCGGAGCGGACGAGCCTCGGCCGTGCGGGGTCGGACGAGGGCTCCAGTACGTCGAGCAGCGCGTGGTCGGCGAAACCGGCGAGGGCGAAGTCCAGCCGCACCCCGGCCGCCTCGGCCGGGTCCTCGCACTCCGCGGCGGCCCGCCCCGACCGGTGCAGCTGCCCGGCCCGGAAACGCAGCTGCGCCGTGTCCAGCGCGACCTGCCGGGCCTCGGTGATGTCCTGGAACAGCAAGCCAACCCCGAGCGGCACCGGCTCCTCCGCGAGCGGCGAGCCCAGCCGCAGGAACCCGCACCGCCAGCAGCGCCGCCGCACCCCCTGCGGGGTGCGCACCGCCACCCACAGCTCGACCGGCGCGGGCGGCGAGCCCTCGGCGAGCACGTGCTGCAGGGCGCCCTCCAGCTCCTCGGCGCCCTGCGCGAGCAGGTCGCCCAGCGGCCGGCCGAGCAGCCCGGTGCGGGCGGAGCCGAAGGCGCGGGCGGCGTGCGCGTTGACCACGGCCGGGCGCAGGTCCACGTCGACGAGGACCACGCCCCAGGAGGCGTCGTCCATCAGCGCCTCGCTCAGGGCGATGGACCGCTCCAGGTCGATCTGGGCGTGCACCTCGCTGAAGGCGCAGTAGACCCCGGCGGGCTTGCCGTCGGCGCCGGGCACCCCGGCGGACTGGGTCCGCACCAGGACCCGCCCACCGTCCTTGGTGAGGAGGGCGAACTCGTTCACCTGGCGGCCGGGCACCTCCTGTGCGGCCATCAGCCGGTCCTCGACGTCCTGGGCGTCGGCGGCGCGCGCCGCCCAGCCCGCGAAGCCCTTGCGGCCCACGGCCTCGGCGGCGGTCCAGCCCAGGATCCGCTCGGCCTCGCGGTTCCAGTGGGTGACCACGCCGTCGGCGTCGAAGGCGCACAGGGCGGCGTCCATCCCGTCCAGCAGCGCTGCGAGCAGGTCGTCGGTGGGTTGACCACGTCCGGAACCACTCACCTGGCACCCCCTGCAGGTGTTCGCGTGTTGCGCGTGTGCGGCACGTCAGATCATTGAACTGGAACGTGACGCAGCCCACACCGCATTCCCCGAATCGTCCCGAAATAAATCACTTGAGGACCCCGGAAAGGGGTTCTAGTGTCGGCGGTACACGAGAAGGGAGGTGGTTCCGGAAATGTACGGATACCGGACGCGTGAGGTGGCTGCGGGCTAAGGGCCCGTCGTCAGCAACGCACCCAGTGCGGTGCCCGGCGGTCACGCCCGGCGCCAATCCCAGGCAGTCACCCGACCCGCGGGCTCGCCGGTTCGTCCGGCCGGCTTCTCTCACTGCAGGAGAGAACCCGAGCCCGCGGGTCGTCTGCGTTCAGGCGCCTCTGCGTTCAGGCGCCTCTGCGGTCGAGGCGCTTCTGCGCCCAAGGCGTTCCGAGGGCTCGGACGCTTAAGGGCACAGCCGCTCGATCCGCCACTTCTCCCCGTCGAGGACGTAGTGCAGCCGGTCGTGGAGCCGGTTCTCGTGGCCCTGCCAGAACTCCACCTCGTGCGGGACGACCCGGATGCCGCCCCACTCCGGCGGGACCGGGACCTGCTCGCCCTCCGGATAGCGCTGCGCCAGCTCCGCGTAGCGGCGGTCGAGCTCGCCGCGCGAGGCGACCACGCTGGACTGCTCGCTCGCCCACGCGCCCAGCTGCGAGCCGTGCGGCCGGGAGCGGAAGTACGCGGCCGTCTCGTCGCGGCCGATGCGCGAGGCCGTACCCGTGACGATGACCTGGCGGGCGATGGGGTGCCACGGGAAGAGCAGCGCGACCTGCGGGTTCGCGGCGATCTCGCGGCCCTTGCGCGAGGCGTAGTTGGTGAAGAAGACGAAGCCCCGCCCGTCGAACTGCTTCAGCAGCACCGTGCGGGAGCTGGGCCGGCCCTCGGGGGTCGCGGTCGAGACGACCATCGCGTTCGGCTCGAAGAGGTGCGAATCGGCGGCCTGCTGGAACCACAGCGCGAACTGCTTCATGGGGTCCTCGTCGAGGCTGTCCTCGAAGACGATCTCCGAGCGGTACTGCTTGCGCATGGTGGCGGGATCAAGGTCCATGTCGGTCACACGTGCCATCCTGCCGCAGGAGGGCCCGTGCGAGTGTGCCGTATGTCACGCTTCCGCCTGGGATCCCGAGCCGCCAAAATCTTGGGGCCGGTCGGAGGTCCCCACACGGGTGGCCGAAGGCCGCGCCGGGCATCAACGGGGATGACCGCGCCGGACCGCGAGTCACGCCGGGAACCGTGCGTGTCCGCACTATCTGAGGAGCCGCCTGATGTCCGACTTCGTTCCCGGGCTCGAAGGAGTCGTCGCGTTCGAGACGGAGATCGCCGAACCCGACAAGGAAGGCGGATCGCTCCGCTACCGCGGCGTCGACATCGAGGACCTGGTGGGTCACGTCTCCTTCGGGAACGTGTGGGGGCTGCTGGTCGACGGGGCGTTCAACCCCGGCCTGCCCGCCGCCGAGCCCTTCCCCATCCCCGTGCACTCCGGCGACATCCGCGTCGACGTGCAGTCCGCGCTGGCCATGCTCGCCCCCGTGTGGGGGCTGAAGCCGCTGCTCGACATCGACGAGCGCACCGCCCGCGACGACCTCGCGCGCGCGGCCGTCATGGCGCTGTCCTACGTCGCCCAGTCCGCGCGCGGACAGGGCCTGCCGATGGTTCCGCAGCGGGAGATCGACAAGGCCGAGTCCGTCGTCGAGCGGTTCATGATCCGCTGGCGCGGGGAGCCGGACCCCAAGCACGTCAAGGCCGTGGACGCGTACTGGACCTCGGCGGCCGAACACGGCATGAACGCCTCGACCTTCACGGCGCGCGTCATCGCCTCGACCGGGGCGGACGTGGCCGCGGCCCTGTCCGGTGCGGTCGGCGCCATGTCCGGGCCGCTGCACGGCGGGGCGCCGTCGCGCGTCCTCGGCATGATCGAGGAGATCGAGCGCACCGGGGACGCCGTGGCGTACGTGAAGAAGGCCCTGGACAAGGGCGAGCGGCTGATGGGCTTCGGGCACCGCGTGTACCGGGCCGAGGACCCGCGCGCCCGGGTGCTGCGGCGCACCGCGAAGGAGCTGGACGCGCCGCGGTACGAGGTGGCCGCCGCCCTGGAGAAGGCCGCGCTGGAGGAGCTGCACGCCCGCCGTCCCGACCGCGTCCTCGCGACCAACGTCGAGTTCTGGGCCGCGATCATGCTGGACTTCGCGGAAGTCCCGGCGCACATGTTCACGTCGATGTTCACGTGTGCCCGGACCGCGGGCTGGTCGGCGCACATCCTGGAGCAGAAGCGGACGGGTCGGCTGGTGCGGCCCTCCGCCCGGTACACGGGCCCCGGCAAGCGCAACCCGCAGGAGATCGAGGGCTACGCGGACATCGCCGCCACGGCCTGAGCCCCGCACCCCCGAAGCGCGCCGCCGCCCCCGCCGGGCCCCGGCGCGCTTCCCCGCCTCCGCGGGCCCCGGAGCCTGGGCGGCCGCTGCCGGGCCGTGAGCGCGGGCCGCTGCCCGAGCCCGGCACGCAGGACGCTGCCGGGGCTCGGGGCGCTGCCCGAGCCCGGAAGGCGGACCGCTGCCGGCCCGGAGCGCGGGCCGCTGCCCGGGGCGCAGGCGGCCCGAAGGCCCCCCGGGGTGGCGGTGCGGCCGAGACGGGCGGCCCGGCCCTGCCGCTGCGCGGAGCCGTTTCCCCACCCCGCCCCTTCCCGAAACCGGGACCTGCGGCCCCGGCCCCCGCCGCAGGGCTGCGCCCCTGCACCCCCTTCGGGGGCTCCGCCCCCGGACCCTCCCCCAGCTACCGCTGGGGGTACCCCCAGCGCCTCAAACGCCGGCGGGGCTGGATGAATCCAGCCCGCGCGGTGTTTGGGCGGACGGGG